>CASFMG010000001.1 GCA_949295755.1 uncultured Christensenella sp.
AACAAATCTTTGTGTGATACCCCATTAAGTCTTGAATTTATGATTATATCAAAACTATAATTTGGGTGATTTTTAAAGTTGACTCTTGTTCCACAATCATACATTGAAGCAGCAATTCTAAGTGCTTTTACATATGCTCGTGGAAGTTTATGCATAACTTTTAACTGCTTAAATAATATAATTGCTAAATTATACACATTTTCGGTGTTAGAAAGTGGTCTATCATAAAATATTCTTATAGTTTCAAGACTATAAGTTAACATATCACTAAGTGGTTTTTCGTTAGTTTCGGGAACGATATAGTTATATATTAAACCTTCTTCTAGTCCACCAGCAGAAACTGAAAAACTTGTTATGTTTAATTGTTCAATTATTGCTTTTACTATTGCCATACCTGAAACGAGTGAATCTGCCCTATCTTCGCTTATTCCTTTTAGTTTTTGAGTTTTGTCCAAATCTAAGTCTTTAACTTTATTAAATACAGCATCAAAAACATTGTTTACTACAACATAGTTGTTGTCAATGTCAAGTGGATAATGTGAAACTTTTTTTGCCAAACGCCCAATACTTATCATTGTTGAGCCCGTACCAACAAACATTGTTTCAGGGTCTAATGTTTTTAGGTATTCATATTTATTTAATTCTTCTTTTACAACTTTTATTATTTCGTCATAGCCAACATTTTCATCGGCAAAACTAACTGCACCGTGTTTTAGTGTTGTTACATTTATAAGTGTCCTTCTATTATAATGAATTATGTGCGTGAAGTTTGGTTCAACATCAATTATGACCCCTTTTGGAACATCAACATAATTTATTACACCACTATAAACTGCTTTTACTTCTTCTTCCATTGAAAGAATTGTAAAAGAAAATGTTGTATTATTGTAAATTTCATCAAAGAAACTTTTTTGATTTTTTGCTTCTTTAATAAAACTTGTGGCTATTGATATAACCTTTGTAACTTTATTGTTATTGCAAACTTTTCTAAACAATTTAAGTATAGTAAGTGTTTCGGTAACTTTACTGGAAGGTACAATTCCTTCTTTTAGTACAAATTGACCAAGTTTTATATTTTCACTTATTCTGTCATAGACATTGTAATATCCGCCTTCTTCTACATCTAAAATCAGCAATTTTAGATTTGTTTCATTCATTTCAATAATTGCAACTTTTTCCATTTTTTCCTCTTTATATTATCTTTTTATTTCAATGGCATTGACTGGACAAACTGCTTCACAAGTTCCACATTTTATGCAAATTTCAGGATTAATTTTTGCTTTATTATTTTCGTCAAAAGAAATTGCACCAACTGGACACATTCCCACACAAGTTCCACAACCTATACATTTTTTGGGGTCTACCATATGTAATAATTCTCCTTTAACGACTAATTTTAGCATATAAATTTTTCTTTGTCCACTTATAATTTATTTATTTTTAAATAATTTAATAAATTCTAATAGACTTAACACAATTAAAAAAACACCAAACAAAATTTTTAATATATCTTTATCTATTATGTTTGCCAAAAAACTACCTAGTACAGCACAAATTATGCCTGGTATTATTATCAAAAGCAAATACTTAGACTCTATTAAATTGTTTTTGTAATGAATATAAATTGCAACTAATGACATAGGTAAAAATGCTATTAAATTATATCCTTGAGCAATTATTTGACTAATTCCCATAAAAATAGTCAATAATGGTATAAGAATTGTTCCACCACCCATTCCCATACCACCAATAATTCCTGCTAAAAAACCAAAAATTAAAAGAATATACCACATCATATCACCATTTTTATACCTGCAACAAGCATAACTATTGCAAAAATTGCCCTAATCCATTTTGAATTTAATTTTTTTAATAAAAATGCACCTATTATACCCCCGATGATTGCACCGCCTGTTACAAGCATAAGTTCAATAAAATCAAGACTATTTTTGTATATGTATATAAACGAACTAACTATACAAAGTGGTAAAATTACACAAAGTGTGGTTGCGTGTGCTTCTTTATTTTTAAGTTTTAAAAACTTCTCAAACATAGGAACGCACACCATACCACCACCGCCGCCAAAAAATCCATTTATAAAACCTATAACCGTACCACAAAAGACTATTAAAATATTTTTTTTATTTTTATGCCTGTTTTCCATAAAAATATTGTTACACAAATGCTAAAAAATATTTGCAAATAATCGCAATATGTTTTATACTTATCAAAGTATTATTATATATTAAATTAAAAGGTGAAACTAAATGACTAACACAAAAAAAACTAATCAATTTTTATTATCAATTTTTATTATTTTTATATCAGTTTGCATAGCATTACTTTCTCAACTACCTATAAAAAGAACTGTACTTGCACAAGATACAGCATCAAATGAAGTTACAATTACAAATAGTGATTTTAATAGTTCTTCATCAACAGCACTTCAAACAACACCAAACGGTTGGGAAAAACAAGGTTCAAGCACAGGAAAATCTGGAGTTATTAGTACAAATGAAGAAACTTTTTCAAATCGTGCTTCTTCTTATGCATTAACCACAACACAAAATCCTGGTGTACCATATACAATTCAAGGTATGGAACTTGACAACAATGTTTTAATGATAAATGCAAAATCTGAATCAACAACAAATGAATCCAATCATTTAGGATATAAATCAAATACAATAGCACTTGAAAGTTATTCATATTATAAACTTAGCATATGGACACTTACACAAGACAATGCAGTAGCATCAATTTATATAAATGGTTTTGATGACAATACTTTAAATACATCTTTTGAAAGATATACATCAAATGTTTGGACGGAATATAGATTTTATTTTGCAACAGGTATTGACCAAAAAGACATATCAATTGAATTATGGCTTGGAAGCAAAGAAAAAGATTCTTTAAATGCAGTTTTTTTTGACCACATAACAATGCAAAAAATTTCTGGCAATTATTATGAAGAAGAAATCGCAAATTCTTTTTCAAGAAAAAATATTATTGATTTAAGAGATTTTGAAACAAATTTAATTGAAAACTCAAATTTTGAAACTGGTGACAAAACTGGTTGGAAAGTTGTTAATTATATGCCAACAGGTGCTGATGCAAAAGTCGTAAGCGTCAATAATCGTGCAAGTATGGAATCTCTTGGAATCGAATATCTTGGTGCAGATTATAGTGCAAATAATAATTTTGCGTTAGTTTTATATTCAACATCTAACAAAGCAGTTAGTGTTGGATATGAAAGCACATCATTTAAAGTTTTACCTTATGAAACATACAAAATAACAGTTTGGGCAAAATTATCATCTAATTTTGATGGGAAAGCACATATAGTTTTAAAAGAAGGAGAAGATGTTTCTTTATTCTATGGCGAAGATTACAAAGATTTTTATACTCCTGTAAGTCAAACTGTAGAAATTTCTTCTAATAACACAAATGCACTAACCAACAACTATACCCCTTACTATTTCTATGTTAAAGGACACGAACTTTTTGAAACATCGTTTACACTACAACTATGGCTTGGAGATAGTGAAACCGGAGCAAAAGGCAGTGTGATATTTGATAGCATTAGTTTTGAAAAAATATCGTGGGAACAATTTGAAAATGCAGAAACGACAAATGCAAGTTCAGTTACACTTTCAACAATAACTGGAACTCCTTCTGTTAAAAATGGAACATTTAATAGTGCAACTAGTCTTGAAAAAGATTTCAGTTATCCTGTTACTCCTAGCGATTGGACAAGCGCAATGGAAGACGAAAATAAAGCAATTTATGGAATTATAAATACTTACTCGCCTATTTACGAATTAAACAAGGATAACTTTGGTGGTGCAAGAAATCCACAAAATCCTTCATCATCTGCATCAAATGTAGAAAGCGATGTAAACAACATTTTAATGTTATACAACAAACAACCAACTTATCAAACAATAACCAGCAGTGAAATAACAACAACGAAAGACAGTTATCAAAAAATTTCTTTCGATTATAAAACTGTTATCCAGTCCACAAACAACCAACTTATGAATGTTTATGTTGTTGATAGTGATAACAATATTTTATATAGTGATGAAGGAATATACAGTTCTAATTGGTCAAAATATGAACTTTTAATTAGGTCCACAGCCTATACTAACACCCTAAAATTAGTCATTGGTCTTGGGAGCGAAGACAATCCTGTTTCTGGTTATGTTTATATAGACAATG
>CASFMG010000002.1 GCA_949295755.1 uncultured Christensenella sp.
TGATGAAATTGCAAAACAATTAAATAAATTTTTGAATAAATTAGAAATTGTTGAAGGCGACACTATTTTGGTTTGTGGACTTGGAAACGGCGAGATTGTTGCTGATAGTTTTGGAGAAAAAACTTGCAAAAAAGTTTTAGCAACCAAACTTTTAAACAAGAAAATTGTTAAATCTAATATTTGCACGCTTTGTCCTAATGTTCAGGCAATAACAGGGATAAAAACTTTTGATATTGTTTGTGGTGTTGCAAAACAAGTTAAAGCAGATTTAATTGTTTTGATTGATAGTTTTTTAACTAACAACATAAAAAGACTTGGACATAGTTTTCAAATGTCAGACACTGGAATTATTCCAGGTGGCGCATTAAATTTTAATAAAGAAATATCATATGATACAACAAAAATTAAATGTATTACTATTGGAGTTCCGTTTATGTTAAATTTAAAAGAAATTACAAACAATATTCACAAAGATATTATTGTTTCGCCAAAAGATATAAATTTTATGGTAGAAAGATGTTCAACAATATTAGCAAGTGCTTTAAACAAAGTTTTTAGTCCCAATTTAAAAAAAGAAGAAATTATGGAACTATTAAATCCTATTTAGCATAACATTTTTATGTGATTGGTTTTATTGATAGTGGTGTTGGTGGACTTAATGTTATGCTTAGTTGCTACAAAAGTTTAAACGAAAACTTTGTTTTTTTGTGTGATAACAAAAATTCGCCATATGGAAATAAAACAAAAAAGAAATTGCTTATTGCCACCAAAAACAACATTGATTATTTGATTAAACATTACAATATAGATATGATTGTTCTTGCTTGCAATACACTTAGTTTTACAATTTTTGAAGAAATAAAAAAATTATATAATATAAAAATAATACCTATGCAGTTTGATAAAAATAAAATCAATAAACTAAATAAAGATATTTTATTTTTTGCAACAAAAAACACAATAAAAAATAATAATTATATAAAAAATAAAATAAATAAAAATGGTTATAAATACCTTTATATAAAAGGTTTAGCAAAAAAAATAGACAATAATTTATTTTATTTAGAAAATATAGAAAAAATATTAAAAAAACATTTAAAAAACAAAAAATATAATAATATAAAATCAGTTGTTTTGGGTTGTACACATTTTGTAACAATTAAAAAACAAATACAAAATTGTTTTAAAAACAATATTGAATTTTATGACAATATTAGTGAAGTTGTTGATATTGTAAAAAATAATATAACTGAAAAAAATACAAAGTCTTTTCACATTGCACTAACAGATTATAACTATGCAAAATATGTTGAACTTAAAGCATATGTTTATAAAAATTTAAGAAATAATTGATATCACAAAACATTTTAATTATTCTTTTTGTATGAATTGTTTTTTATGTCCACGAAGGTGTGGAAAAAATAGAGATGTTGAGCAAGGATATTGTTGTGCTTCATCAAAAATAAAAATTGCAAAATATGCTCTTTTCGAGTTTGAAGAACCTTGTATAAGTGGTAAAAAGGGCAGTGGTGCAATATTTTTTTCGCACTGCACTCTTGGTTGTGTTTTTTGTCAAAACTATGAAATTTCATCGCTAAAAAAGGGTAAAGAGATAACCGAAGAAGAACTTGCAAACATTTTTAAAGAGTTGGAAAACAAAGGTGCTGAAAATATAAATCTTGTAAATCCAACGCACTATGTTTTAAACATTATAAAAGCACTAAAAATTTACAAACCAAAAATTCCTATTGTATATAACACTCACGGTTATGAAAGTTTGCAAACTTTAAAAATGTTAAAAGATTATGTTGATATTTTTTTACCAGATTTTAAATACTACTCTAATACAACGGCAAAAAAATATTCTAATGTTAGTGATTATGTTGAAGTAACAAAAAAAGCACTTTTATATATGAGAGAACTTAAAAGTGATATTTATGACGGGGATATGATGAAGCAAGGTCTTTTGATTAGACATATGATTATGCCACTTCTCACTAACGAAAGCATTGATATTTTAACTTGGATTAAAAACAACTTAAAAGACACAAAAGTTAGTTTAATGGCACAATATACGCCTTACGCAAGGGCAAGCGAATTTAAAGAAATAAACAGAAAAATTACAAAAAGGGAATACACAAAAGTTGTTGACAAATATCTTGAACTTGGACTTGATGGTTATGTTCAGGACAGAGAAAGTGCAAAAACTTTGTATATTCCGTCTTGGGATTATTAAAGTGTTTTTGATAGATTAAAGTATTCATCAAGTATTTGAAAATATGAGTTTTTTACTTGTGAAGTATAGGGAATTTCGCTTGAAGAAAAGTTTGACAGGCTTTCGAGTATGTTTGAAACATTTTTTAAACTTAGTTTAAGTTCAAGAAGGCTTGATGTTAGTTTTGGATTAAACAATGTTTCAAAGTTGGCTTGTATTTTTGAAAATTCGCTTATTATGTCGCTGAGTAATACTTTTGCTTCTATTTCGGTGTATAAATTTGTGTCTATACTTACTGACAAATCATAAAGTTTTTTATACATATTTTTATAACTTGTTATGCCACCTATTAAAGCATTTTTTTCTTGTTCGCTAACTTCGGCTTTTATTGAGATTTCTTGAAAGTTAAGTGTTATGATTTCGCTTGTTGTGTTTGATGCTTTTAAATTTTCTTGTACTTTTTGAGCATCTGCTAGATTTTCATAACAAGACGCCAAGACATTAAAGGCTGTATCTGTTTGCCAAATAAATCCTGCACCATTTTTTCTTTGAACTATTTCGGCAAGGTCTTGCGCCTTTGCCTTTGTGTCTGTTTGATATAAACTTATTGCATACAGAGAAAAACTTGCTTGTTTTATTTCGTTGTTTTTTATTGCATTAAATCCACCAACTGTTATTAAACTTGAAAAGAGTTCGGCAAAACTTATACAAAGACCTAAACATAAAACAATTGAAAAAACTGCAATTACTTTTGACATTCTACCTTTATTAGTTGAATTTTTTGTCATAAAAACTTGAACTCCTATTTTAGAGATTTTAATATTTTTTTGTAATCTTACTCTATTTTTATGCCTTTAAAACAAAACATATGATAATACGGCATATTTTGTAGATTAGTTGCAATATATACAATAAGAAGTAAAATAATTACCTTCTTATTTTTGTTTAACAAAATTTAGTTAAACGAAATATTAAATAAAAGGAGAATTTATGATATTAAAACCACTTTATGACAGAGTTGTTATTTTGCCTGACAAAAAAGAAGAAGTTTCGTCTGCTGGTATCATTTTACCACAGACAAACGATGAAAAATCTTGCATAGGAACAGTTGTTAGGGTTGGTGATGGACAAATGTTTGACGGCAAAAAAATAGATATGCAAGTTAAAGAAAATGACAAAGTTTTGTATTCAAAGTTTGCTGGTTCTAGTTTTAAGTTTAAAGATGAAACATATTTAATAATAAGGCAAGCAGATATACTTAGTATTTTGGAAGGAGATGAATAATGGCAAAACAATTTTTATATGGCGAAGATGCAAGAAAAAGTTTGGAAAAAGGAGTAAACACTCTCTGCGATACAGTTAAAATTACACTTGGACCAAAGGGTAGGAATGTTGTTTTAGATAGAAAATACACAACACCACTAATAACCAACGATGGTGTTACCATTGCAAAGGAAATTGAACTTTGTGATGCTTTTGAAAATATGGGGGCATCGCTTATTAAAGAAGTTAGCATAAAAACAAACGATATTGCAGGAGATGGCACAACAACTGCTGCAGTTTTAGCACAAAGTATTGTTAAAGAGGGTATAAAAAATTTTGTTGCAGGGGCAAATCCAATAAGTTTAAAAAATGGAATAAAAAAAGCAACAGATTTTGTTGTAAAAAATCTTCAAGAAATGTCTAAACCTGTTAAAACGGACAAAGAGATTAGCCAAATTGCATCAATTTCGGCAGGTGATGAAACGGTTGGAGAAATTATTTGCAAGGCAATTAAAACCGTGGGTTCAAACGGTGTTGTAACTGTTGAAGAATCGGAAGGAATGAATACCGAACTAAACATTGTTGAAGGTATGCAATTTGACAGGGGATATCTTTCTCCATATATGTGTACTGATACTGAAAAAATGGTTGCAAATCTTGAAAATCCATACATACTTATAACAGATAAAAAAATTTCAACAGTGAACGAAATTTTGCCTATACTTGAACAAGTTGTAAAAACAGGGGAAAAATTATTTATTATTTGTGAAGATATTGATAGTGAAGTTCTTGCAATGCTTGTTGTAAACAAATTAAGGGGAGTGTTTAATTGCGTTTGTGTTAAGGCACCTTATTTTGGCGATAAAAGAAAAGATGTTTTAAGTGATATTGCAATTCTTTGCAATGCTTCGCTATGTTCTAGTGAACTTGGAATTGATATCAAAGATATGACACTTGAAATGCTTGGCAGAGCAAAAACTGTTAAAGTGTCAAAAGATTCAACAACAATTATATCAAACGACAATAATAGCGAAAAGGTTAGAGAAAGAATAGCACAATTAACAAATCAACAAAGAAGTGAAACAAGTGATTATGAAAAAGAAAAACTCGGCGAAAGAATTGCAAAACTTGGTGGTGGAGTTGCAGTTGTTAAAGTTGGAAGTGCAACAGAAGTTGAAATGAAAGAGAAAAAATTGCGAATAGAAGACGCACTCAGCGCAACAAAGGCAGGAATGAAAGAAGGAATTGTGGCAGGTGGTGGAACTGCTCTTATTAAGTGTGAAAAAAACTTACAAAAATTTATTAAAACGCTTAAAGGAGATGAACAAACGGGAGCAAAAATTATTTTAAATGCATTATCAAGCCCACTAAAACAAATTGCAACTAATTGTGGAAAAGATGCCGGTGTTGTTGTTGACAGAGTTAGAAAAAGTAAAAATACATCTATTGGTTATGATGCTCTAAACGATAAATTTGTTGATATGTTTAAAGCAGGAATTATTGACCCCGTTTTAGTTACAAAAACTGCTTTAATTAGTGCTGGCAGTGTTGCAGGAACTCTTCTTACAACAGAGTGTTTGGTTTGTGATTTGGCAAAAGGAAAAGACAAAGAAGAAAAATAATTATTTGCAAAGTCTAAATATTTTTGTTATATTAAACATATGAAAATTGAAAGTGCAAAATATTTAACAAGTGCAGTTAAAAGCAGTGATTTTATTAGTGATGGAATTGAATTTGCGTTTGTTGGCAGAAGTAATGTTGGCAAAAGCAGTTTTATAAATTCGCTATTAGGTAAAAAAATTGCTAGAACATCGTCTACTCCCGGTAGAACTAGAATGATAAATTATTTTTTGATTAACAACTCTTTTAGATTTGTTGATTTGCCGGGTTATGGGTATCACAAAGCAGGCAAGCAAAATATACTTTTGTGGTCAACTTTAATGGAAGATTATTTAAGAGAGTGTAAGTGTCTTAAAAGAGTTTTTATGCTTGTGGATATAAGGCATAAACCAAGCGATTTAGACAAAGATATGCTCGCATATTTAACTTATAACTCTATTCCTTTTAAAATTATCGCAACAAAATCAGATAAAATTGCAAAATCAAAAATAGCTAATTATATAAAAACTATAGCAAAAGACTTAAATGTTATGCCCTTAAACATTTTGGCATATTCAAGCCAAACACTTTTAAATAAAGACAAAATTTTAAATATAATTGAAAATGACATAAATATATAAAAAGACAATGCACCTTTTTTTATAAATGTTCATAAAGTAATATGAAAAGATAAAAGGAGGTTAGCATGTCTTTTTTTATAAACAACAACAATCAAAATAGACCAGGGGCAATTTGTGGAAATCCACTTAACGGCTTAAATGAAAAAGTTTTAATTGAAGTTACAAGAGTTTTTGATGCTTGTTTGCAAAACGAAACAATTACAGGTGTAACTTTAACTACAACAAATTATAATCCTGCTAGTCCTGCGTTGCCACTTACTTACATCTCGACAGAAACAAATCAAGCCATTGGACCAACAACGACTAATGTTGTGATTACAAGACTTGACAACAGACCAAATTTTGCAACTGTTACAGGTCAAGTAACATTCCCACTAATTGTTACTTATAGAGATGCAAATGGTGTGCTTGGAACTGCAACTGCCACATATACAACAGATTTTTCTGCTGTTTTGTGTGTTCCACAACCTGCTCTTAGCCCTGTTGAAGTCAAGGTGACTGGTCAGGTTACAAGTGCTATTGGTACTTATACTGCCGAAAATACTTTTACAATTACTGCTTGTGTGCAAATAATTGTTAAAGTTGTTGCTGATGTTGACATTTTAGTTCCATCATATGGTTATCCTTGCATACCAGAATGTCAGAACATTCCAACAGTTTGCCCAGGTGTTGGCGACATAAGTTTGTATCCAACAACAGTTGGACCAACTCAAAATACAACAAGATAAATTAGTATAAATTATATTGAATTATAAAAAACTCTCTCAATTTTGAAGTGAACCCCAAAAGTTAGACAACTTAAGGAGGTTCACTTTTTTATGAGAAAGAACAGAAAATATAGTCCAGAATTTAAAATTTCGTGTATAATAGATATGCGTGAACATCATCTATCTTACAGTGAAACTGCTAGAA
>CASFMG010000003.1 GCA_949295755.1 uncultured Christensenella sp.
TACTTTCATTTTTTTCTCCTTTTTTATAATCAATTTATAATTTAAAAATAATTATTTAATTCTGTAAGTTATTCTGCCTTTTGTCAAATCATAAGGACTCATTTCAATTTTTACTCTATCGCCTTCAAGTATCTTGATGTAATTCATTCTAAGTCTGCCAGATATATATGCTGTAATGACATGACCATTATCAAGACGAACTTTAAAAGCAGTGTTTGGTAAAACTTCTTCAACAACTGCTTCAAATTCTATCACATCTTCCTTTGACATACAAACTCCTTTTTAAATTATGTTTAAATTATCAATTGTTTTTCTAATCTCCAAATCTTGCACTTTTTCACTATTTCCTAATTTTTTGTTTATAGTATCAATGCAAATATTTGTAGTTCGGATATGTTTGAATTTTTTCTTTTTTGGATTTAACATTGTTCTGCCACGACCATCAACTAAATAGACAAATTGTTCATCTACATTTTTGACAATATAAACTTTACCAAAATCTCTACCTTGGGTTGACACAACAACATCACCTTGTTTTATTTGTAGCATAGATTTTCCTTTTACAATGATAGAATTTCCACACCATTTTTGGTAACGATAACTGTGTTTTCATAATGTGCTGATGGTTTCTTATCAACAGTGGAAATTGTCCAGCCATCGTTTTCCATGTAAATATATCTTTGTCCCATATTTATCATTGGTTCAATTGCAAGGCACATATTTTCCTTTACAATAATACCTTTATTTTTGGGACCATAGTTTGGGACTTCGGGTTCTTCATGCATATGATGTCCAATTCCGTGTCCAACAAGTTCACGAACAACACCATAGCCATAACTTTCTGCATAAGTTTGTATTGCATTACTCAGTTCGCCTAGCCTTGCCCCAACTTTCAAATGCTTTATTCCTTCAAAAAAACTTTGTTTTGTTACATCAATTAGTCTTTGTTTATCTTCGCTAATTTTTCCAACGGGGAAAGTTCGTGCAGCATCGCCATTATAACCATCAACTATTGTTCCAATATCAACACTTATAATATCGCCCTCTTTTAAAATTATTTCTTTACTTGGTATTCCGTGAACGACAACTTCGTTTACCGAAGCACATATACTTGCAGGAAAACCTTCAAAACCTTTAAAAGACGGTATCGCACCATTTTTTATTATAAACTTTTCTACAAGTTTGTCAAGTTCATAGGTTGAAATGCCAGGACGAATTAAAGATTCTGCATATTTTAAGGCATCGCCAACAACTTTGTTGGCTTTTCTCATGCCATCAATATCTTGTTGTGTTCTACAAATCATTTTTTACCTTCTTGTAAAATTAGTTTAATTTCGTTATAAACTTCATCTGCTTGCAAATTACCATTCACCTTGTATAATAAACCTTGATTTTTATAGAAAACAATTAAAGGTTGTGTTTCTTTTAAATAAACATCATACCTATTTTTTATTGTTTCTTTATTGTCATCATTTCTTATAACAAGTTTTGCATTGCACACTTCACAAAAATCATTTTTATGTGTTTTAGTGTTGTATACCTTTTTGCAAACTGGACAAGTTCTTCTTGATAAAATTCTCTCTTCAATAACATCATAATTTGTGTCTATCAAAATAACTTTATCAATTTTAGAAAAACTTTGAAGTGCTTTTGCTTGTGTAACAGTTCTTGGAAATCCGTCTAAAATATATCCATTTAAAACATCGTTTTTTGTTAGTCTTTCCCTAACCAAATTTATTACTAAATCGTCAGGGACTAACTGCCCTAAATTTATATATTTTTCAGACAAAATTCCAAGTTCTGTTTTGTTTTTTATATTATCTCTAATAATATCGCCTGTGGATATTGTTGGAATACATAAATCTTTTGAAATTAAACTTGCTTCCGTTCCCTTTCCAGAGCCCGGGGCACCTAATAAAATTATGTTCATATAACACCAAATCTTTTATTATAATTTAACTCTTTTTAAAAATCCTCTATTTTCTGTTCTTCTTGCAACTTGTTGGTCAAGTTGTTTTTCAAATTCAAGTGCAACAGATACCAAAATCATAAGTCCTGTAACACTAAATGCATTGATAAGTGTTGAATCCAAACTTGTTGTAGCAAGTGCATTAAACACTAAACTTGGAACAAGAGCAATAAACGCAAGATATATTCCACAGAACCAATTTAATCTTGAATTTATTCTGTTTAAATAATCTGCAGTTTGTTTTCCGTGATGGAACATATTTATTGTCAAATTATTCTTTTGGAAAAATTCACTAGGGTTTTGTTCTTTAAACATCATTGCACCATATACCACTGTTAAGAATAGTATCAAAAATGCCGTAACAACAATGTACACCCAAGAACCAGTACCTAAATATCTTGTCCACCAATCAGCAAATTCTGTATTTGGCCAGAAAATTGTGATTAACATTTGTGGGAATGAAACAAGTGCATTTGCAAAAATAATTGGAATAACACCTGTTGAATTAACTTTCATTGGATAATATGAACTTGGTTTGCTAAACCTTGAATCTCTTGTGTAACCTGCTGCGTGATATACTATTCTTCTTTCTGCATTATCAATAAAGATAATCAAACTAAATATAACAACAACTGCAAGCAAGAAGATAAGAATTGTCCATAAATAGTCAATATTTTGTGCTACACCTTGTGCTGCAGTGAAAAGACCTGTACAAGCAGTTGATAAAATACCAACAAATATTAAAAGTGAAAGTCCATTACCAACACCAATACTTGTTATTTTTTCACCAAGCCATACTGTAAACATTGCACCTGATACAAGCATAATAACTATGAATGTACACGAAACCCAAACAGGAACCGATGCACCCAACATTCTTGTATCAATAAAACCTTCACTATTTGCATAAGAAACAACAATACCAATAGATTGTGCAAGTGCAAGCACAAGTGCAACAATTCTATTTAAAAAATTGATTTTTTTCTGTTTATTGTCGTCTTTAAGCATATCAGGAAATGCCATAGCAATAAGTTGCACAATGATTGATGCACTAATATATGGCGAAACGCCTAGTGCAAAAAATGATGCGTTTGCAAGAGCACCACCACTTATTGAGTTCATAAGTGATAGGAATGTTATTCCTGTTGTTCCTGAAACTTGGTCTTGAAGTGCTCCAGGACTAATTCCTGGAACAGTAAGCCAACAACCTACTCTATATACAAATAGTAAAAGTAGTGTTATTAAAAGTTTTTTTCTTAAATCTTTAATTTTAAAAGCACTAACTAGAGTTCTTAACATTAGATCACCTCAGCTTTTCCACCGACTTTTTCTATTTTTTCAATAGCACTCTTAGTAAATTTTTTTGCTCTTACTGTGAGTGGTTTTGTAAGTTCTCCATTGCCAAGAACTTTAAGTCCGTATGGCAACATTTTTCCTACAACTCTTGTTTCGTATAAAAGTTCAAGTGTAATTACTGAGTTTTCTTCAAACTGTTCAAGGTCTCCAACATTGCAAGTTGAATAATCTTTTGCAAAATTGTAATTATTAAAACCTCTAATTGGCATTTTTCTTACAAGTGGTAATTGTCCACCTTCAAAGCCTGGTCTAACTCCCCCACCACTTCTAGCATTTTGACCTTTGTGTCCTTTTCCACTTGTTTTTCCAATTCCACTACCAATTCCACGACCAACTCTAACAGAACTAGTTCTAGAATTTTTTGCTGGAGAAAGTGTTTGAATATCCATTTTTTCCTCCTATATTTCTTCAACTTTTACAAGATGAGCAACGTGAGAAATACTTCCTCTAACGCTTGCATTATCTGGTAAAATAACTGAATGATTTAATTTTTTTAGTCCAAGTGCTTCGGTAATTTTTGCTTGGTTTTTGTTGTATCCAATAGGGCTTCTTACCAAAGTAACTTTTATTTGTTTTTCTTGTGCCATAATTCCTCCTAGATTTCTTCAACAGATTTACCACGAAGAGCAGCAATCTGTTCCTTTGTTCTAACGCTCCTTAAACCATTAAGAGTTGCTCTAACACTGTTTATTTTGTTAGTTGAACCATGGATTTTTGTCACAATATCTTTAACACCTGCAAGTTCTAAAACGGCACGAGCACCACCACCTGCGATAATACCAGAACCTTCTTTTGCTGGCAAAAGATGTATTTTTGATGTGCCATATTTACCAACTATTTCGTGTGGAATTGTTCCGTTTACAAGGTTTACCGGTCTCATATCTTTTTTAGCAGCCATTGTTGCTTTGTCTATTGCAACAGGAACTTCTTTTGCTTTACCAATTCCCATTCCAACATTACCTTTGTGGTCACCAACAACAACTACTGCAGAAAATCTTAATGTTCTACCACCTTTAACAACCTTTGTAACACGACGAACAGCGACAAGGTTTTTATCAATACCCTCGTCTTCGCGTCTTGTTCTTTCTTCTCTTGGTTTTCTGGTTTTTTTAACTTCTTCTTGTTCTGCCACGATAACCTCCTAAAATTCTAGTCCAGCACTTCTAGCGCCTTCGGCTAATGCTTGAACTCTTCCTGTGTAAATATATCCACCTCTGTCAAAAACTACATTTTTAATTTTTGCTTTAAGTGCTTTTTTTGCAATCAACTCGCCAACAAGTCTTGCTTGTTCGGTTTTAGATTTACCTTTAATTTCGTTTTCAAGTTCTTTATCAAGACTTGAAGCAGAAACTAATGTAACACCTTTTGTGTCATCAATGATTTGAGCATAAATACTTGCATTACTTCTGTAAACATCAAGTCTTGGACAATCACTTGTTCCAGATATTTTTTTTCTAACGCGAGTATGTCTTATAACTCTTATTTCGTTTCTATCTTTTTTATTAAACATCTATGCTCTCCTCCTATTTTTTACCCTTACCAGCAGTTTTACCAACTTTTCTTATAACAACTTCGTCTGCATAACGAACACCATAAGCGTGATAAGGTTCAACTTTTCTTAAATCTCTAATTTTTGAAGCAACTTGACCAACTTTTTGTTTATCTATTCCTTTTACAACAATTTCCAAGTTTGAAGGACATTCAAATGTTATTCCGTCTTCTTCATTTACTTCGATGTTGTGAGAATACCCCAAGTTTAAAACAAGTTTATTTCCTTGTTTTTGTGCTTTATAACCAATTCCATTGATCACAAGTTTTTTCTCAAAGCCTTTGCCAACACCATTTATCATATTAGCAAGAAGTGCTCTGTAAAGGCCGTGTTTAGCCTTTGTTTCATTTTCGTCATTTGCTCTTGTGAGTTCAACTTTTGTTCCATCAACTTTAACAGTTATAAGTTTATCAACTTCTTGTGTTAAAGTTCCCTTTGGCCCTTTAACAGTAACAAGTCCATTGTTTACTGAAAGTTCAACTCCTGCTGGCAAATCTATATGTTTTCTACCTATTCTAGACATATTTTCCTCCTACCATACAAAAGCCAAAACTTCACCACCAACATTAAGTGAGCGAGCCTGCTTATCTGTTAAAATACCTTTATTAGTTGAAATAATTGCAATTCCAAGACCATTTATAACCTTTGGAAGTTTATCTTTTTCTGCATAAACTCTAAGACCAGGTTTTGAAATTCTTCTAAGTCCTTGAATAACACTATCTCCATTTCCATCGTATTTAAGTGTAACAACGATGTTCTTTTTTGCACCATCTTCAACAAGTTTTGCTTCTTTAATATAACCTTCTTCCAAAAGTATATTTAAGATTGACATTTTTTCTTTTGAAGCTGGAATTACTACTTCACTGTGCTTAGCCGTTATGCTATTACGAATACGGGTAAGCATATCTGCGATTGGATCTGTTAAAATCATATCTATCTTCCTCCTTACCAACTAGCCTTCTTAACACCAGGAATTTCTCCCTTTGATGCAAGTTCTCTAAAACATATTCTGCAAATACCATATTTTTTAAGAACAGAGTGTGGACGACCACAAATTGAACAACGAGTATATTCTCTTGTTGAGAATTTTTGTTTTCTTTTTTGTTTTTCTTTTAATGATGTTTTTGCCATTTTTATCTCCTTAACCTCTTGTTCTAAAAGGCATACCCATTCTTTCTAATAATGATTTTGCCTCTTTATCCGACTTTGCACTTGTTACTATGATAACATCTAAACCTCTAATTTTGTCTAGTTTATCATATTGTATTTCAGGGAATATAAGTTGTTCTTTTATTCCTAATGCATAATTGCCTTTTCCGTCAAACGCTTTTGTTGAAACGCCTTTAAAGTCTCTAACCCTTGGAAGAGCAATTGAAATAAGTCTGTCTAAAAATTCGTACATTCTGTCCCCACGAAGAGTAACTTTTGCGCCAACTTTCATTCCTTGACGAACTTTAAAGTTTGAAATAGCTTTTTTAGCAACTGTAGGAACTGCTTTTTGTCCTGCGATTGCTGTTAGTTCATCAACAGCAATGTTGAAACTTTTTGAATTATCTTTAACTTCACCAAGTCCCATATTTAAAACAATTTTGCTTAATTTTGGAACTTCGTTAATGTTCTGATAACCAAATTCTTCCTTAAGGGCAGGAACAACTTGTTCTTTATATAAAACTGCTAATCTACTTTTCATTATTCCTCCTCCTTAATAGCTGTTTTTTTAGTTGTTGTTTTCTTTGCTGTTGTTGTTTTAGAAGTTGTCTTTTTTATTGTTGAAGATTTTTTTGTTGTTTCAGCCTTTGGTTCTTCAACTTTTACTTCTTCTTTTTTAACTTCTTCTTTTGCAGAAGATTTTTTCTCTTGTTTTGCTAATTTTTTAACTGTTTTAGCCATAGCCTTGTCAAGACTTGCACCACATTTTTTGCAAATTCTAACTTTTTTGCCATCAATTTCTTTGTGTGCAACCCTTGTTGCTTTTCCACAATCAGGGCAAACAACCATTAAATTTGATGCACAAACAGGTGCACTCTTTTTGATTATTCCACCTTTGTCTTCTTGAGATTTTCTTCTTTGATGTTTTGTTACAACATTTACATTTTCAACAAGAACTTTGTTTGTTTTTGGAGAAACACCCAAGACTTTTGCTGTTTTGCCTTTTTCTTTTCCAGCGATAACAACTACTGTATCACCTTTTTTAACAAATAATTTTGCCATGTTTTTCTCCTTTCTAAATTACTTCTGGAGCAAGTGATATAATTTTCATATATCCCTTATCTCTAAGTTCTCTTGCAATAGGTCCAAAAATACGAGTACCTTTTGGTTGTTTTTGGTTATCAATAATAACTGCTGCGTTATCATCAAATTTGATGTGTGAGCCATCTGGACGACGAAGACCTTTGCTTGACCTAACAATAACGGCTTTAACAACATCTCCTTTTTTTACTGAACCACCAGGAATGGCACTTTTTACTGATGCAACAATAACATCACCAATATTTCCGCTTCTTCTATAAGAACCGCCAAGAACACGGATACACATGATTTGTCTTGCACCTGTGTTATCAGCAACTTTTAATCTTGTTTGTGGTTGAATCATTTTGTATCCTCCTATCTTGCTTTTTCAACAATTTTTACGACTCTATAATATTTATCTTTTGAAATGTGTCTTGTTTCCATAATTTCAACTGTGTCGCCAAGACCACATTCATTATTTTCATCATGAGCCTTAAATTTTGTTGTTTGTTTAACGACTTTTTTATAAAGTGGGTGTTTTCTGCTTGAAACAACAGCAACAACCACAGTTTTGTTCATTTTACCAGCACTAACTACTGTTCCTACCTTGCTAGGACGATTGTTTCTTTCTAAATTTTCCATATCTTCCCCCTATGCCTTTTTCTCTTTTAATAATGTATTAACCCTAGCAATATCTTTTTTAACATTATGAATTTGCATTGGGTTTGGCAAATTTCCGGTTGCTTGTGAAAAACGAAGATTGAATAATTCTTGTTTTAAGTCAACAAGTTTTTGATTTAATTCTTCAACTGTTAAACTTCTTAATTCTTTAATTTTCATTGTTGGCACCACCTTGTTCTTCTTTTTTAACAAATTTTACTTTGCAAGGAAGTTTATGTCCAGCAAGTCTAAGTGCTTCTCTTGCTGTTTCTTCACTTATACCTTTCATTTCAAATAGTACTCTGCCTGGTTTAACAACTGCAACCCAAAATTCTGGTGAACCTTTACCTGAACCCATACGAGTTTCAGCAGGTTTTTTTGTTACAGGTTTATCAGGGAAAATTTTAATCCAAACTTGACCACCACGTTTTGTGTATCTTGTCATAGCGATACGAGCGGCTTCAATTTGATTAGATTTAATCCAACATGGCTCCAAAGCAACAAGACCATAATCGCCATATGCAAGTGTGTTACCACGAGTTGCAACGCCTGTCATTCTGCCACGATGAACTCTTCTTCTTTTTACTCTTTTTGGCATTAACATTAGTCTTGTCCTCCTTTGTTGTCATTTGCTTGTTCTTTTTTATCAAGGATATCACCTTTATAAATCCAAACTTTAACACCTAATTTACCATAGTTTGTGTAAGCAGCAGCAACACCATAATCAATGTCTGCTCTAATTGTTTGAAGTGGTAGAGAACCTTCTTTATAGGTTTCGCTTGTTCCAATGGTATTTGCGCCATTAACAACACCACTAACTCTAACTTTACAACCTTTTGCACCTGCTTTCATAACTCTTTGTAATGCTTGTTTTAAACATCTTTTATATGCAACTCTTTTTTCAAGTTGATTAACAATGCTTTCAGCAACTAAATTAGCATCAAGGTCTGGTTTTTTAACTTCTTTAACATTTATAACAAGATTTTTTGTTGGACTAATTATTTTTGAAAGTTGTTTTTTGATAACTTCAATATTAGTACCTTTTTGACCAATTAAAACTGCAGGTCTACCTGTGTAAATGTTAATAACTAATCTCTCTTTGGTTCTTTCAATATTAACTTTTGAAATTGATGCTTGTGCATATGATTTTGCAAAGAAATTTCTTATTTTTTTATCTTCAAGAAGGAATTTGGCAAAATCTTCTTTGCTTGCAAACCACGAAGAATCCCACGATTTGTTAATTCCTACTCTAAATCCTATTGGACTTACTTTTTGTCCCATTATTTTGCCTCCTTTCCTTATGCTTCAACATTACCAAGAATTATGGTAATATGTGAAGTTCTTTTTAATAATCTATTGGCTCTGCCCCTAGCACGAATATCAAGTCTTTTAAGTGTAGGACCAGCACCAACATAACATTCTGCTACAAATAAATCTGCTCTGTTTAAGCCTTTGTTGTTTTCTGCATTAGCAATGGCAGATTTTAAAAGTTTTAAGCAAACTTCTGCTGCTGATGTTGTTGAATTTTCTAAAATAGCAACAGCATCTTCAACTTTTTTGCCTCTAACCAAATCAAGAACGATTCTAACCTTTGAAGGACTCATTCTTACATATTTTACTTTTGCATATGGACGAGTGTCTTTTGCTTGTTGTCTCGCCTGTGCTTTTTCTCTTATTCTTGTTGCCATAATTTACCTCTTAGCCTTGTGTTGCCGTTGTTGTCGACTTTTTACTTCCAGCATGACCTTTAAAAGTTCTTGTTGGTGCAAATTCACCAAGTTTATGTCCAACCATTTCTGCTGTACAATAAACAGGTATATGTTTTCTACCATTATGAACTGCAAAGGTGTAGCCAACGAATTCAGGATATATTACAGATGAACGAGACCAAGTTTTAATTGGTTTTTTATTGCTTGGGTCCATTTCTGCAACTCTTTTCATGAGTCTTGGGCAAACATATGGTTTTTTCTTTAATGATCTACTCATAATTAATCTCCTAATTTATTCTCTTAACAATTAACTTGTTAGATGTTTTTTTAGATTTTCTTGTCTTTAAGCCAAGAGCTGGTTTACCCCAAGGTGTAAGAGGTGATTTGTGTCCAACAGGACTCTTACCTTCACCACCACCGTGTGGGTGATCGTTAGGATTCATAACAACACCACGAACAGTTGGTCTTACTCCCATATGTCTTTTTCTTCCTGCTTTTCCAAGTGAAACAAGTTCGTGATCTGGATTTGAAACTGTTCCAAGTGTTGCTTTGCAAGTTAAAAGCACTTTTCTCATTTCTCCACTTGGCATACGAAGTGTTGCGTATTTTCCTTCTTTTGCCATAAGGCTTATTTCAACACCAGCACTTCTTCCAAGTTGTCCACCTTTTCCTGCAGAAAGTTCAACATTATGAATAACTGAACCAACTGGAATATTTTCAAGTGGGAGAGCATTTCCGACTTTTATTTCTGCATCTTTTCCACTTTCTATTGTGTCGCCGACACTTAGTCCAAGTGGAGCCAAGATGTATCTCTTTTCACCATCTGCATAACAAACTAAAGCGATGTATGCACTACGATTTGGGTCATATTCAATTCCAACAACTTTTGCTGGAATACCATCTTTGTTTCTTTTAAAATCTATTACTCTGTATTTTTGTCTGTTTCCACCACCGATATGACGAACAGTGATTTTTCCACTAACGTTTCTGCCTGCTGTTTTCTTTTTTGTTACTAGCAAACTTTTTTCAGGAGTTTTTTTAGTTACTTCTTCAAATGTTGCTTTTGTATAAAATCTACGACCAGCAGATGTAGGATTACTTGTTTTTATAGCCATAACTAATTATTCTCCTTTTATGATAAACTTTCAAAGAATGCAATTGGTTTACTATCTTTTGTAAGTGTTACTATTGCTTTTGTGTAATCACTTGATTTACCAACAGTTCTTCCTTCTTTTAAATTTCTTGACTTTTCTTTGCCCTTAACGCTTACTGTGTTTACCTTTTCAACTTTAACATTAAAAAGTTCTTCAACTGCTTTTTTTATTTGCACTTTGTTTGCACTGTTATTTACTTTAAATGTGTAAACTTTGTTTGCAATTCCTGAATATGCTTTTTCTGTTAAAACAGGTCTAATTATTATATCTTGTGCTTTCATTATTCTGCATAAGCCTCCTCTAATTTTTTTACAGCTGACTTTGTGAGAACAACTTGCTTGTTTGCAACTACGTCATAAACATTAAGTAAATCTGATGTTGTTACACTTGTTTTTTGCATATTGTTTGTTGCTTTTAATGCATTTTCATTTTTATCGTCTAAAACAATAAGTGTGCTTGCTTTAAAACCAAATGCGTCTAAAAATGCTTTAACTTCTTTTGTTTTTGCATTTTCAAGTTGAAATTCGTCTAATATAACAAGTTCTTTTTGAGCAAGTTTTTGAGATATTGCACTAAGTAAAGCAAATCTTCTTGCAACTTTGTTAAGTTTTTTAGAGAAATCTCTTGGTTTTGGAGCAAATACTACACCACCACCAACGAATTGTGGACCTTTTGTTGAACCTTGTCTTGCGTGTCCTGTGTGTTTTTGTTTCCAAGGTTTTTTAGCGTGTCCTCTAACTTCGCTTCTTGTGAGAGTTGATTTTGTTCCTTGACGATTGTTTGCATTGTATGCAACAACTGCTTCGTGAATTAAAGGTTCGTTGTATTCAACACCAAAAACTGAATCTTTAAGTGTGATTGAACCAACTTCACTGTTTTGCATATTAAAAACTTTTGCTTTCATTAGTTGACTCCTTTAACTGCTTCACTAACTGTTACAACTGTTCCTCTTGGTCCAGGTATGCAACCTTTAATAAGTAGTATGTTACGAGCAGAATCGACCTTAACAATTTCCAAATTTTGAATTGTTACTCTCTCGTGTCCGTAGTGTCCTGCAAGGTGTTTGTTTTTAAATACTCTTGATGGAGAGCTATTTGCACCCATTGAACCTACTTCTCTATGAACAGGCCCTGTTCCGTGTGTCATTTTTAAACGGTTTTGATTCCATCTTTGAATAACACCTGTAAATCCACGACCTCTTGTTAAACCAGTTACATCAACTTTGTCTTTTTCATTAAATATATCGCAAAGGATTGATGTTCCGATTTCATAGTTTTGTGAATTGTCGAGTTTTAATTCTCTCAAAATTCTGTGTGCTGAAACATTTGCTTTTTTAAATGTTCCCATTTGTGCTTTGTTTACTCTTGATTCTTTTGTTTCATCAAAAGCAACAACAACGCTGTTATAACCTTCCTTGCCTTCTGTTTTAACTTGAACAACTTTGCAAGGACCAGCCTCTACTACTGTAACTGGAACAACCAAACCATCAGGTGTGAAGATTTGTGTCATTCCGAGTTTTTTGCCTATAATTGCTTTATTCATTTTCTTCTCCTTCCTTATAGTTCGATTTTAATATCAACACCTGCTGGCAAATCTAATTTCATAAATGCATCAGTTTGCTTTGGTGAAGTTGGATACACATCTATCATTCTTTTGTGTGTTCTAGATTCAAATTGTTCACGACTGTCTTTATGTTTGTGTGGTGAACGAATAACTGTTATAACTTCCTTATCTGTTGGAAGTGGGACAGGTCCAACCACTTTGGCACCACTCTTGTTTGCTGTATTAATTATTCTTATACAAGCTTGGTCAAGAAGTGTATGGTCGTAAGATTTAAGTTTGATTCTAAGTTTTTGTGTTGCCATTTTTTTAACCTCCTGTTGTTTTGTGCTAGCCAACAACTTACATAAATGTAAACCTTTATATTTGTTTTCAACACTATTCCGTGTGTTTGTATGTGGGTTCAAAATAAAAAGGCGTTTGTTGGTCGCTCTGCTTAAAGCAGAACTTGTCGGCATAAATTATCCTTTTCCGCTTGCTAGGAAACAGGTAACTTCATGCGTCAACCCATACTTTGCCACATTACATCGTATTGTATAACATTACCAATAGGCTTGTCAACAACTTTTTTAACCTTTTTCAATTTTTTATTGTTTTAACAATTGCTTTAAATATAATCGACAAGTGTTTAAAGTTTATTTATATATTTTTATCCATAAAAAAACATAAAAAAGAATGAGCATATGCCCATTCTGTTTTTGCCGTTTATAAAATTTTATAAAGTATCTTAATACCAAAATAGAAATAATGTATTAACTTAACACGAAATAATACCCACTTATAGTTTTACAATATGCAATACTCTAAGCAAGCATTGAAACTGCTAAGCAAATTAAACCGTTACCTTAGCACCTTGTCCTATTGTTAATTTAATACTATAAGATGTTGATTCAACATCTTTTGCAACATTTTCAATAAATATATAAAATGTAAGAACTTCACTATCATTTGCACCTACTTCGGTAACATTACCATCTTGTATAACTTTAAAATTACCATTTTGAGTTGCTGGTGTTATCTCTACAGCAATTGTTGCTTTATATTCTTGCATAATATTTTGAACTGTTAATTCAACTTTTACGGCAGATGTGTCAGCAAAATTTACATCTAATGTATCTTCTCCTGCTTTAACACTATTTGTATAATCTCCTGTTGCATCAACACCATTTGTTAGTTGTGTTAGTTCTCCCCAATTACTTTCTGTTTTTACAGTCTCTTCTGTGTAACCTTTTAATGTTGATACAGTTTGATATTGACCTGTTACTTTAACAAGTGCATTGTTAACTGTATATTCAACAGTACCCTTCAATGTATATGTAACTTGACTAGCTGCATAAACACCAAAAGCCATTAGTGCAACTGCTAAACAAAGTGATGCAATTGCTGAAAAAAGTTTTATTTTTCTTTTCATTTTTAATCTCCCTTTTTTATTTTTTACAACTAAACAATGTAATCACATTTTTATGTAAGAACGGCACCTACAAATGTAATGTTATGTTTAATTGTCCTAAAACTAGTTAAATACACTAGGCAATTTTATTATGTGTTAAAAACGGCATTTTATCACACAAAGACATAATTTGCTTTTTGTTGTGAAATTAACTAAGTTTCGATGTTATTATATATATAATAACAATTTTGGTCAAATAAAATTTATAAATTTTTTTTAAATTTAATATAAATTATACAAAATACATACAAATGTGTTAGCAAAAAGTAGCATATATTGTATAAATCTCGTTATATTTGCTTATGAAATGGTTAAAATACAGAAAAATGCAACAGCAATTTGCTATCACGATTTTTATATTATATATTACTTTTGAACTTTCACTTTTTCATTATAAATTAGATATGTTAATTCTTCGTCTATATGTTTTATATCCCATTTCCATTTTAAATGGTTTTTCCAAAACAATAAATAATCTTTTTTGCCTTTTTCTTTTAATATTTCAATACTTTCTTCCACATTTTGTTTATATTGTTTTTGTTTTTTGTTAAGACGATTTTTAAAAACCCATAAATTTTCTGCTAATTCTTCGCGTTCGTCTTCATCGACTTTGCTAAAATATATTATTTTACAAACTTCTTCCATATCCCCTGTTTGAATAAGTCTTTTTGCTTCTCTATCTTGCCAATGCATTTCGCCTTTAATAAGTTTTTTCTCAACATACATAAAATTTATTTGTTCAATTAATGCAAGAGATTGGAATATAATCAATATTCCAAGAGGTATACAAACACAAACAACCATTCCAACAGGACTTGCAATCCACTTTATTACTCCTCTAAACCATTGTGGAGTATCTACATATTTACCAATTACAAAATCTGCTCTAATCTTAACACTGTCTGCACTAGCATTTGAAGAACCTTTTGTTTCAAAAAATCTTGTTCCTGTTTCATCATAATAAACATTTATAATTTCGTGAAAAACAACTCTCATTCCCGTACCCTGTAAGTCATCAAGAGTTAATCTATTTTCAGGAATAGGTTTTGTGATATTTGGTTCATCATCAATATTATTTAAAATAGTCAGAATTCGTCCTGCATCTGCAGGGTCTTCTTTTTGAAAAAATGCTATAATGTCGCCTTTCCAAAGAGTATTTGTGTTAGTTTTTTTAATTATAACATTATCTCCAATATTAAACCCACTATTTTCCATACTACCAGACAAAATTCTTACTATTGAAACACCAAAAATTGAAGGAACTGTATCTGATTTACCTTGAAACATAATTAGTAAACTCACAGCAAGTGCAACAATAACAATAGGAAAAAGCAAAATATCTCCTATTTTACCAAACAAAGTATATGTAGTATTTTTTTGTTTTTTGTTTGTCATATTGTTAGTGTATCACATACAAAAATTTTCTTGCAAACATTTTTCTCAACTATAATATTATACAATATGATAATATCAAATAAAAAAAATAAAGCAGTTGCTTTATTTTTTTAATGGTTGTTTTTTAGGTAATTGTTTTTTAGTTATGTTTTCTTTACTCAAAGGTTGTTTTTTAGGAAGTTGCTTTTTTGTGTTTGTTTTATCGGTATCTTTAGACTTATCTATTCCTAATTTAATATCATTTGATTTTGTTTTAGTTGTTTGTGGTTTTTTAGGTGGTTGTTTAAACTTTACATTTGATGATTTTTTATTTTCTTTTTCATTTATTTCATCAAACTTGTCATCAATGGACTTTTTTAATTTTTCGCCGTATTTTGTTTCATAGATATTTTTATCAATTGCAAATTTATCTTCTTCTTTTAAAAGTTTGTCTTTTTTCAAAATTTTGTCTGTATCATCAAACTCATTAGGCTCTTCGCCCTTTCTATAATTTTGATATTCTTTGTTTAAAACATCAGCATATCTATTATTTTCTGCCTTTATCTGAGTTTGTGCAACCAGTTTTTTCATTCGTTTTGATTTAAAAAACTCTGACCAAGTCATATAGTATGGTGTTACATTATTTTCATCATACACACTTATTGCGAGTTTACTTGTTGCGTAAATTTTTTGTTGTTTTTTATTTTGACTTGGTTCCAAGCATCCCCACAAAAATTCATATGCATCCATTTTAAATTCACTCGGCAAAACATCATACAAATAAATTTTATCGGTTTCTCGCATTTCAAGTCCAATATTTGCCTTTTGACATTCTTTTGTATCAAATGGAATTTCTCTATTTATAACTTTCTTTTCCAAAAGTATGTTGTTTATTTGCTCAATAACCGACAATAACTCAACTAATACAATTATTGAAATAGGCAAAACAACAAGAATAAGCATACCTTCGGTCGACGAACAAAAACTGATAATTGATACAAGCCAACTAGGAGTATTTGCATATTTACCTGCAACATAATCTTCCCTTATTGCATAACTATCGCTAGCCGAATTTGCAGTTCCTTTTGTTATATAAAATATTGTACCTGATGCATCAATTTTTATTTGTACAATTTGATGAAAGTATACAGAAGTGTTCGCTTTAACAACTTGCTCTAATGTATCTCGGTTTTCTGATGGCGCAATTTTTGTGTAATATTCTTGATAATCTTCATAGTAAAATTTATCGCCAACATTTGCATTTATTATAGAATTATAAAGTTCAGTGTTGAAAACAACTTCGCCACTTTCATTTTTCACAGGATAATACGAATTGTTGACATATATAGTTTCGTTAAATTCGTCTTTTACTACATTGCCGTTTTCATCTAATTTTTCAACTTGTTTTGTTTCAACTTTTGTTAAATCAAAAAGTTGATTATTATCTTCATCATCGTGATGATAATAAAAGGCAATTACATCACCCACTTGATATGTTGAACTACTGGTATCAACAACAGCAATATCACCTTTTAAAAACCTTCTACCCACTTCTGGACAATATGCACTCATACTATTAGATAAAACTCTAACAAATGTGTGTCCAAAAATTGGAGATACTAAGTTGTTACTTCGTGCAACAAGCATAAAAAAACTTGAAACAAAAGATATTATGATAACAGGATAAACTATTATGTTTACAATCAATTCTAAAACTCTAAAAACAGTTGTTTTTCTTTTTACTTACTTTACCATATTTTTAGTATATCTTATTCTACATTTTTTTACAACACTTTTTATTGTTTTACTTAATAAATTTTAAAACAAAATAATTTAAAAAA
>CASFMG010000004.1 GCA_949295755.1 uncultured Christensenella sp.
CACTGGCAACTTTTTTTTCGCTCCAACCCCTTCAAGCCCACCAAAATATATTATACTGATGAAAAACAAGTGAGGCAAGGCTCGCAAAATGCACAAAAGCAGGAGTTTAGTTTCCTAAATGACTGGTTTTGGGCGTTTTGCAGTAAACAAAGCAAGAAAAATTTATACAAATTTTTCGTTCACGCAGTTTTTCGGCAGTATAATCATCAAATGGTGCTTTTTTGTTGATTGAAGAGATTATGCCTTTGGCATTGTTGCACTTTTGTGCAACTCGAACTCCCTCGTTCGCCCGTGCAAAATCAAAAAATTTCTCTAGTTTATTATTCCACCTTTTATCTTTTGATTTCTTCGGCGGGGCTTTTGCCTCGCAACGCCCGTTGTTCGCTAAAAACTTGCCACTGGCAACTTTTTTTTCGCTCCAACCCCTTCAAGCCCACCAAAATATATTATACTGATGAAAAACAAGTGAGGCAAGGCTCGCAAAATGCACAAAAGCAGGAGTTTAGTTTCCTAAATGACTGTTTTTGGGCATTTTGCAGTAAACAAAGCAAGAAAAATTTGTTGCAAATTTTTCGTTCACGCAGTTTTTCGACAGTATAAGCACCAAAAGGTGCTTTTTTTGTTGCTTGAAAGATTATGCCTTTGGCATTGTTGCACTCTTGTGCAACTCGAACTCCCTCCCACGTTCGCCCGTGCAAAAAATAAAATTGTTATGTAACATCGTTAATTTTTAGACAATTTTTAATTGAATTAAAAATTTAAAAATTCTTAATTATTTTACAAATTTATAAAATAAATGCTAAAATGTTTTAAAGGTGAAAATTATGAGACAAAAATTTATTGATAAAATTTATATGAACGAAGTAACAGACAAAATTTTTTATTGCGAAAAAGACGAAGATCTGAATGGTTATATTGCAATTAAACATATAAAAAACATTTCAAAATCAATTACATACTATTGCAATGGCAAAAAGTATGTTGGATTAGACAATGGATATTCAATACTTGAATATGTACCACTTGATAGAAACTATAATTGCAGAGTTTTTTTTGATAACTTAAACAGAGTATTACTTTTTTATTTTGACATCAATAATGGTTCAGGCATAGAAAATGATATACCTTGGTATGACGATTTATATCTTGATGTTATTGTTGAAACTCCATACATAACAGGCAATTCGTATTATATTAGACTTGATGACGAAAAAGAATTTAAAATGGCAAGAAAAGAAAACAAAATCAGCGAAGAAGAATTTAATATAGGATATAAAATTGCAACAAATTTAATGAACGAATTAAGAGAGTTAAAAAATGATATTTTGCTTAGATGTCAATTTGATTTATTTAAAATGAAAACAAAATTAGATTTAATTTAGAATATTTTCAATATATAATTTATTTTTTCACATTGTTCTGTGCAAATACTTTTTTAATAAGATTTGTTGACATATATGGAAATCTTCCTAATGCATCTGGACCTATATTTACTAATAAATTTATATTTAAACTAGATGTTTTATTTTTAATGGTTGTCAATTCTTCTTTACTTTTCCAAATAGGATTACAAGTATATCCCCACGATTGATTTAAAGTTACACAAGCCTCATATAAACCATATTTTGATTTTTTTATTCCATTTACATCATTATAATTTATATCATCTAAAAATTGGTTAAGGTTGTTTGGAATTTCATTATCACCAAAATTAACATAATCGTATTCCCCATTACCTAACCTAGAATTTATTAAACAATTTGGTTGCATTTTTTTAACCAAGTCATAGATTTCTTTACTTTGACTTTTAGAAAGTGTTAATGGCATATCAAACCAAAATAATGATATGTTTTTATAATTTGTTAAAAGTTCTTTTATTTGACAAATTGATTTTTTATAAAAATATTTATTAAAATTTTTATTTTTGTCTTTAAAATCCCAATTATTGCACCATGATTTTCCTGCACAATCTATCACTGGCGTATTAAATCCTCCACCATTTTTTTCATGCCAATCAATATCTTGTGAATAATAAATACCTAATTTTAATTTGTATTTTTCACAAGCATCAGCCAATTCTTTTAAAACATCTCGTTTAAATGGTGTCATCTTACAAATGTTATATTTATCACACTTTGAGTTGTACATCGCAAATCCGTCATGATGTTTTGCAGTAAATATAATATACTTAAACCCGTATTTCTTTGCAAATTTTACCCAACTTTCTGCATCAAAAAAGATAGGATTAAATATTTTTGTTAATTTTTCCATCTCTTTATTTGGTATTTTGAAATAAGATTGAATCCACTCCGCATAATTACCACATACCTCGCCCTTATATTCACCACCAAGAATTGAGTATAACCCCCAATGAATCATAAGACCACGTTTTGCATTTTTAAACCATTTATAATTATTTTCCATATATCACCCTTTTTAGAATAACATACTTTTGTTTCTAAATAAAATAAATCGTTTATAAAAAAATTAAAAGTGAAAATCACTTTTAATTTTTTTGCCGTTTATATGTCGTTTTTATAATAATATACAAATTATTCCACCCTTGCCTTCGTTTACAATTCTACCAAGAGTTTTTCTCATTTTTCTTTGTGCTTCTATTGGCATTGCGTTTATTTTACCTTGCATACCTTCGTTTACTAAATCATTAAGAGTTTTTCCAAACATATTTGTTTGCCATACTGCTTCTGGATTTGTATCAAACTCATCTTGAAGATATTTAACTAAATCTTTTGATTGTTCTTCTGTTCCAACAAGTGGATTAACTTCCGTTTCAACATCAACTTTCATTATATGCAAACTTGGTGCAGTTGCCCTTATTCTAACTCCATATCTTCCACCTTGTTTTACAATTTCTGGACTTTCTAGAACCATACTCTCTTGTTTTGGAACAACAATTCCATATCCATTTTCGTTTACTTGTTCTAGTGCAGTTGCAAGTTTATCATATTCTTGTTTTGCAAATGCAAGTTCTTTAATATATCTTACCAAATGATAATCATCTTTAATCTCGGTTCCACACTGACTTGATAAAACTTTATAAAACAAACTTTGTCTTGGTTTTACATCAAACTCTATGGTCCCTTCGCCCATTTTTATTGAGCCAACAGTTAGTGGTTCAAAATCATCATTTTCTAAAAATGCAACATTTGTTTTGTCTATTTGACCAATCTTTTCAGCACCTTCGCCAAATTTTTTAACTTCTTCAATTATTGACTCTATAATTGGATTGTTTGGTTCAAGTGCTTGCAACCATTGTGGCATTTTTACCTTTAATGATTTTATTGGAAACTCTAATAAAACCTTTTCAAAAATGTTTTGAATGTCTTGTTCTGTCATTTCTTTAACATTTAATGCAAGTGCACAAACATCGTATTTTTTTGCAAGTGAATTTGTTAATTTTTTTGTGTCTTCACTTTGTGGATTTGTTGAGTTTACAACCAACACAAATGGTTTGCCTGTTTGTTTAAGTTCATTAATCACTCTTTCTTCTGCTTCAACATAACTTGCCCTTGTTAAATCACTTATGCTTCCATCTGTTGTAACAACAATACCAATGCTTGAATGTTCGGTTATTACCTTTTTTGTTCCAATCTCTGCTGCTTCTTCAAAAGGCATTTCCTTTTCACTCCAAGGAGTTTTTACAAGTCGTGGTTTATCATTTTCAGTGTGTCCCATTGCACCACTTATTAAATAGCCAACGCAATCAACCATTCTAACTCTTAAATTGACATTGTCAACATTTATGCTAACAGCCTGCTCTGGAACAAACTTTGGTTGTGTTGTCATTATTGTTTTTCCTTCTGCACTTTGTGGCAATTCATCAATCGCCCTTTCTTTTGATTGTTTGTTATCTATATTTGGAATAACTAAATTTTGCATAAAACGAGATATAAACATAGACTTTCCACTTCTAACAGGACCAACAACACCAATATATATATCGCCGTTGGTTCGCTTCTTTATATCTTCATATATTTCAAATTTTTCCATACGACCTCCGATTGTTCGTTAGTTTAATTTATGCGTGGTTTTTGTGTAATATGATTACTAAATGAAGTATATAAAAATTTTTTTAAAAAAATAGAACATATGTTTTGTTTTTTATTTTTAGTGTGCTATACTATGCTTGTTTAAGGAGAAAAAAATGAGACAATATTTGGTATTTGGAATTTTTTTATTTATATCACAAAAGAAAAAAACAACTGCAAAAGAAATTGCAGACAATTTTGAAATAAGCAGTAGAACAGTTTATAGATATATTGATGAACTTTGTATGGCAGGTGTTCCAATTATATCTGAATGTGGAAAAAATGGTGGACTTTATATTGCTCCAACATTTTCGCTTGAAAACTCAATATATTCTAGTTATATAAAATCAAAAAAAACACTATAAAAGTGTTTTTATTATAAATAATTATGCATTATTTTGCATATTTATTTAACTGTTGCCCTTTAAATTCACTTAAAACATTTGATGTAAAGTTATATTTATGCATATTTAGATGTTTATGTTTTTCTTTTGCCAAACTGATTAGTTTATCTATTAGTTCAAAAAACTCAACATCTTTATCTTTCCATAGATAAAAGGCAAGAGAGCCTGGTACAGTGTTTATTTCGTTTACATAAACTATATTGTTTTCATCGACCATAAAGTCTATTCTAACAACACCACTAAGGTCAAAGACTTTAAACATTTTTTTTGACAAAATTTTAATTTGTTCTTTCACATTATCATCTAAATCAGGATTTAATATTTTTGTGTTTTGTTTGTCTGTTTGTTGATATTTATCTTGAAAATTTAAAAAGTTTTGCCAATTTATTGGTTGTTCCATACTAGAAAGTTCACAATCTTCGTTACCAAGACACGATATGTTTACTTCTTTAAAATTTTCAAGACATTTTTCTATTATAACTCTTTTGTCATAACACAATGCAATTTCAAGAGCATCACATAGTTCTTTTTCTGTTGTTGCTTTTGTTATTCCTATACTACTACCCAAATTTGACGGTTTAACAATTAAAGGCAAATCAATTGTATTTAAAATATTTTTTATACACAAATCTTTATTAAAATCGTAATCTTTTTGAGTTATATATGTATAATCTACGCAAGGGATTTTATTTGCAACAAAAACGTCTTTCATAATAATTTTGTCCATACAAACACTACTGCCTAGTATTGAAGATGACGACAATGGAATATCACACAAATTCATTAGTGCAGATAGAGTTCCATCTTCACCATTTATTCCGTGCAAACAATTTATTGCACAATCAATTTTATATGTCTTTTTAAAAATTTTTCCTATTTTGATTTTGCTTTGTCCAAACAAAAAATCAACTTTTTTAAATTGTTTTATTTGTTTTGTATAGGTTTTTGGATTTAAGTAGTGTTTAAGTATTACGAAATTGTTGTTTTTTGTTTGATAAATTGGAAAAATGTTATATTTTTCTTTGTTTATATTTTTTAAAGTTTGTATTGCTGTTATAACTGAAATGTCGTGTTCTACACTCTTTCCACCATAAAATACTAATATATTTTGCATTCTTACCTCAATATATTAGTATTCTTTTTTTTGTAAAAGTGTTAATTAAATATAATTATCTGGCAAGTCATTTTCAAATAAAATAACATCACCTTGTTTAACAAGATTTTTTAATTTATCTTTTGCATCATCTAAACTTTCAACAAAAATTATATTATTTTCATTAAAATTACCATTTTTTAGACCTTTTAAAAGTGCGTCCTTATTTGTTACATTTACAACAATCACTTTGTTTGCAACTTGTGAAATTTTTAAGCCTAAATCAACATTAGCATTGTATTGTTCCTCCCCTAGTTCAACAAGTCCCGGCGTTACAATAATTTTGTCGCCGTCAAAAAGTTTTAGCGTTTCAAGTGAAGAAGCACTGCTTTCGACTGATGCATTGTATGAATTATCAATAATTATTAAACCATTTTCGTTTATTAGTTCTAATCTATGAGCAACAGGTTTAAGCGAACTTATTGCTCCTTTTATTTGAGTTGAGTTTACTCCTAACTTATAGGCAAGCCCAGCAGACACTGCAATGTCTTCTAGATTGTGTTTACCTAAAAGTTTTGTTGAACATTCAACAGTGTTATTATCAATCACAAGGTCAAAAGTTGAGCCACTGCTCGAAACTTTTATATTTTTTATGTTGGCAAATAAATTATCACCATTAAGTCCACATAAAATTTTTTCCGCATTACATTCTTTGTACATTTTTAAACAGCCTTCATTATTTGCATTGAAACAAACAATACCATCACTTATTGCCTGCATAAGTTCTTTTTTTGCCTTGTAAACATTTTCTTTTGAACCAAAAGTTGCAAGGTGTTGATTACCCACGCTTGTTATAATAGCATGTTTTGGTTGTATAAGTTTACACAAATAACTGATGTCGCCAATTTGTCTTGCACCCATTTCCGTTATCAACACTTCGTGTTCTGGTTTTAAGTATGAATTGACAACTTTTGTAAGCCCCATCGGTGTATTAAAACTATGTGGACTCATACAAACATTATATCTTGTTGCTAGCATAACATTTAAAATGTGTTTTGTTGTTGTTTTTCCATAACTTCCTGTTATTCCAATTTTTATTAGATTGTTATATTTTTTTAATTTCTTCTTTGCTTTTGTTATATAAAATTGTCTAAACAAAAATTCCATTGGAACACAAATAAAATGGCAAACAGGAACTGCTACGGGCAAAAATATTGGAGTTAGTGCAACAATTCCAAATTTAACAAAAGGAACATATTCACTAAATAGTGCGATTAGACAAAAGGTAATTCCCGTCATAACTAAAAACACAACAAAAGTTAGTCTATTCATTCTTTTTGTTTGTTTTAGTGGTGTTTTATTTGGTACTTTAAACACATTTATAATAAACACAGTACAAAAATAGAAATAAAATATAAGTCCAATATAAGAATAATAATCCCCGTATCCATCTAATAGAGCATTAGTTACCAAAATGCAAGCAATAGACAAAAATGAAAGCATTGTAAGTCGTCCAACATAACTTGCTTTTGTTTCTTTTAGCCAAGCCCTATACCCATTTATTTTATAGCCACTTAGTTGAATAACGTGCAAAAATCTTGCAGATAAAAAACACATTACTACGCCATTTATTGCAGAAAGAGCAACTGCAATTATTAAATGTAAATTATTACCATTAAAAAAACCCATAGTTTATTCCTTTATAAATATTAAACAATCTCTAACAAATTCTTCGCTGTTTTGTATATAAGCAAAATGTCCAAAATTTTTGTATATTTTCAATTTTGAATTTTTAATAAGTTTATTATATTTTTTTGCCATATAAAGTGGCGTTTCTCTGTCTAAACTTCCATAAATTAAAAGTGTTTTGCATTTTATATTTTTTGCCAAATCACTCAAATCTTTACTAACTATGTTTGAAAAAGTTTTTTTCATTACAGAACTTAGACCAATATAATCTTTTGACCCAACAACGGCATTTTTATTAAAAAACTTTATAATTTTATATTTTGTTTTTCTTAAAAATATTTTAAATTGTTTTGGCCGTATCCCTGCTCCACCTGTTATAATCAACTTATCAACTTTATTATAACTATTTGCTAAATAAATTGCAACTCTTGAACCGAAAGAATGACTTATAATAATATATTTATTGATATTTAGTTCTTTTAAAACAAGTTTAACTGCATTTGCATAGTCTTCAACACACCAAGGCGTTTTTGGTTCTTGACTTTCGCCAAAAGGTGGAAAATCAATTAAAATGTTTGTAGCCTTAATGTTTTGTGCAACAAACATAAAACTGTTAATATTTCCACCCCAACCGTGAAGATATACAATATTTTGCTTGCCACTGCCAACCACTTTATAATTTACAAGTGTACCATTATAACTAATATTCATATAATGTATTTATGATATTTAAGTGTTATTGTTGCAAATTGTAAAACATAATAAGTGCCGTGTCATTGTCTTTATAATAATTTAATCTTTTTGAAATAACTTTAAATTTAAGTTTTGTGTATAAATTAAAAGCATTTAAGTTTTTTGATTTAACTTCAAGTGAAACGGTTTTTTTATTGTCAACAGCGTATTTTTTTATTTTTTCTATTAAAATAGTTGCAAGTCCTTGATTTTGATACTCTTTTTTTGTTGCAATGCTCAATATGTTTACATCGTTTAATGTATTAAGTGCAATAACATAACTTGTTAATACCATATCAATAAAAACGCCAAAACAAATATAATTTTTGCTATTTAAACAATCTTTAAGTTGACTTATTGAATAGCTTTCATTTTTAAATTGTTCTTTTGATATTGCAAAAATTTCATTTAAAAAACTATCATCAATTCTTTTTATTTGCATTTTCAAGTCCTATTTCTGCCTGAGATTTTCTTAAATAAATTGGCAAAAGTTTGTTTTCTTCTGTAAAGTCATTGTTTTCAATTTTATTTAGTGCAAAAGACATTAGTGCTTGTGGCGAAAATTCTATTTGATTTGTACTCATATCCAAATTATCTGATTTTAGTCCAACAATAGTTCCACTTAGTTCATTTATGTTTTCGCCTGTCAACATTTGTGGCTCGGTTAATCTTTCGCCTTGGTTGTTATATTTACAAACAAAAATATTACCACTAAGTGCATCTAAAACACACCAAAATTCATTTTTTTTGTTTGTTTTAACAAATATGTGTGCCATAAGGTCTAACGAACAAATTGAAACAAGTTTTATATTTTTGTTTGCTGTATACATACCCTTGACAAGTCCTACACCTATTCGAATTCCCGTGAAAGAACCCGGTCCAACAACAACTGCCATTGTGTCTATGTTTTGAATTTTTACATTGTTTCTATTTAATATATCATTTGTGCAAACAAGCACATTTTCACTTTGCTTTGCACTGCTTTCTAGTGAAATGTAATCTGTTTTGTCATCATAAAATAACGCAACATCACTATTAGAAAATGCTGTGTTTAGTGCTAAAACTCTCATTTTACCCAACCTTTTACGCCTATTTGAATTTTTCTTGTGTTGTCATCAATTTTTATAAAATTGATTTCAACAAATAGTGCTGGCAAAAGTCCCTTAACATTTTCTGCCCACTCAACAATGCAAATACCTTTTAATTTTCTTAAATCAAAATATTCCATAAAACCAAGTTCCATTGCTTCTTCTTTGCTTGAAAGTCTATACATATCAAAGTGGTATAGTGGCATTCTCCCACTTGTGTATTCATTCATAATTGTAAAAGTTGGACTTGTAACAAGTTCGCTAATTCCAAGTCCTTCACAAAAACCTTTTGTAAAAGTTGTTTTTCCTGCCCCAAGGTCGCCTACAAGAGAAATAACAATAGGCGATTTTATGCTTTGTGCATAACTTTTTGCAATGTTTTTTGTCTGTTCTTCGCTGTTTGAAATTACTTCTATTTGCATCTTTTCTCCTTGCGAAATAGTCTATCATATTTATTTTAAAATGTAAACTTGATTAAATGCAAATACTTATATCTTTTTTTTGTTGGTTTTAACATATCTTAAATAATAATTCACAATTAAAAAACTCAAAATAAAGCCAACTAAAAGTCCGGCAATTAAATCCGTTATATAATGTTGACCAAAATACATTCGTGAAATTGCCACAAAAAACAAATATAAATAAATTAAAAAAATATAAATAA
>CASFMG010000005.1 GCA_949295755.1 uncultured Christensenella sp.
AAACAGCAAGTATTAAAGGATTCTCATTTGTTTTTGTTGCCTTCATATTTTGAAGGGTTGCCTATATCCTTGTTAGAGACAATGGCTAATTATGTTGTTCCAATTGTAACTCCGGTTGGCTCAATGCCTGATGTTGTTAAATCTGGGAAAAATGGTTTTTTAGTTAATAGTGTAGATGATATTGTAAATGTTATTTTTGAAATGTCGAAGAATAGAGATCGTTTAGTTCAGATTGCGGATAATGCAGCTCAATATGTTCGTGAGAATTATTCGATGGATGAATATGTAAATAGAATAAATAAGTTGTATTATGAAAATAAATGAAGTTGATTTGCAAAAATCATTAGAGGATTTTGTTAATAGACATTTTTTTTATTTTTTTGTCCTGACATTATTTTTTTGTGTATTATTATATAATGTGATAAGATTTAAAGGGGCCGATGAATTATGTGGTCTTTTGTTGGTCTTATTCTATTTATTTTTTGTTTTTAAAAACAAGGATTGGCCATTTAATAAAGCGTTTTTAGTTACAATTGCTTGTTTTGCTTTTTATACATTGTATTCATTCTATATACATTCAAATTCACCTGCTGGCATCTTGACTGATTTGGTCATTCAAATGAAACCTTATTTGGCTTTTTTTGCGGCTTATCAGATGTCTGCTATGTTTTCAACGGAGCGGAAGAAATTATTGAAGGAGATTTGTTTGTTAATTTGGGTTCTATTAATTCCTATAGGTTTTTATAGTCTGGTGGATTTTTATGTATTTAAAACAATAATGGAACATCCTACTAACTTTGCGGCATCTGTAGTATGTCTTTCTTTGGTTTATTTGTATTGTAGTGATTATTCTTTAAAAGACAAATTTATTTTTATTTTGATGTTATCATTAGGCTTATTTTCTGGACGTTCAAAGTTTTATGGATTTTTTGTGTTAGCATCTTGCTTGGTCTTTTATTTGAATGACATAAAGAAAATACAGTTTAATGCAAAAACTATACCTGTATTTCTAATTATTTTATTAGGTGTGGCTTTTGTGGCAAAAGATAAAATTGAATTATATTTTATTCAATCTATGACTGGAGAAGAAAAGGACTTATTGGCTCGTTTCGTTTTATATTCAACATCTATTGATATTTTGTTTAATGATTTTGTGCCTTTTGGATCAGGATTAGCTTCTTTTGCGACACATGCTTCTGGTTTGTATTATTCCGATATTTATCCTTATTATGGTATAGATGGAGTTTGGGGACTTTCTAAAAAGGAATGGTATTTTGTTGCTGATACTTACTATCCATCTTTGGCTCAATTTGGTATTGTTGGTGTTATACTATATATAGTATTTTGGATATATATATTGGATAAGTCATTCTTTTATTTTAGGCAAACCAATCATGTGAAATATTTTTTAATTGCAATTTTGATTGTTGGCTTTGTTGCAATAGAGAATGTAGCAGATGCATCATTTACCAGTAATAGAGGTTTCTTTATGATGTTGTTTTTAGGATTGGTATTGAGTGAGCAAAAACGCTATTATGAGAAATTGAAATTAATAAACAAATAACAATATAATAAACCTACCATAAACAATATAAAATTATTTGTGGTAGGTTTATTATATTGTTATTTTCTTTTTCTCATTTCTTGACTAACTAATCTTGGTAGAATTTTGACAAATCCCCAATATCTCGGTATATTTTTCTTAGGCTCTTCAAATGCTCGATAAAACCATTCTAAACGAAGTTTTCGCATCCATTGTGGAGCGCGTTTAACTTGTCCTACACCTCCGGATGTAAAGTTAAAAGCAGCTCCCACACCAAGCATGATTCCACGTTTGATATGTGGTAAAAGTAAACTCATAAACTCTTCTTGTTTCGGAGCTCCTAAAGAAACCCAAATGAAATCAGGTTTATCTTCATTGATTAATTGTGCAATAGCATGATAATCAAATTCATTTACTTTTCTAAATGGTAACTCCTCAAATTGCATAGTTGAAATTTGAGGATCAATAGCTATTAAAGTCTTTTTCATACCCTCTAAGACTTCTTTGGTGTTTCCTAAAAAGAAATGTCGATATTGTTTGAGGTCAATATAATGCCGAAAAATATCTACCCCAATGTAGGATTTAAAAGGTTGTTTATGTATTTTCCCTAGTAACCAAGCCACATTAGAGCCATCACAAATATTTATAAGGGAATTGTTTACAATATTTAAAAAGTGAGAGTTTGTATTTGCTACAGTCAAATTATTACTTTCCATGACGCAAATATACCCTTTTTCGTTTTTAGCCAAAGTCTCTTTTATAGTATTGTCTATAATCGTTTTGTCAAATTCTAAATTTATGTTGAAATACTTTTGCATATTGTTTTTAAAGAATTATACTAACTTTATTCGTTTTGCAAAGGTAATAAAATCTGCCTATTTTTTTTCATAGTTTCAAGTAGTTCATTTAGGGGTATAATGTGTGGTAACTTTGAATTTTTTCGTTTGCACAAGGAAGATAACTACTACTAAAAATTTTCCTCTACTTTCCTCTATTTTACTTTGTGCACTTTTCACCGCTATAATAAGAGTTTTCCTTGTGGAAACCTTTGTCTTTCCAACAGAAAGCTGAGTAAGTAAACATAGTTTTCTGTTCTTTTAAGTCAAACCAAAGTTCTCAATTCTTCGATGTTTTGATTTTGATTTTCTTGAGCAATAAAAGTGGAGTAGAATGTGTATTTTTTTCATCCTTTTCTCCTATTCTGATTTTTCTTTTAAGGGTTCACACACGGATTCATTGCTTTGATTACCTGATTATTCCTGTGACGGGTGTGAAATCTATAAGGAAAAAAGATGATCTCTTTTGATCACATCTTGAGAATAGGGAAAAATCGTCCTACTTCTTGGCTTTGCGTGAGGAAGTTTGGCATCCTTGTTTTTTGAGTGGACAAGTATGACAACTTTGGCAACTTGATTTGTCTGAAATAGGACGGGTAAAAAAACGATAGATTTTGTGTCCCATCCAAAAGATGGTGACACATCCTATCAAATAAACTGCTATTTCCTGCCACATGGTTAGTTGATAATT
>CASFMG010000006.1 GCA_949295755.1 uncultured Christensenella sp.
ACAAAGGAGATGGCAGACGAACTTATCAAGAGAATTTTGATATATGACAACAAACATATTGAAGTGGAATTTAATTTTCAAGATGAGTTTGAAGAGATTAGTATGTATTTAGACGAAAATTGCATAAAATAGTCATTTTGATTAAAAAGTGGCTATTTTATGTGGATTTGGTTATAAATTTATATTTTTTAAAAATTTTATGGTCCATACTTGACAATCCCACCTGCGGCAATGAATACACTTATTGCTCATTTTAAGGATACAAAAACAAAACCTGAAGATTATGATTTAATTTTGTCTGGTGATTTAGGAAAATTAGGAAGCGAAATTTTAATTGATTTAATGGAGGACCACGGATATAAACTTGGTTTAAATTATAAAGATTGTGGACAAATGATTTTTAAAAGAAATCAAAATGTTTTAATGGGAGGAAGTGGTTGTGGTTGCAGTGCAACAGTTTTAAACTCAATTATTCTAGATAAAATTATAAAAGGCGAATATAAAAAAGTCTTATTTATGGCAACAGGCGCATTACTTAGCACAACAAGTTCACAACAAGGCGAAACTATTCCGGGTATTGCTCACGCTATTGTTATAGAAGGAGAAAAAAATGAATGATTGGTATGTTTATTTAATTGTATTTTTAAGTGGTGGATTAATATGTTTTTTAGGTCAAATCCTTATTATTAAAACAAAAATGACATCTGCAAGAATTCTTGTTACATTTGAACTTTTGGGTGTTTTTTTGGCTGCGATTGGACTTTTTGACCCGATTAGTTCTTTTTGTAAAGCAGGGATAAATGTTCCAATAATTGGTTTTGGTGCTTCACTTGCAAAGGGCGCAATAAACGCAGTGAAATCAAAAGGTATATTAGGAATTTTTACAGGTGGATTAGAAGCAACTGCTGGAGGTATTGCAGCGGCCATATTTTTTGCTTTTATATTTGGTATAATTTTTAGAGCAAAAACAAAGAAGTTTTAGCAATTTTATAATATTATTAGCATATATAATAACATGGCTAAATGTGGCAAAAAACAAAAATTATATATGCCAATAAAATTTAGATTAGCATTGTTTTTATGCATTATTACATTGCTAATTATTTTAACAATTGTTTATCTTAACAATGTTGTTAACCCTGTAATTATTGAGTCTAGTTCTGCAAAAACTCGTTCTCTTTCACAAAAAGCAGTTGAACAAGCAATATATGAAACAATAAAGGATAATACAATATATGATAGTCTTGTTATGATTACAAGAGATGAATTAGGAAATGTTGCATACATTACAACAAATACTTTGCAAATAAATATGCTAGCAAGAGAACTTGCAAAATCAGCACAAGCACGACTTGAAGATTTGGGAGCAGAAGGAATTGATATTCCACTTGGAACATTTACCGGAATGCCTATTTTTGTTGGTAGAGGACCTAATATAAACATAAAACTTTTGCCTATTGGAAGCATCTCGTGTAAATTTAGTTCGGAATTTATTGACGCAGGAATAAATCAAACAAATCACAAGATATATTTAACAGTAACCACAAATGTTTCTGTTATTTTGCCAACGGCAAATCAAAATGTTCAAACAACAACACAAATACTTATTGCAGAAAGTATTATTGTTGGAAAAATACCAGACACATATCTAAATTCTTCCAGTATTGACGATATGTTAAACTTAATTCCGGGAGAGTAATTTGTTAAAATCATCAGGAAAGGGAATTTGCAAGTTTATCATTTCTTTAGTTGATGGGTGAATAAAACTGAGTTCCTTACATACAAGTGCAGTGTGATTTATTAGTTCATTTTTGTTGCCGTACAATGAGTCTCCTAAAAGTGCGTGATTTATACTTGACATATGAATTCTTATTTGATGTGTTCTTCCGTGTTCTAATTTTATTTTAACTAAACAATAACCATTAAAATTTTTAATTACTTGAACATATGTTTTCGCATTTTTACCATTTGAAGAGATTATCCTTTTTTGAAAGTTATAACCATCTTTATTGATTTGTGTTTCTATTTTTTTATCAATATAAAAAGATTTGTTATCAGTTAAATTGCCATCACAAAGAGCATAATAAGTTTTGTTTGTATTTTGTTGTGAATTTAAAAAATTACTGGCTAAACTATTTTTTGCAACCAGCACAAGTCCACTTGCTTCTTTGTCTAATCTATTTATTATTCTAACAACAAAGTTCTCATCTTTTTTTTCCATATAGCCAAGAATTGCGCCACTTAAATTAAAAGAAAAATGTGATTTCGAAGGCATACTTGGCATATTGCTAGGCTTATTAACTACTAACACATCGCCATCTTCATATACAATATCTAGTGGTACTATGCAAGAATAAATACTTGTTTTGGTATTAGGATTTATATTGATTGCAATTATATCATTTTCTTTAACTATTGCATTTATAAAACAACTTTCTCCATTTAGTTTAATAGAACCAAATTGCTTTCGTAAATTTTTCAAGTAGTTTTCGCTATATTTATTCATTTTTAAATATGAATAAATAGTTTGTTTTTCTTTTGGGTTCACAACTACGACTTCTTTAAATTTCATATCCATATGTATATAATAATCAAAAATATAAGATTAGTAAAACATTTGACAATTATTGTTTGATGTGATATCTTTTTTATGTTTTTGAAAGACTATGATGAAAGACTAGTAACTATTCTAATGTCAAAAAGAGAGGAAAATTCGTGGCTGTGAAATTTTCTTTGACAATTGTAGCGAATTCACTTTCTAGTTGCCAACTGAACAAACATAAATGTTTTAAGTAGGATTGGTCGGGGAATCCCGTTATAGATTAAATGAGTGTGCTTTGCATAACTTAGGTGGTACCGTGGATAATTCACCCTAAGATTGCAAAGTTTTTTTATTTTAAAGGAGAGATGATGAAAGAGCAAATTAACAGTTTTCTACAAAAAGCGCAAGAAGAACTAAATTCTTGCAATTCGCTTAAAGATTTAAACGATTTAAAAGTTAAATTTTTAGGCAAGCAAGGAGAACTTACTTCTTTTTTAAGAGGTATGAAGGATGTTCCAAAAGAAGAAAAACCACAAATGGGGCAACTTATTAACAATGCACGCAACATTGTAGAACAAAAAATAAATCAATTAGAAAACAAATTTACAGAACAAGCATTAAACGAACAATTACAAAATGAAAAAATTGATATAACTGAACCAAGTAAAT
>CASFMG010000007.1 GCA_949295755.1 uncultured Christensenella sp.
GTGCAAACACCTGTCCTGCAATTAAAAAAGCACTCAAAATGGTTGATACGCAAGAAATTATGGAAAAAGAAAAACAAAATTATAATTACAGTTTATCTAAAAATAGTGAAAATTCTATTTTTAACAAATACACTGCAAAAGGTTTGCAATTTTACCAGCCATATTTTGAATTTAACTATGCTTGTGCAGGTTGTGGCGAAACACCATATATAAAAATACTAACTCAACTTTTTGGCGACAAACTTTTAATTGCCAATGCAACTGGTTGTTCAAGTATTTATGGTGGTTCATATCCCGTTTGTCCATATACAAAAGACAAAGATGGTCATGGTCCTGCTTGGAGTAATAGTCTTTTTGAAGATAATGCAGAATATGGTTATGGTATGGCATTATCGCAAAGTCAAGGCAAGAAAACAATAAATAATATAATAAATGAAATTTTGCCAACAAAAAATCAGGAATTAAACGCACTTTTAACAAATTGGCAAAAAAATCAAAATTGCACTTATGCCGAGCAAGAAAAAATTATTGCATTATTAAATGACAATAATGAAGAAGAAAAATTTTTAAAACTATACAAAGATTACTTTGTAACAAAATCAATTTGGATAATTGGTGGCGATGGTTGGGCTTATGACATTGGATATTCGGGACTTGACCACATACTTTCATCAAACGAAAATATAAACATATTGGTTTTAGATAGCGAAGTTTATTCAAACACAGGTGGTCAAACATCAAAGAGTTCTCCAAAAGCAAGTGTAACAAAATTCAATTCAAACGGAAAAACAACAAAGAAAAAAGACTTGGGAGCAATTTGTATAGCAAATAAAAATTGCTATGTTGCAAGTGTAAGTTTAGGTGCAGATATAAATCAAACAATCAAAGCCCTAAAAGAAGCCGAAGAATTTAATGGACCAAGTATTGTAATTTGTTATGCTCCGTGTATAAATCACGGTTTTGATATGTCTAAAAGCAATGAGCATATGAAACTATGTGTTGAATGTGGATATTGGAATTTGTATAGATACAATCCACAAAACGATAAACCACTAATTTTAGATAGCAAAGAACCATCAAAAAATTATATCGATTTTTTAATGACAGAAACAAGATATACTTCACTAATAAAAAAAGATAAAATGCTAGCAGAAAAATTGTTTGAAGATAGCAAAAAAGATGCAATAGAGAGAAGAAAAAACCTATTAAATATATTAAAATTACAAAATGAATAAATAAAATAAAAAAGAAAATAATAAAAATGTGAAATTAAAACAACTATGTTTTTTTCACAAAAATATAGTGGCATTATTGCCACTATTTTTTATTGTTTACGCAAAAATAAATCAGACTTAAAAAAACAAGTGAGATAAATCTTCGTCAAAACTCTTAATTTTTGCTTAAATTTGCACATTTATAAATTATGTCGCTTTATCATTCGGTTTTTTCTCCCCCAAAAATTCTTTGACCTTTTTGGAGGTCCACACATCGCGTTTTGCAGTAAACAAA
>CASFMG010000008.1 GCA_949295755.1 uncultured Christensenella sp.
CTTACAGAGTCTGAATTTGTTTTGTTAATATCTTCACTTTTTTCAAACGAAACTACAACAGATTGAATTGTGCTTTGTGAATTAAATACAAGTTTTACTTGAAATTGATAAGTTGTCGTTTCGTTGTCTACTTTACTGAAATAATTATCATTAAACAAGATTTCATCTTTGTCGATAATGTAAACCTTTTCATTATTAGTTGATGATATTGCCTTTTTCTCATTGTCAATTGTTGCAAACAAAGCATACTTAGAATTATCGGCAACTTGAGTTTTAACAGTGTAACTAACAGTAACATCAAGTGTAATGACACTATCTGCATAAACTTCAACCTCATTGGTAATCGCTTTTGAACCTTGAATTGCAGTATCAACAATTGATGTTTTTACAGTTACATTTGGTTTTATACTAAGAATAATTGTTTGGCTTATGCCAAGTTCTGGCAATGACGCAATTATTGTAAGTGATTTTGATTGACCAAAATCTTTTTCAAATCTTATATTTTTACCCGTTTCAGTTGTTAAATCATAAGATATAAGTGGCAAGACATCATCGTAATTGCTGTCATTTTTAATTTCAAATCGCATTTTTGGAGTTAACGAAACATCTCTAACTTCCCCAGTTCCCCCATCTTGATATCTATAAATATATTCAACTAAATTAACATTTCCTTTATCGGTACTATTTAACCAAATTGTTGAACCTGAATATCCAACAACTGGTATTGTTAGTTGTGGAAATTGATAATTCACCAATTGTTGTTCATTGTATTCGTATTCTGTTTTTGATGTTTGGCTTGCAATACTATTTGAAACATTTTCAACAAGTTTATCAACTTTAACAACTTGTCCTGCTTTTTGCGAAGTAAAGTATAATGTATCTCTAATTTGATTATCTGCATCAATAAGATTGAGTTCGGCATTACCATCACCAACAAAAGTTATAGATGATGTTCCCGTAACAACCAAAATTTGACTTGTGCTTTGAAGTGTATAACTTGAAGATAATGGTTTTCTTCCGTGTTTATCTTGTAATACTATGTTCAAAGTTGTGTAATCAATTGTGTTATTGTCATTTTTAACAAACAAATATGAAGAAATATCCACATTTTTTAATGAATATGATGTTGTAATATTTTTTATATTTCCAGTTGCGTCATCTGTTTCTATTTCTAGTTTTGTGTCAATTCTATTTGTTGGACTTGTTTTGTATGCACTAACTAAATTTATATTAAAGTTAAATTGCACTGCATGACCATCATAAACTTCAATATAGCCTATTTGAGTATCGTCATTTGTTGAATTCACTAAAACATCATTAACAGTATTAGTCGTTTGATTATATCTAATGAATAAATTCAGTTTCATCTCACTCAATCCTGTTGTCAAACTTCCAATTCTTAAACTAAATCTATAATATGTTTTGTTATCTTCTAAAGAATTTTCTTCAGTTACATTTATAGTTTGAACAATGTCTGTTTCAACACCATTACTTTTTGCAACAACTGAAATATTTCCATCAAGAATGGCTTGTTTTAATATCGCCTCTTCAACTTCGTTTTGTTCTCCATTATATGTAACAATTATATCAAAAGGATTTGTTGAATTATGTACAAATGCCAAATTTGTTTGTTCATTTTCATCGAATTTATAATCTTCAATATCTCCATTTATTTCAATATTTGAATCTATTGATTTTAAAGTTTTTGTAATAGTAACACTTATTGAACTAATAGCACCATAATCATCTTGTGAAAATTGATTGATAATGTATTTACCATTACTGTCTAGTTTTGGACTACCATACATATCCGTTTCAATAGTCGCATAAACAACTCTAAAATTTTTGCCGTGTGCCTGCAAACTTTTTGCTTTTACAATACCATTTTCGAGTTCGTATAAAGTATAAGTTTGTGTACCTAGCACATAATCAACTGCAGGTTTACAATATATGTAATCTTCTAAATTATCACTTGAATATGCAAAATATCTTGTTGTTTGATATAAATTTTGAGTAGGAACATCGATTCTGTTCGATAAATCATATTCTTCATAACTAATATTTGCATCTTCTATGTTATCAAAAATTGTGAGTTCTAATGGTGTTAAATCATTCCATCTAATTGCTTTAGATATTATCGCATTAGTTGAAAATGTTTGTCTTACAGGTTCAATATTTACACTTTCATCAAAGTATACAATTTCAATTACTAAACTTTCAGTGTCAACATTTTTTAAAACCGAAAATTGCCAATAATAATCATTGTAGTCATTTGTCATTACAGGAAAATAGTAGGTAGTATTTTCACCATTTAAATTTTGTTTTATTTGTGTTTTTGAGTATCCATCACTTGGTAGAGAAACAATATTATAATTTTCATTTTCATTATTTATTGCATTAAAATAAGTGTTGCCTTGTTTATAATAAAAAGTTATTCCAACATTTGACATTTTATTTTGCAATGATACATTTTTATTTATAGATGATAATAATTTTATTCCTAAATTGGAAGAATTGATTTCTCCTTGTTGCACTTGCTTTGATGCATACAATGTATTTAATGTATCAACATAAACATTTGAAACTTTACCTAAAACTGCCATTTTATCAACTGTTAAATCAACAACTGTTACAGATTTCTCTGCCTTTACTGCACTTTTGACACTAGAAGAAACATCACTTGTCATTTTTTTTAATTCTGCCATAATTTCTGTAAATCTTGTTTCTTCAGTTTTATCTTCATAAAGTTTTATAATTCTTTCTTCAATTGGCGTACTTGCGAAGGCATAACCTTCAATTGTGCTAACATCGTTAACCGCACTAACTTTATTAGTTACAAACTTATTGCTTGTACCAACTTGTGCAATATTTTCGTCATTGCTAGATTTCAACATAAAGTATGCATTTTTATATTTTGTTTCATAACCATTTGTTCCATCGAAACTATATTGATAAGCACTTCGTTGTGGATAAAATTTCAAATATGTATTAAAGGACGAATCAACAACAAAAACATCTTCACTAACATCTATTGAAGAAGAACTCGTAATAAGTTCAACTTTATATGCAGGTACATCAACATTAACGTTAGTTTTTGCTGATTCACAATTTGTATTATTTACAGAAGTGGCACGAATTACCGAATGTCCACCAACAATCCAAGATAATCCATCACATTCTAAATCATTCGTATTTTTTACCACATTTATATTAAAGTTTTCACCAATTTTTACATTTTTAGGAATGGAAATTACACCATCGGTCAAAACACCATTTTTTTCAGTTACATTTGTACCCTGGACGAATGATAATTCAATTTCTAATTTAGTTACATCTTGCGTATTTGTTACAATTTTTGCAGTAAAATCACCATCAACATTATACTCTGCAAACTCAAAACTTATATTCGTTGGATACACTTCTGGTTCATCAAAATAACCTACGGCAACCATAATGCCATAGCCTATTGC
>CASFMG010000009.1 GCA_949295755.1 uncultured Christensenella sp.
AATAAATTTAAAAAATAATAAAAAATCAATTCTAAATTCAATTTTTAAACGCAAAAATATAAAATATTTAACAGTATCGTTGTGTTTAATATTGGCATTCATTTTAGGAACACAAGGCATTTTTGCAGATGTTGCCAAATTTAGATATCAAGATGCAGTTATTTCTTCTTACGAACAAAGCATAACTAGGCAACAAGAACAAAAATATGAAGATCTACAAAAAACTGTTGAAAAATATAAGCAAAATTATTCTACTAATCAAAATATAACACAAAAAGAAGAAAATAAAACACTAGAAATAAAAAATACATCAAAAACACTTTTGCAAGAACAAAATCAAACAACTGAGTATACATTAACAGACGATGAAGCATTTTTATATAGTGAAGTTATTGTAGATTTAACCACACTTGGTTATAGTGTTTTTCCAGCAAGTGTTAAGTTCAACAATCAAACTGTTTTTGGTATTGCTTATACAACGGGCGAAACAATATTTGCAAATGATAACGAAGAAAATGTTGTATATATAGGCTCAGGATTTACTGCATTTTTAAATCAAACTCCAATAACCGAATATGCAATTGAACAAGGACTAACAATAACACCTCTTGAAGAATTAAATTACTATGAAGAAGATGAAAATTGTGAAATTAAATATATTTTGTCTTTTGAAGAATCATACATTGACCAAGAAACAAACACAATTTTATATAACCACTATATTCAAAATAATAAATATGTTCATTATACAATCTACGATTATCAATTTCATGCCACATTTACACAAATTGAAGATATAACTTTGTCAGAAAGTATATTTGATAAAACAGCAGGCAAATTGTATAGTTATGATGACGGCTATGTTGTATATGACCCTTATTGGCAAAAAGAAGAAGAAGTTTTAAATTCGTTGTTTGCAGATTCAATAAATAGCACTGCAACAAAAGAACAAATAAATCTTCTGTATAATAGTTTTGTAGAATCTCAAGAATCTAACTATTTAACTGTTGAAAAAGGTACATATATTTATTATTCACCAATCAACTTAAACCAAGTTTATTTAAATATTCAAAAAGAATCTATGCTTGGCATAAGTGCAGAGCAATGGAAAGAAGTTGAAAATCAGTTAAGTGAAGGCTTATATTATTATATAGTAGAAGAACAGGAAAAAGATTAAAATGGCAATTTATTGTGGCTAGATGAAAACGGCGAAAAAACAACGACTCAAACTGATACACCATCATTGGTCACAAATATAAAATATTCACAATATCCACAACCTCCAGTTGAAACAAATTGGACTCTCATTTGTTTTGGTGTATTGTTATTTGTTTGTGGAATTGCATTAAGTTTTCTCTCAATGGGATTAACTTCTGCAGTTGGAATCGGAGCAATGGCTTATCTAAAGGTAAAATTAAGTGTTATTGTTGCAAAAGGTATTCTTTTTGCTGTAAGTTCCGTACTCGCTGGTGTTGCAATTGATGTTGGTATTCAATCAATAATGATAGGTATACAAGGTGGAAGTGCTGAAGATATAAATTGGAAACGAGCAATGATTTCGAGTGCATTTAATTTATTGTCCTTTGGTGCTGATAAATTGTTTAAAACCATGACAATTGCTAAAAATTTAATTAAAGGCGTTTCACTAACAGTTTTAGAAGGCTTTATAAATTATGCGATTGAAGTGGCTTGTGGTTCTAGTCAAGAAGTAGCATGGCAAGAATTTGGTTGGGGAATTCTATTTGGTTTTATATTCAATAGTATTTCATTAATGGGAAATATAAGTCAATATAAAAAATTTTTTTCAAACAACAATAACGTGGTAGAAGATGTAGGTAATGTATCAAATAAATTAAATGATCAATTAAAAGAATTACCAGAAGATATAAATAAAAGAATTAAAAATGCAAGGAAATATGCTACTGTAAGTGCAAAAAATCAGGAGTTGCAATTGTTACAAATTCAAATGGAGTTTTATGATAAGTATGATAAATTGCCTAATGGTGTAAAAATGTTTGGATCAGCACAAAATTTTACATATGACCAAGTGGTGGAATTTTTGAAACAGGGAAAGTTACCTGACACATATGGACACCATATAAAAAATGTGCAATCTTCAATAGATAAAATTTATGATGCATATAAATTGGGAGATAACATTTCAATTGATAAAATAATTAAAAATGAAATAAAAAACAGAAACAATATAGTAATTGGTTTTTTTGAAGATCATTTAAGATGGCATAATAATAATTTTAGAAATTATACAAATTATGTCATAATATGTGGACAGCGTATAACTAATATAGATAGACAACAAATTATAAATCATATAAAAGGATTAATATAATGTTAAAACGATTTAAAGAATTTATAAATAGTAATTTAAAAGAAATAAAAATTCCAACAGGTGAAGATTATGTTTATGGAATAAAAAATATTAACAAATTAATAGAAAATAAATATGAAAATTTAAAATTAAAGTTAAATAAACCTTTATGGGACATAAACAAAAAAGTTGTTTTAAGTGGATTTTATGGTGTAGATAAAAAAGGTATAAAAGAATTAAATAAAAATTTAGTTAAAAAAAATGGTTCAAAAATACCAAAAGATTATGTCAAGTTTTTACAAAATTTCAATAGTATAAGTGTTTTAAATAGTTTTTCTATTTACGGACATCATGATTATACTGGACCATCAATATATTTTCATAGTTTAAATAGATATCCTTTATATATAGATCCAAGTTGTTTAAACATTGGCAGTTATAATCCTGATAATAGTCCAATTTTTATTAATCAACAAGGGAATATATTAGTTTTTAGTGGGACATATATATTTGACAAAAAACATGAGGGTTTGGAAGAAGAAGCACAAGAAGCCTTAATAGGATATTGGGATAATATAGAAGATTTTATCGCAGATGAAACGGAAAGGTATTATAAAATATTTATTGAAACTCCTTTTTCATTTCCAACAAAAGAAATGTTACCACACAATGTAACAAAAGAAAAATTTGAACAGTTAGTATTAACAAAGAAAGTAAATGTACACTTATTAAGTACTGATACAAAAGAATATTAAAGGGTTTTATTCATGATAGATTTAACACAATATGAAGAGTTAACAAAAGTATATAAACAAGCACAAAAGTTAGAAAGAGAATGTGAAAAACAAGTAAATAAAGCAAAACGCATAAACTTTGAGAAAGCAATGCAAGATTATGATAGAATATATGAACCATACATAAAATTTAGAGACACAATATTTGCAGAAACTGCTTTTAATGTGTTATTAAAAATAAATCCGGTGTTAATAGAACATAGAACAGGAAAAAAATTAAAATTTGTTGAAGTTTTTGGTAGAGATTTTAATAAGTTAACAAAAAGCATGGTATTACATGTCATTATGTTAGTAAGAGAAAGTTCAATTGTATATAAATTTAAAAATGATGTAAAAATGTTAAACGAAATAAGTATTAAAAATGGAGATTATGAAAGACCATGTCAAGTAGGATTTGAATCACCGATATGGAGAAATGGAGAAGAAATAGATGCAGGATATCAATACGGAATGCCAAGCGATGAATGGTTAAATTTATCATATGAAGGAAAAGTAAAGAATGATGAAAAATTTGAATCAATGTCCCAGCGAGAGCGAGCAGAATATATGAATAAAAATTATGGTATGAAATACAAGTTAAAAAACTATTCCAACGAGAAACCATAAGAAAGGTAAATATTAAATAAATATACGGAGAGCCCTAAATACATGATAGATTTAACACAATATGAAGAGTTAACAAAGGTATATAAACAAGCACAAAAGATAGATAGAGAATGTGATAAAAATTTTAATAAAGCGAAGCGAATAAATTTTGAAGAAGCAACAAAAAATAGGAGAAAATTTTCTGAACCAATTAGACAGTTTCAAAACACAATATTTGCCGAAACAGCTTTTAATGTGTTATTAAAAATAAATCCCGTTTTAATAGAACATAGAACTGGGAAAAAATTAAAATTTGTTGAAGTATTTGGTAAAGATTTTAGTAAATTGACTAAAGACATGATAATACATGTTTATAAATTAGTAATAGAAACATCTGTTGTTTACAAATTTAAAGACGATGTAAAAATGGTAAATGGGCAAATTGATGAAGGTGGCAAATATAAAAAACCATGTCAAGTAGGATTTGAAATGCCGAT
>CASFMG010000010.1 GCA_949295755.1 uncultured Christensenella sp.
TGCCTCTATTTCCATAATTTCTCCTTTAAACTGAAATAGTTTAACACTTTTATATTTTTGTTTCAACTATAAACAAAAAAATATTTAACGGTGGTTAAATATTTAATATTAACTATTTGTTTTCCACAAAATCGTTTAAAAATTTATAAACTACTTGTTTGTATTTTGTTTCGTCATTTGGTAAACTCAGTGCGTGTCCGGCACCCTTTATGGTAAGTTTGTGTCTTAATTTTGAAATAGTATTGTTGTACAAAACGTCTCGCATATAAAAAGGCACAAATGCATCTTTGTCACCGTGGATGTATAAAATTGGCACATCACACTTTTTAACACTTTCTTTTGGACAAGCATCAGTGAGTTTAAATCCTGCCCTAAACTTTAAATAGAAATTATATACTTGCATTGTCGGAATAAATGACAATATAATACTTTTGTTAGCTATGTTATCAAAAACATCATATGCACTAGAATACGCACAATCACTTATTATTGCTTTTACATTTTTGGGTTTAGACATTCCACCATACATACAAACAGTAGCACCACCCATACTTAACCCAAAAACAACAACATTTGATTTTGGATATCTTTTTACAATAAAGTTTACCCAATCACTTAAATCTTTTGAGTCGTAGTAACCCATTGATATGATTTTCCCTTCACTTTTTCCGTGTCCTCGATTATCAAATGTAAGTACACTATAACCTTTTTCAAAAAACAATTTTGCATATTGTTGCATTTCCATTGCCCTTGCTCCATAACCGTGAACAACTACTGCAATATTGTTTGTATTATTGTTTAAGAAATAACCTTTTAATTTTAGTCCGTCAAAAGAAGTTAGTTCAATATTTTCAATTTTTTTATCTTCCCACCACGAAAAATCAATTTTGTATTTATCTATATATTTGTATGTATATTTAGTCACAATCTTTGCCATTAAGCAATTTCTCTTTATTGTCATTAAATATTTAACTTCGCTTGAACATAACAAATAAACAACAGTACAAACTGCTAAAATTGCAACAACTAAAATAACTATCGAAATCGCATTCATATTTTTATTATATCACATCACAAAAAAATTGCACAATATTATATATTTTTTGTCAAATTTAAACAATAAAACAAAAAAACACCAAAATTTTAACATTATTTTAGTGTTTTTTTCGTTTTCTATTTTGTTTTTATTTTAACTTTAACATTCTCAATTTCAAAAGAAATATTTGCATCACTTTCTATACTTACTCTATCTCCAAGTGTTTCGTGGTAAATATAATCAATTAGTTCACTTTCTAAATCGCCGTCTATATCAATAAAAATTCTATCAGTTATTTGAAGGTCTAATTGTTTTCTTGCATCTTGAATATTTCTAACAATTTCTCTTGCAATGCCTTCTTGTTTTAACTGTGGTGTTATTGTTAAGTCTAGCGAAACAACTATATCTCCATCATTTAAAACAGGTTTATTTGATTTTGCATCATAAGAAACTAAAATATCTTCTTTGTTTAATTTGTACTCATCGTTTTCACCAATGAAGTACATACCATTTTCAAGTCTTATTTTTCCATTATTTATTTCTTTTAAAATTAAAGGAATTTGATTTCCAAGTGTTTTTCCAGCAGACAAAAAGTTAATTTTATATTTCACTGTCGCTATGTTTGATATATCACTGATAAATTCGATATTTTTTACATTTAACTCTTCTTTTATTATATCTGCATAATCTTGTGCAAGTTCATAATACTTTTCGTTTGAAAAGGCAACTTGAAGTAGTGATAATGGTTGTCTGTTTTTTATATTGTACTTGTTTCTTATTCCTCTTGAAAGGTGGATAATGTCTTGTACTACTTCTATTTCATCAAGTAAGGCTTGATTTTTATATTTTTCGTCTATGTTTGGCCAATCTTCAAGGTGTACACTTTCACACTGTGTTAAACTTGTGTACACTTTTTCGGTTGTAATTGGTGTTATTGGAGCCATTATTTTACAAGTGTTTGTTAATACATAGTAAAGTGTTTGGTAGGCATCTTTTTTGTCTTTATCCATTCCACTGCCCCAAAAACGGCGTCTTGACCTACGGATATACCAGTTACTTAGTCCATCTATTAGTGATAAAATTGGTTTAACATATTCGTCTATTTGATACTTGTCCATACTTTGTTTTATTTGCTTTTCGGTGCTGTAAAGTTTTGCAAGTATCCATTTATCTAGTTTATTGTCTGGATTTGGTTTATTGTTTGCATCGCCTTTAAACCCATCAATTTGAGCATAACTTTGATAGAAATATGCACAATTATAAAGTGGCAAAATAAATTGTTGTAAACAGTCTTTTAGTCCATTATCATCAAAAACCATATCGTTTACAAGCATCACAGGAGATTGGTACATATAAAGTCTAAATGCATCTGTTCCGTATGTTTTCATAAGTTGCATTGGGTCGGTATAGTTTTTAGATTTTTTAGAAAGTTTTTTACCTTCTTTATCAAGCACTGTTCCGTGAACAATACAATTTTTGTAAGCAGGTTTATTAAATAATGCAACTGACAAAACGTGTAAATAATAGAACCAACACCTTATTTGACCTGTATATTCAACAACAAAATCTGATGGCGAGTGATTATCAAACCATTCTTTGTTTTCAAAAGGATAGTGTAATCTTGCAAAAGGCACACTTGCCGACTCAAACCAACAATCCAAAACTTCGCTTATTCGGTGCATTGTTTCACCACAATGTGGACACTTATAACTAACCTTGTCCATATATTGCTTATGCAAGTTTTCTAGTTTAATACCACTTGCCTTTTCTATTTCTGCTTTGCTTCCCAAAACTTCTGTGTGATTACACTTGTCGCATTGCCATACAGGTATTGGTGTACTCCAATATCTATTACGAGATATATTCCAATCCCTTGCGTTAGCAAGCCAATTTGCATATCTTCCTGTTTTAATGTTGTCGGGAACCCAATTTATTTCTTGATTTTTTTCAATTAAATCTTGTTTTATTTTTTCTATGTTAAAATACCAAGCATCCATTGCTTTATATATAAGCGGTTTATTACATCTCCAACAATGTGGATAATTGTGAACCATACTTCCATCACTAACAAATAAGTTGTTTTCTTTAAGGTATTTAACCACTTCGCTATTTGTATCGAAAACGTGCTTACCTTCAAACATTTTGATTTCACTTGTAAAATGTCCTTTTTCATCAACAGGACAAACAAGTGGAACATTATTTTTCTTACAAGCCCAATAGTCGTCTTCACCAAATGCTGGCGCAATGTGGATAATTGAAATACCCTCGCCTTCTTCAACAAAATCTACGGCAATAACTTTAAATGCTCCATCTTCTTTTTTGTTTTCAAAAAAATTAAAAAGTGGAGTGTAAGTTTTTCCAACAAGTTCACTGCCTTTTACAACTTTGACTATTTTTGCATCTTCGCCAAACACATTTTTATAATTTGGTATACTACTTTTTCCTGAAACAAACACTTCATCGCCAACTTCAACATATGCATAATCTATTGCTTCGCCAACAGCAAGTGCCATATTTGATGGAAGTGTCCAAGGCGTTGTTGTCCAAGCCAAAAAGTATACAGGTTTATTGTTTATCACTTCTTGAGTTTTAAATTTTGCAATTACCCATCTATCTTGTTTTGGTCTTGTTGAATCACTTTCTCTTGTTTCGCTTATGGATAATGGTGTTTCACATCTAGTGCAATATGGAGTAACTCTGTAATCTTTATAAATATAACCTTTGTTGTAAAGTTCTTTAAATGCCCAAATCACGCTTTCCATAAAATCAGTATTCATAGTTTTATAAGCGTTGTCATAATCAATCCATCTTGCCATTTCATTTACATAATCTCGCCAAGAATCGTTGTTTTGAGAAACAATTTCAAGACATTTGTTATTAAATGCATCAACACCTATTTCATTTTCTATTTGCGTTTTATCAGTAATTCCTAGTACATTTTCTGCTTGAACTTCTATTGGAAGACCGTGACAATCCCATCCCCACGTTCGTGGAACAGAATAGCCTTGCATTGTAAGATATCTTGAAATCATATCTTTTATAAAAGAAACAAGCACAGTTCCGTGGTGTGGTTTCCCTGTTGGAAATGGTGGACCATCGTAAAATACTTTCTTTTTTCCCAAGTTTTTATTGACTGATTTTTTAAAGGTGTCATCTTCTTTCCAATACTCTAAAACTTCTTCTTGCACTTTTGCAATGTTTGGAATTCTTTCTAGTTCTTTCTTCATAGTGTCTCCTCAAAAATAGCAAACAGTTTTAAAAATATAAAACTGCTTTTTGTTGAAAATACAACAAAACATTAACAACTAAATATAGCACAATAAAACTGTTTCGTCAACAAACTAGAAAAGTAAAAATATCAATAAATCTGCTCAAGTCGGTTACATTAAATAACTAACCACACCACACAAAATGCTGTAACATACTTTTTCACGATAGGCATCTGTATTTAAAAGTGTTTCTTCTTCTTGATTTGATATAAACCCACACTCAACAATAACACTTGGAATTGATGTGCAGTTCAAAATAAAATAATCTCCTTTTTGAGTTGTTTGTCGTGGTTTTACTAAATTTTGCACAAATTGTTTTTGTATTTGGTCGGCAAGGAGTTTTGAGTTTTCGTTGTCTTTATTATAAAACACTTGTGCACCACGACTTGACGACAAAGCAAAACTATTCATATGTATACTAATAACCATATCAGGCTTTACATTTTCTATTATTTCTTTTCGTTTTTGCATATCGTCTTTTTTCTTGTTTGATGCAAACGGACTATAAAGACCATTTTCATTTGTTCGTGTCATTGTTGTTTTAAACCCAAAATCTTTAAAATATTGTTCTAGTGTTTTTGCGTAAATTAAATTTATTTCGCTTTCTTTTGTTCCATTAAAACCTTCACTACCACCATCTATTCCACCGTGCCCAGCATCAATTACAATACTATATGTGTATGTTCTTGACTGCGAATACACAATAACTCCTGACAATAGTCCTGTACACAAACATATAACAATTCCAAAAATAAGTAATATTTTTTTAAAATTTTTTATTGTTAAAAAGGGATATCTCATACAATTATATAATGCAAAATTTATATTTTATATGACTTTAATAAAATTTATATAAATGTAAATTTTTTAATTTTTTAAATTATGCGTTATGTATTTTTTTTGACAAATACTAAAAAATTTTAATTATTGGAATGTGAAAAAAAATAACTTATTAACAAAAAAATTAGGTCAAAACTGACCTAATCTTTTATTATTCTTTTTAGCACCAAATTTTTACTCTACCCAACTAGAAACTTCGTTTTCCCATTCAAATATTGGAAATTCGTTTTCATTGCTTAAATAGTAATTGCTTTCAGTTCCGTTTAATCTATCACCAAGTGGTACTTTTGAATAAGATGTAATGTTAAACGAGTCTGTGCTTACTCCACCTATTGCTGATTGAGATTGCCCTTCGTTGTAGAAACATCTTGTGTCAACACCACCCGATGCCCAAGTTATGTATGCAAACAAATATACATTTCCAATTTGAATACCTTGTGCACTTGATGCATTTACAATGTTATATACATATGAACCTTTAATATTTCCGTTGTTAGAAAGTCCAACAAGACCGGCAATATAAACTTTGTTTACAGAGCCAACAGGTGCACTTCTATAAATTATTGATTTTGTATATGTGTAACAATAATTTACTGTACCATCGTTTTGTCCAACTATTCCACCAAAGTAGAATGTAACGGCACCTTGCGTTGAACCTTGTTGAGATTGTTTATTTATGCTTAATGTTGTTGTTTGATTTTTAAGCACACACGCTTCAACTGTTCCGTTTGTCCTGTTTGTTCCAACAATACCACCACTTGTTGAGATTGTTGTTTGAAGTGTTATGTTTCCATAATTTCCACATTTTTGAACTAGTCCTTCATTTTCTCCGGCAATAGAAGCATAACTTGCCTTTATTCCAAGAACATCAGTGCTGTTTTTTAATGCAACATCATAATAGTTTACTGTGTTTTGAACTGTTCCCAAGTTTTGATATGCAATACCATACAAGAATATATCTTTATTTGATGTGATATCAATACTTAATCCTTGTGTTCCAAGAATTACATTTTGAACTGTTCCCAAGTTTTTGTAGCATAGAAGTGAAATTGTTGCACCAACTTTAAGTTGACCTGTTAAGTTTGCAAGTATTCGTATATTTTTAACTGTTGCACCTCTTGCGATTTGTGAGAACAATGAAACATATTGAATCGATTGATATGCAGAAATATTAGACAAATCATAATCCCAACTCAATGTTTTTTTGTTTCCATCATATGTGCCAAGAAACTCAAAGTTTGTTCCTTGTCCTAATGGCGAAACATTATAAATTGAAGCAAATTGTTTAAAGTGGAATTGTGAGTTTACTTCGCTTAATGTTATAGTTTGTTCTATTTCATTTTCAATCAAAGTATAACTATTCAAGTACTCATCTTTTTGTAATCTATATTTAATATTATTAAATTGTTCTTTTGTTTCTATTAAATATGGCTTTTCTTGCGTTCCGTTTGAACCATCTTGTGTTACCTTAAA
>CASFMG010000011.1 GCA_949295755.1 uncultured Christensenella sp.
AGTTGAACTAGCAGGTGCAACTGTAAATAGAGCAACTTTAAACAATTATGGTGATATAGTAAGAAAAAAAGTTGAAATTGGTTCAAGGGTTTTTGTTAGAAGAAGTAACGAAGTTATTCCAGAAATTATGGGTCTTGCTGAAAAACTAGAAAACTCTAAAAAAATAAAAAAACCAAAAAATTGTCCTTGTTGCAACACAGAACTTATAGAAGTTGGCGCCCTTTTATTTTGTCCAAACAAAAATGGTTGCAAAGACCAAATTGTTGACAAAATAACGCACTTTGCAAGCAGAGATGCAATGAATATTGAAGGCTTTAGTGATGCAACTTCTCAACTTTTGTATGACAATCTTAATGTTAGAGATGTTGCAGATTTATATAGTTTAACATATGAGCAACTTGTCTTGTTGCCTTCATTTAAAACTAAGAAAGCACAAAACTTATTTGGTGCAATAAATAAAAGCAAAAATTGTGATTTGGCAAATTTTATATATGCTTTAAGTATTCCTAATGTAGGCAAAAAGACAGCAAAAGATTTAACAAAATTCTATAATAGTATTTATGATTTTAAAAATTTAAAAGTTGAAGACTTGTTGAAGATTAGAGATATTGGAGATATTGTTGCACAAAGCATTGTTGACTATTTTAACAATCAATGCAACATAAATTTAATAAATAAATTATTAAACTATGGTATAGTTATTGAAAATACTTCAACAAATGTGAGCAAAATTTTAGACGGATTAACTTTTGTTTTAACGGGTACACTTGAAACAATGACGCGAAATGAAGCAACAAAACTTATTGAAGACAATGGTGGACAGACATCTTCGTCAGTTTCTAAAAAAACAGATTATGTTTTGTTTGGTCGTGATGCAGGAAGTAAACTCACAAAAGCAAAAAGTCTTGGTGTAAAAATTATAGATGAACAAGAATTTAAAAAAATGATAAAAATTTAAAAAAATTATTCACAAAAAAAATTATATGTGATATACTATTTGTCGATATTGTAAAAGAGGTGTAATATTATGATGATTGAACCACCAATTGATGAATTGGTAAAAAGAACAGGCGGAAATAAATATAAACTTTGTTGTGTAATGGCAAAAAGGGCAAAAGAACTTGAAAAAAGAATTCCAGCCGAAATAGAAAAAAGTGATAAAAAAGCAATTAGCCTTGCTGCCGATGAAATATATCAAGGCGAAGTTGTTTCTAGCGATAGTGTAAATCAATAAATTTGTTTTAATAAAACTTTTCAATTCTATCATTTTGTGATAGAATTGTTTTGTTTTATGAGAATAGCAGAAGTTATTGTTGATATAACGAATAGTCAAGTAGATAAAATTTTTGATTATGAAGTTGAAGTTTGGGGCAAAGTTGGAATGAGAGTTTTTGTCTCTTTTGGCAATCGTGTAATTCAAGGTTTTATAATAAATATAAAAGATAATACACAGGTTGAAAAATCAAAATTAAAAAAAATTATAAATTATGTTGACGATTATGTTGTGATAAAAGAAGAACTTATAAAACTTATGCATTTTATGGTAAAAAAATATCATTTAAGGTATGCAGATTGTTTAAGGCTATTCATACCAAGTGAAATGCGTAGTGATAATGTTAAACCCCTTTTTGTATGTTATGTTGAGTTGAACCAAAAAATAAATTTTAATGATTATAAAAAAACAATAAGAACAAATGCAAAAAATCAAATTGCTCTTTGTGAATTTTTAGAAAAAGAAAAATTGTATTTAAAATCAAAACTGATAGAAAAATTTTCAAGACAGACAGTAAAAAAACTAATTGATGATAATATTTTAATTGAAAGCAAACAAACACTTTATAGACAACCAGAATTTAATAAAATAGAGAAAACACAAGTTGTTCACACTCCGCTTCAAGACAGAGCAATAAATACAATACTTTCTTCAAATGATATATTTTTACTTTTTGGTGTAACGGGCAGTGGAAAAACAGAAGTTTATATGAGTGTTATTGAAAATGTTATAAAAAATGGTAAAACTGCAATTATGCTCGTTCCGGAAATATCACTAACACCACAAGTATTGGCAAATTTTAAGGCACGATTTGGCAATGAAGTCGCGATATTACATAGTGGACTTAGTGCTGGCGAACGTTTTGATGAATGGCAGAGAATTTTGTTTAACAAGGCAAAAATTGTAGTTGGTGCAAGGTCGGCCATTTTTGCCCCACTTGAAAACATTGGAACAATTATTATTGATGAAGAACACGAAACGAGTTATATCAGTGAAAGTAATCCAAGGTACAACACTTTTGATATTGCAAAGTTTAGAAAAGATTATAATAATTGCTCGTTAGTTCTTGCAAGTGCAACTCCGAGTATAGATTCTTTTAATAAAGCAAATTGTGGTGAATATAAACTCATTGAATTACCCGAACGAGTGAATGGTAAAAAAATGCCTAAAATTCAAATAGTTGATATGTTGGCAGAATTAAGAAACGGCAACAGTGGAATGTTTTCAAATGTGCTTTTAAATGAGTTAGATACGTGCATAAAACAAAAACATCAGGCAATGTTTTTTATAAATAGGCGTGGTTATAGTTCATTTATGAGATGTTTAGAATGTGGTTATATTGCAAAATGCACAGATTGTGATGTTTCGCTTGTATATCATAAAAGTGAAAACAAATTAAAATGTCATTATTGTGGAAAAAGATTTAAAGCACTAACAAAATGTCCAGAGTGTGGCAGTGAAAGTATAAGAAATGGAGCAGTTGGAACGGAGCAAGTTGTTTGCAAACTCAAAGAATTGTATCCAAATGTAAATATACTTAGAATGGACAACGACACTACTAGAACAAAAAACGCTTATCAAAAAATTCTAAATGAATTTGCAAATTCAAAACCTGGAATATTGGTTGGAACGCAGATGATTGCAAAAGGTCACGATTTTAAAGATGTAACAATGGTTGCAATTATTGATGCAGACCAAAGTTTATATCATTCAGATTACAAAAGCACTGAAAAAACATTTGAACTAATTACTCAAATGAGTGGGAGAGCAGGCAGAGCAAAAGATGAAGGAATTGTAATTCTTCAAACTTACGCACCGAGACATTATGCTTATAGATTTATAGCAAACTATGATTATAAAAGATTTTTTGAAAAAGAACTCAATTTAAGAAAAACAACTTCTTTTCCACCTTTTACCACAATATTAAGACTACTTTTTACATCACAAGTAGATGAAATTGTTAGAGAAATTACAAAATTATGTTATAATGAAATGAACACGCTAAGAAATGAAAGATTAAATGATTTTGTTTATTTAGATGTGATGAAAAGTCCAATAGGAAAAATTAAAAACAAAATCAGATATCAAATTTTAGCCAGAATAAAAAACCAAAACAAAGATGAAATAATTGAAAAAATATACGATATTTGTGACAAATATAAAAATGGTAAAGTAAGTATTTTTGTTGAAATAAATCCGCAAAATTTAAGTTAAAAGGAGATAGTTATGGCAGTTAGAGAAGTTTTGCAAGTAGGAGATGATTTGCTTAGAAAAACATCAAAAGAAGTTAAAGTTTTTGATGAAAAACTTGAAGAAATATTAGACGATATGTGGGAAACAATGTATGCATTTAATGGAATGGGACTTGCAGGTCCACAAGTTGGAATTTTAAAACGTATTATTGTAATGGATGTAAACAATATGAAACTAGAACTTGTTAATCCTGTAATTTTAAAAAGCGAAGGAACTGATATTGAAGAAGAAGGTTGTCTTAGTTGTGGAAAAATTAGGGGTAAAGTTAAAAGGCCGATGAAAGTAACAGTAAAAGCACAAGATAGGTATGGCTACGAGTTTACAATTACGGGTGAAAAATATTTGGCAAGATGTTTGTGTCACGAAATTGACCACTTAAATGGTGTATTATTTATTGATAAAACCATAAAATAAGGAGCAGTATGAAAGTAATTTTTTTAGGAACGCCACAATTTGGTGCAATATGTTTAAAAGCGATAACACAATCTAAACACAGTGTTGTCGGGGTTGTTTGTCAACCCGATAAAGTATCTGGAAGGGGAAATAAGGTTGTACTATCGCCTGTAAAATTATTAGCAAACCAATTAAATATTCCTTGCTATCAATTTGACAAAATAAAAAAAGAAGGCATTGAAATTCTTAAAAGTTTAAATGCTGATATAATGGTAACTGCTGCATATGGTCAACTTTTAAGTCAAGAAATAATTGATATATGCCCACATAAAATTATAAATGTACACGGCTCACTTTTACCAAAATATCGTGGAGCATCGCCAATACAATACGCAATATTAAATGGGGAAAAACAAACGGGCATAACAATTATGCAAACTGAACTCGGTATGGACACAGGCGACATATTATTGACACATAAAGTTGATATATCTGATGATGACACATATGGAAGTCTATCCGAAAAACTTGCTATAATTGGGGGAGATTTAGTTGTTAAAGCATTAGACGAAATTGAAAACAATACAATAAAAAAAGTGCCACAAAACAATGACGAAGCAACATATACAAAACTAATAAAAAAAGAAGACGAAGTGCTTGATTTTAACGATACAATGATTAATTTAATAAATAAAGTTAGGGCGTTTAATCCAAGTCCAATAACAAAATTTAATATAAATGAAAATACATTTAAAGTTTTTTCTGTTAAAAAATCAAATATATTTAATAACAATGCAAAAAATGGAGAAGTTTTGGTTGCGAATAGTAAACAAGGTTTAATCATTAAGTGTAGTGATGGAGCAGTTGAAATTGTTGAACTTCAAGCCCCATCATCAAAAAGAATGTCTGCTAAAAGTTATCTTAATGGCAAAAAAATAGAAGTGGGTGCAATTTTAAATGGATAATTTGTTGGATTTTACATTTGAAGAACTAAACAATATTGTGTTGTCATATAATCAACCTAAATATAGAACAGGTCAACTTTATAGTGCTTTGCAAAATTATAAAGATGTAAATGAAATAACAAATATGCCAAAAACATTTGTTGATTGCTTAAAAGAAAAATTTATATTTTGTCCTTTAACGATAATACAAAAAAAAGTAAGCAAAGACGGAACAATAAAATTTTTATATAAACTACAAGACAACAATATAATTGAAGGTGTGTTGATGTCATATAAATACGGAAATACACTTTGTGTTTCAACTCAGGTTGGGTGTAGAATGGGCTGTCAATTTTGTGCGTCAACATTAAATGGACTTGTTAGGAATTTAACAAGTGGCGAAATTCTGGCTCAAGTGCTTTGTGTAAATAAAGAATTAAATGGAACATATCAAAATAGAAAAATTACAAATATAGTCCTTATGGGTAGTGGAGAACCGTTAGACAACTATGATAATGTTTTAAAATTTATAAAAATGATTTCAAGTAATCAGGGTATAAA
>CASFMG010000012.1 GCA_949295755.1 uncultured Christensenella sp.
AAATATTATTAAAGAAATAAATACACAATATAAATTTTTATTTATTAAATTATTTGTAAAATTATTATTATTGTTTATTGTGCCACTTATTGTGCCAGAGACTTCAATACTTCCTTGGTTTACATTTTCTTGTGTTTTTGTTTTTTCATAAACTGCTGAAAGTATTACATCACCATCAAGATTTGGAATTATATCTTTATAAATAACCCCACCTTCAACCCCTAGTTTCATCCAGCCGACAAATTTCATATCATTTGGAACAACAGTTTTTGAGAATGCTGTTCCACATTGTGCATTTGTATAAACAAAATCTCCATCAACAAGTGTTATGCCGTTTGCGTTAACATTATTTTGAACTTTTTTATATAGTGCAAACACTTGCAAATTTTCCACATTTGGAACAGAAGAAATACGATATGTATAAAGAATATTTCTATTGCCGTTATTCCACATAAATCCAACAAGTTCAAAGCCTTGCTTTGAGAATAAATTTGTGTCAAAATCTATTGTTTCTTCTGGTTTTGATTGAACATTATGAACAAAATCGCCGTCAATAAATTCTATATTTACCATACTATAATGATAAACTGCTGTTAAATTTATATCTTGATTTTGAGTTGGAGTTATTGTTTTTGTGTATTCTTTGTCAAGTGTTTCATATGTCCAGCCTTTAAAATCGTAACCGTCTTTTAATTTTCCGTCTTTTAATTGACTTTCATATCCAACAAAAGCAGTTTGAGTTGTGTTATCTTCATAATTCAATATTACTGCTTCAACAGGATTATTGATGTTAATACTAAAACTCAGTTTGTTTGCAAGGCGATCAACAATTTCTATGTTATAGTTGCCCAATTTATCTATTTTGTAATTTTTTAATTCCGCAATAGACATTATAACTGCACTATTCCCATAAGAGATTTTTATTATTGAGTACGGGTCTAAAGTGTTTGTTATGTTTTCTAGCACAGCAGAATTTGCATTTAACACTATATTATTTTTGGATTTATCTATTGTTGTTGAAATTATTTGATCATTATAAAGATAAGTAATTACAGCATTTGATGTGTTTTCCTGTGCAATATAATTTGCATAATAAATTGATGTATCGCTTGTTTTGTCGCCATACACATTTGTTTCCACAATTTTATAACTTCCACTTGGAGCATTGTATGATATGAGTTGAGTTTCTACATTTTTATCGTATTCAAGAATGTATTCTTTCTCTGTTTCAATGTTGACTGCCTTTATTGAATTACTTTCGTATTTTGACACAGAAACAAATTGCAAATCAGTTTTTTGTTGTGAAATTGTTCCGTCAGTATTTAAAATTGCAATGTTACCATCATTTAAAAATGGCATTGCTGTTTTATTATTTTCTAGTGCTGTATTTGATTCAAATACCACAATATTTTGATTTATATATCCAAGGTTTAAAATATTTTCGCCAAGTTGTTCTTTGTCATTTTGCGATGCATCGTTATATGATTGTTCTTTAATTGTTAGATATGTTAAATAATCGCTTGCATCAAAATATTTCTCTTTAATTAAACTTAGAGCATTATTATTTAAATCTTTTCCTAATATTATTGAACTTGTATAAGTTTTATTATTATAGTAATATTCACCATTGTTATATGTTACTTTATCACTTTCAATTTTATACGCAAAGTTATATGCACTTTCTTGTGAAGAGAATGCAAAGGTTACTATTTTATTGTTTATATTTTTTTGCTCAACACCATAGTATTTTGAATTAAATCTTGAAATATTTGTAAATGAATTTAAAATTGTTTGATTTACAACTGGTCCCGTTACGCTGTCTTTGTCTATAACTTTAAACATATAACTAATTGTATAATAATCGCCTGTAATTCCATCTAAGTAGTTTGTTGTCGTGTAAAAAGTTGCATAATAAAATCCTGGTTCTAAGTCTAATAAGCCTGTATTATTTGCATTTTTATTTAAAATAATGTTTTTTGTTTTCTCGTCTTCTTCAACTGAAACATTTTCATACAAAAATGTGTAGACATCTTGCGTTGTTTCATCATCAATATATTTTGTGATTTTACCTGAAATTGGAACATTGTTTTTACTGTTTTTTATTTGATAAAATATACTTCCCTGCACAAAAACAGGAATAGTTGATTCCATATCGTAAATTCTTTTACTTTGATTTGATATAAAACTGTTATCAAAATAATCAGCAAGTGTTGAAGAATTTGAACGGTCATTAACATATATTGTGTAATGCATTTTGTCTTGTTCCCAAGGTGTGGACACATATATATCATATTTGCCATTTTTTAAGAACAATTCGCCGTTTTGCATTTGCCCCATATCTATGCCGTTTAATTTATAGCGTACAATATAGTTGTCATTTCCTAAATTATCAAGTGAAAACCCCGAAAATGTCATATCACCGCTATTTAGTGTTTCGCCTTGATAATATTGGTTTGCAATAATTGTTAGTTTTTTATTATCTAATTTATTTTCTTCGCTGACATTATCGTTATAATAATTTAGTTTATCATAACGAAAAAATGTTATTTCATTATTATTTTCATCTAATTGTCCTGCAAGATATTTTTCATATTTAATTTCAAATGCATTTTTCTCATAATTGTCTTGATTTATATTGGAAAAATAAACTTGTGAAACCATTCTATCTAATATATCATCTTTTATTATTTCAATATTATTTGTTAGGTTATGGAACCCAACTGCACCTGTATTATTTGCAATATAAAAGTTTGCTGTTTCTAAAATATTGTAATATGTAATTGTCTTTTTTAGAGATTTATATTCTATACCTTCATCTTTTGGATTTATTAACGAATTTTCAACCCATATTTTTTGTTCTTTATCATAATATTTATATGTTGTTCTATATATTTCATAGGCAAACCTAATTCTTATATAAACTCCATTATTGATATCGTTACCACTTGGAACATAAACTTGTTTGTATTTTCCATTTTCTACATTGTATAAAGAAGGGCTAAACGCTCGCGTTACATTTACTGTTTTTAAAGTTGAATTGTCTTGATTATAATTTTGACCATCAAAACTTTTTTCAACAACGAATGCTCCCTCTCCAACTTCGCCCAAATTGTTAAATCCTAAAATGTCTTGTGCAGTGTCAAAACTTAAATTCCAACCATTGTTTGCAATATTTTCTGTTGAATTGAAATTGTAATTACCTTCAATAACAATATTATCCATTGATGCTTTTGTGTCGCCTTTTGACATATCTATAACATAGTTGTTATTTCCCATATCAAAAAGTGCGATTGCATTTGAATTTGTGTTTATTCTTAAATTTAAGTAAGATTTATTAAATGCTACATTTTTATTATCTATAACATTAATTTCATAACCTTTGTTGTCTTCGTAAGTTACTGCTTTAACAGGAATAGTTAAAATTGTTTCTATATTTTCTTGTTCTGCAAAAACAAAGTTTGATTTTGTATTGTCGCTAAAAGAAATATTGCATAAAAAAGCAATACTCATAATTAAGGATAAAGAGATTATTAAAATATATATTATGTTAAAAATTTTTTTCATTCAATATTCTCCTTTATGCTATGGCTTCAAAATTTAACCTAGTCCAACCCCATCGCCATGTATCATTACCTTTACCATGAGCACCACAAGCGATAGCAATATATCTATTATTTATCAAGGTGTCTATTGAAACTTCAAAAGTGAATGTGTGTGTCCACCATGAAGTATCAACACCAGACGCAGTGTGTTCAACATAACCATTTCTATATGCTTCTATGTACCCATTGTTAACATCACAATCATTGTCAAAAAGTACATAAATTTCTTGATAGCCATCTTGAATTTCAGCAATATCTAATTCTAATGTTATTTGTACTTTACTAAAACCTGCCTCTTTTAATTTCTCATATTCCATTGTAGTTACAAGAAATCCCCTGCTGACCCTACCACCAGAAAGATCCATAGAATCGGAGCCGTGATATGTTGTTCCAAAAAACCATCCTGTTCCGTCATCAACACCTGTAACTTCTACATTGTTACCAAATTCGCTATACTCTTGATATACCTTTTTATCAAAACCTAAACTTGCTTTAATTTTGGTTTGCCCCACTTCTCGTTCTATGCCGTTGTATGTTTGAGTATAATGAATTATAATATCAAACCCGTCCCAAGGAGTTGTATTTATAATTGATATGGTGTTTTCGTTTGCATAAGCACCTTGTGATGTTATCCATTTTGATGTAATTGGAGAATCGTTTGAATCATTGTATCTATAATAAGGAAGTAAATCAAGTGTCGGTCCATAGAATGTTATGGCATTATTTTTTATGTGATTTATATCTTCTATATAAATAGCATCGGTTGTATCTGCTGGATTAAAAACAGAAATATTATTTGCACCAATGTTATAAAGTTTTGTCGTGTTTCCATCTTTTAATGTAACAAAATATAATATTGCACTTCCACCTGCAACATCATTTGCAGTTAGTTTTAATATATCATCTTCACTTTCTATGTTTGAATTGGTTGAAGATTTCTTTTCTATTGTTAAACCATATTCCAAAATTGAATTATTCTTATATGTTATTTGGCTATATAAACTACGACCTACATATAATTCTGGATTTTTTTTATTTATTATATGACCTTCGCTATCTTGTTTATCTAACAACAAACCAAAATTGTCTAAACTTAACCCATTTATAATCAATGTAATTGTACAATTTATTTCTGAATTTTGTGCATATACATCAATGTTTATATTTGTGTTATACTCCAAATTGGTTGGTAAACTAATTTTAATTTGTCCACGAATATTGGTTTTTTCTATGGTTACAATTTCATTTTTAACCATCACATTTGAAATTTCTTTTAATGATTTATCTGTTGCTAAATTGTTAGAATTAAACAACATATCAACATATACTTCCGTTCCACGATCTACATACAAAACTTGATTTTGCATACTTTCAACAGGCAAAAATACATCAAATTGTTGTTCTTTACTATATGTACCTGTTGAAGATTTTAATTTTATACTAAATTGAAGTTGATTTTTTCCTAATTTTTCAAGTTCGTTCAATGGCTTAACTATAATGTAATTGCCATAATTATAAAATACACCATCATCGCCAAATGCATATAAAACATTAAAATGATTTTGTGTTTTATATAAATTATCAAATACTGCTACAAAATCAACTCTTTGATTTGGATATAAAACTTTTGGCAAATTATTATTCTCAATTAAAATACTACTTGATTTGTATTCTTCTATTTCCAAAATTATTGTTTTGACTAAATCATCATGTTTTAATTGTAATTTTAACTGACTTGAATTTGGTGCTTCGTCTTTAATATACAACTGTCCATTTTCGTTGATTTCTGCATAATCCACTTCAACATCATTTAAGTCGATTATTTTATAAGTAATATTTTTAGAGTTTGCATAACTTGGATAAACTTTTGCCGAAAAATCATAAGTTAAAAATTGAGATACTTTTATTGTGTTAATGTTATCATTTAAAATAATATCTTCTGCTAATATGTATATTTGTATATAAACAGTATTTGATTCAGCACCATCTTGTTGAGCCCAAACAGGAATAATAACACTTTCTTTAATGTTTTTATTTATAAATAAAATATTGTTTTCAATGTATGCAAAATTATTATACAATGGGTCAATCATATATGTTGGATTAAATACTGATACAACATCATCTGTTGTTGCAGTCAATTCAACCTTATCGCCATTTGTTGATGAAATTTTTACAAGACTTTTACTTGCAGAAAGTTTCATATTTTTTAGTGGAACATAAATGGAAAAAGTTATTTCATTGCTTTGTTTATCATAATTTTCACAAGTGTATGCGCATACAGTAACAATGGCATCTTTTACATTTACTACATCATTTACTTTTATTTCGCCGGTTTGAGAGTTTATCATTGCGTATTGACTCCCATCTATTATTTCGTATTTTACTTTTTGAAAACTTGCATTTTGTGGCAATAATTTATTAACATATACTATACTTGTTCCGCCTTCTCTTATAGTTTGTGTATTAGAACTTATTTCAAAATCTTCAACTTTTGTTTTGTCAATAGAAATTTTTACAGTATTGCTTCCAATACCATTAACCCAAACTTTAACAGAAATATCTTCATATGCTTTTGCATAATCAAAAATAGACAAAATGCCATCGTTGTTAACGCTGGCATAATTTTTCCCGCTTATAATTTTATATTCAATTTTCTTTATCGTTTCATATGAATAATATGGTTCAACATCAAAATTAAGTTTAACATTTTCACCGGCTTTCGCACTTATAACATCGGAGTACAAATTAACATTGTCAATTTTTATTTCTTCTCTATCAAATTGAATTTCGTTGTTTGTTAGATCATTTGTTGCAAACAAAACTTTATTTTTAACATTATTTTGGACAAAAAAGGAACAAAATACAATAAACATAACAACCAATGTTATATAAACTATTTTTGTATTAAATTTTGCTTTAAGAGATTGCATACAAACCTCCTATATTCTGTTAGATTCCAAAATATAATCAGTTATATCTTCAACGCCTATAAATCCATTGGAAAGTAATATAACTTTATCGTTAAGTATTCGGTAATATGCGTACTCTGTTACTCCATTAAAAGTAATGATTGCACTACCATTATTAACTAGTTCTATAATATATGAATCAAGGGTATTTGTCAATATGTCTAATACTTCTATTTTGTAAGTTCCTGTCAGTTTATTTCCGTAATAATTTTCAAATTTAATGTTGTCTTTATTTAAAACAACTTCAAATGACTCAATGTTTACAACTGTATCATTCTTTAAAACCAAAAAACAGTTAACAACAAGTATGTTATCTTCAACGAAAGTTAAATCAATATCTAAATCTTTTTTTTCTAGGTAATTGTAATCATCACTGCTTTGTATGTTATAGAAGACAATTTCATTATTTTCATATCTATAATCTCCAAATACACTAATAGTCTCTATTCCATTATTTGAAATTTTATAAGTATAAACTCCATTTTTTTCCAAAATCAAACTTGCATTTACAATAACTCCACAGCGCTCAAATTCTGCTGTCCATTCGCTCACAAAATTTTGATTATATTCTACCATAGTATCAGGTTTTTTATAGTTAGGGTCATGTTCCCATATTGCATATAAATTTGTGTTCGTATTGCAATTTTGAGTTATAATATTTAAAAATTCGCTATCTAATATTTGACCATCGACTTCATTTACCCAGCCCATAAATACAAATCCTAATTTTTTAGGTTTTGGTAAATAATTTGTTAATTTAAAATCTTGTTGTGAAAAATTTGGGACATCTATGGTACTAATTTCTTCATCTATATGAAGATTGATTTCAAAGTCAGTTCTTTCTTTAAAGTTAAAATCTATGTTTTTATATAATGTTTGTTCAAAATTAAATCGTTGTGATAATTCATTAACTAAATTTATAGTTTGATTATCTTCATTCGCAAACTGTTTTAAAGCATCAATAATTTTTTGACGACCAATTAAACCATAAAATATTTTTTGTCCACCACTATAATTTATTGTTAAATTAAATTTATTTTCATTTTGGGTAACTACAACAATATTACTTTTTTCTTGACCAAAATTTATATTCAAAAGGTCATCATAAGTCTTAACATTTCCACTTACAAAATAATAATTTATATAATTGTAATTTTGTTCGTTAAATAAATAATAAATATCGCTCAAATCATTTTCCGTTAAAAATCCATCGCTTAAAATAAATTCATTAACACTGTTTCCTTTTACAAAAATAACACTATTATTTTGTGGCATAACAATATTATCTTCAACAATGTCTTGTGGTGATTGAGCAACAACTTCGATTGATATTTCTCTATTATTTTTTGTATCAATTTCAGTTAATTCAATATTGTTGACTATATATTTTGTAGGGATTTTTGCTATTTTTTCAAATATGAAGTTACTGATTTCGTTATTAGACAAACTATATTTATAATTCACTCCATTATATCTATTTACACTGATTACTCCTATCTCTTCACTATTATACAAAAATTTTAAATTTATTTTTTGAGATAATTGATAAACCGCATAAAAAGTTGTATCTTTACTTATATTTTCAATTTTTGTTATATTTTTACCGTCTTCATTACGCCATTCAATAAAGTCATAACCATAGTTATACAATTCTTTAGATATAGGTTCGTTAAGTCGAATACTTCCATCAATATTTTTGTATTTTGTTATATTATTAAAATCAATTTCTGCTTCAATATCCACCAATTTATACGAAATATTGTATTCTTTATTTTGTATTATTTCTTGTTCTTTTTTTAGTTGCTTAATTTTTTCATTTAGTTTTTCTAATTTTGTTATGTCAATTTGTGTTTTTTGTTCTTCAGTTAAATTGTCTACAATGCTTTGTACATAATTTACTAAATTTTCATCATTTAAATTTAAATCATCAACATTTGGCAAAAACTCAATTAAATTTGTTACTTGCAAAACTAATTCATCGTTTTTTGTTTTCTCTTTGACAATAATGTCTACAACGGCAAAAACAGTTTTGTTATTTTCGCTATAATAAATTTTTATTTGTTTATCATTGACACTTAACGGAATATTTTGCTTATCAAAAGTAATATTATTTGGTTCAAAAGATTTTACATCCCCCACACAATTTACTTGTAATTTTATACCACTAAAATCAAAATAATCGCCTTCATAATAAGTTGTTTTTGTAGGGTTTTGTATAATTTGCATATTAACTATTTTTCTAGGTTCTACAAAAATATTTAACGATGTTTCAAATTGTTTACCACTGTTTTCATAAATAATTTTTACTGTTTGAGAAGAAACCAACAATGGATTATCAACAATAATTTTATAATTTTCTATATTTTTTTCTATGCCAAAATATTGATATTTTGAACATACTAATAAACCATTATTATCAAACTCTTCACTTTCATAATAGTATAATTTTTTAGGTAAATTTTTAATATAAATTTCAGTAACTGGATTTAAAAAAAATGCAACCGAAAACAAAACTATTGCAGTTATAATAAAAATAAATGCAATTAAGAAAATAAGAAATTTTTTATTATTAAAATTTACTTTCTGTATTTTCATCTCCGTTTTTAGTAATATAACTAAAAAGACCGTATTTGTCAATATTTAATCTTTTAATAAATTTTGCAATAATACAATAAAAAAAATTAAAATTGAAATGTAAAAAACAAGTATTTTTTCACATCACAACAAAAAACAAAATTGAAACAAATTGTAATATACTTCCTAAAAGCACAAACAAATGCCAAACACTGTGTATATATTTCACTTTTGAACCAAAAGCAAAGAATATTGCACCAACAGTGTAAGCAATGCCACCAGCAAGTAACCACCACATTCCTGCAAGTTCTAAATTTCTTAACAACGGAACAATTGCAATCAAAATACTCCAACCTATTGCAATGTATAAAACCATACTCAACGCTTTCCATTTATACATATTTACTGCGTTCAAAACAATGCCCAAAATTGACAAACACCAAACAACAGCAAAAAGGCCATAACCCCAAATTGGTTCTGGTGATAATGTTATTAGACAATATGGTGTATATGAACCAGCAATAAGTAAAAAAATAGATAAATGGTCAAAAATTCTAAAAACTTTCTTAGCCTTGTTTTTATGCAAAAAATGGTATATTGCCGACATAGTATAAGTAATAATCATACAAAAACCATATATATACATACTAAAAACACCAACCCAATTACAATATATATGAGCAAATACAACACCAATAATTAAAAATATAACGCCAAATGCACCACCCACAAGATGAGTAACTGCATTAAAAATTTCTTCTCCTTTTGTAAAATTGGGAAGTGATTTATCATAATTTTTTTTCATTTTTCACCTTGTTATATTATAGACCTATTTAACTAATCTGTAAACAACAATTATATTTAAAAAAAATAAAAAAAATACTCTTATTTTTAGGTTTATATTATCTTTGGTCGCTAATAGTTGCATTACTGTTATTATTTTGCAAATCAGCAACAGAATTATAAGGCACACCTGATGTTGTGCCATTTAATAGAGCAATATCAACAGCATTTGTTGGTTCTCCCCACGAATTGCCCGAAAACTGAAATAGTGCACCATCCACAACCCAGCCACGAGTATTAAATACAACATTGTGTGTAATAAATCCCGTTGAATTTGGGTTTAAATAGCCACTTTGTCGTAATGAATAAAAAATATTACCATCTATCCAATTATTTTGTGTTCCGCTTTGAGTAACGATTCCCCTATTGACCACCCAAGTATCTGAACTTCCCGACTGAGTTGGTCCATAGATTATGTTATTTCTGACAACATTGTTATTCCCACCAATTTGTATAAATTCCACAGGATATGGATTATCGCTTGTAAATGTAAAACCTTGAATTTTATTACCACTGCCTGTTATCAAAAAAGGAACAACATTATTTGTTAATAAAATTGTAGCATTTGGCTTAGCATCAATGGTTATATTGTTCTTTGATATAGTGGTAGTTGTATCCATTGGATAAGTCCCATCATACACGTGGATTGTGCCATTATTTGCTACTAAATTTAAAGCATCTTCAATTGTTGGTAAGGGTTTTGATTGTGTTCCTGTCCCTCCAATAGTATTACTTCTAACATATAAATCGTATGGATTTACAACATTGTTTCCCGCTGGACCGGTTGCTCCTGTTGGACCGGTTGCCCCTGTCGGACCGGTTGTCCCTGTTGCTCCTGTTGGACCGGTTGCCCCGTTTAAACCTTGTGGACCAGTTGGACCGGTTGCTCCTGTTGGACCGGTTGCTCCATTTAAACCTTGAGGACCAGTTGCCCCTGTCGATCCTGTCGCTCCAGTTGCCCCTGTTGGTCCTGTTGGACCGGTTGCCCCAGAACCTCCTCCGTTTTGATGAATATGTTTTATATAATAATTACAACATTTACTTTTTTTATTATAACATTTTTCATTGCATATTTGAGGATAAAAAAATTTCAAAAAAGCCTCCTTTTTACATAACAATATATGTAGTTAAATATGCATATGACAATAAAAGGCATTTTCCATAGAAATATTTTTTAAAAAATATTTGTATGAAAAATCGATATATGTTAACTTAATCGTAGGAGGGAATATGAAAAAAATATTATTAATAGTATCTTTAGTTTTAGTTTTCAGTGTTTTTGGCTCAATGTTATATGCTTGTGGTAATTCTGCAAAAATGTATTCATTTGCAAATACAAAAGAATTATATGCGTTTTCTGTTGTGTCTGGAATGGAACTTGCACTAAACAATAATTCAAATAGTCAATTAAAACAAACACAAGAAGAATTTAACCGAGTTGTTGACTATGTTCATTCGTACTTGCCTACATTTGAAAGTTTTTTAGGAAACACGACTATTATTGCTCCACAAGAACAGACTTCTGACAATAATTTATATTCTAAAATGCTAATTTTTTCTTATAAAGATATGCAAAATCAAGAACACAACTACAAACTATATTACAACGAAAGCGTACCATCACAAAATAATCGTCCCAGCAGAGATGACGATGACTATGAAGTTTCAACAAATTTAATTGGTGAAGTTGTATATAACAATAACTCATATGAACTAAACGGGATTAAAGAAGTTGAAAAAGATGAAATTGAAATAAAATTTACAATTACTCTTGGAAATAATAAAAAAGTTGTAATTGAACAAGAAACAGAAAACGGTGAACAAGAATTTTCATACACAATTTACAACAACAATGTAGAAATATATAATACATCTATTGCAGTTGAAATAGAAAATGGAATGATAAAATTTGAAAGTGAATACGAAAAAAATGGGCAAGAACTTGAACTAGAAATTAAGCAAGCAGAAAAAAACAACAATAACAAATTTTATATTGAATATGAATACAATAATCAAAAAACAAGAATTGTAGTTGAAAAAATAAACGAAAATAATTCAGTTAAGTATGTATATTCAAACAATGATTACACAGTTACTAAAATGGCATAAAATATAAAAAATCACGAGGTTTCGTGATTTTTTATTCTAAACTTTTTGATAATTCCTTTATTTTTTCTTCACTCATATCCTTAGTCCCGTTTAATCTATAAGGTATGTTTAACTCTTTATATTTATGAACTCCTAGTGTTTTATATGGTAAAAGTTCAATTTTTTCAACATTTTTTATGTTTTTTGCGTAATTTTTTAAATTTATAACATTTTCTATTGTATCATTTATATTAGGAACAATAACCTGCCTTAGCCATACTTTATTGTTATTCTTTTGAACAGCACTTAAAAATTTATTAAATTGTTCCATACTTTTGCCAGTTATATTTTTATAATTATATTCATCTGTTGCCTTAATATCCAAAATGACAAGGTCGGTATACTTTAATATTTCTTCGTAATCGCCAAACCCCACCCCTGCTGTATCAACAGCAGTGTGAATATTATTTTGTTTACACAATTTTAAACATTCAATCAAAAATTTAGGTTGCAATAATGGTTCTCCACCAGAAAATGTAACTCCACCATCTTCTCCAAAATAATTTTTAAACCTTAATATTTTTTTTACTAAATTACTAGGTGTAATTTTTATGACTTTTAAATTTTTATTCCAGGTTTCTGGATTATGACAATATATACATCTTAGTTCACAACCTTGCATAAAAACAACAAACCTTATTCCTGGTCCATCAACAAGTCCCATTGTTTCTATGCTGTTAATATTTCCATATATTTTTTCCATATCTACCTATATTTTTTCGTGAAAAGTTCTTGCAATAACTTCTTCTTGGTGTGCCCTAGAAAGTTTATTAAAATTTACTGCATAACCTGACACTCTAACCGTGAGTGTTGGATACTTATTAGGGTTATTCATTGCATCAATAAGTTTTTCTCTATCCAAAACATTTACATTAAGATGATGTGCACCCTGCTTAAAATAACCATCAAGTATAGACACTAAATTTTTTATTTTACAATTATCATTGTTACCTAATGCATTTGGAATGATAGAAAAAGTATTTGAAACTCCATCTTGACAACAAGAACAATACGGGATTTTTGCAACAGAATTAAGTGAAGCAAGTGCACCATTACAATCTCTTCCGTGCATTGGATTTGCTCCTGGAGCAAATGGTTCTCCTGCTTTCCTGCCATCAGGAGTTGTTCCTGTTTTTTTACCATACATAACATTTGATGTAATAGTCAAAACCGAAAGTGTGTGAATTGCTTTTCTGTATAGTTTATGCTTTTTAAGTGCAGAAATAAATTTCTTAACAATTTCCACTGCAATTTTATCAACTTTGTCGTTATCATTGCCATACTTTGGATAATCACCTTCAACTTTAAAATCAGTTGCAATACCTTGTTCGTTGCGTATTGGTGTAACTTTTGCATATTTTATTGCAGAAAGCGAATCGGTTGCAACACTAAGTCCCGCAACACCAAAAGCCATAAGTCTTTCAACAAAAGTATCGTGAAGTGCCATTTGACCTGCTTCATATGCATATTTATCGTGCATATAATGAATTATATTTAAAGCATCAACATATGTTTTTGCCACTTTGTCCAAAACATCAAAATAAACATTTTTTACTTCATCATAATTTAAAACACCATCATTAACTTTTGCAACATTTTCAACAACTAATTTCCCTGATTTTTCATCAACGCCCTGATTTATACTATATAACAATGCTTTTGCTAAATTGCATCTTGCTCCAAAAAATTGCATTTGTTTTCCAACTTTCATTGCAGAAACACAACAAGCGATTGCATAATCATGCCCATAAATTGGACGCATAATGTCGTCATTTTCATATTGTATACTATCAGTTAAAATTGAAATTTTTGCACAATATTTTTTAAAGTTTTCAGGAAGACTATTTGACCAAAGAATTGTTAAATTTGGCTCTGGACTAGGGTCAAGATTTATCAAGCAATGCAAAAACCTGAAAGAATTTTTTGTAACTAAACTTTTTTTGCCGTCGAGCATACCACCTATACTTTCGGTTACCCAAGTTGGATCTCCGCCAAAAACTTCATCATATTCAGGTGTTCTTAAATGTCTTACAAGTCTTAATTTAATTGTAAATTGGTCAACTAATTCTTGTGCTTGTTGTTCATTTAACACACCTTTTTTCATATCTCGTTCAATATAAATATCTAAAAAGGTTGAAACTCTGCCTAAACTCATGGCAGCACCGTTATTTTCTTTAACCGATGCAAGATATGCAAAATATGTCCACTGAAATGCTTCTTTTGCATTTTCTGCTGGATTTGAAATATCAAAACCATATTTTTTAGCCATGTCTTTAATATTTTTAAGTGCCCTTATTTGCTCGCTAACTTCTTCTCTTAGTCTTATTTTTTCTTCGCTATCTATATTAAGCATAACATCACAAACTAAATCTTTTTGTTTTTCTTCAATAAGTCTATCTATTCCATATAGGGCAACTCTTCTGTAATCTCCAATAATTCTACCCCTTCCATATGCGTCAGGAAGTCCTGTAATAAGCCCCGCACTTCTTGCTTTTCTAATATCAGGAGTGTATGCATCGAATACGCCATCATTGTGCGTTTTTCTTATCATGTTATCAAAAATGGACGACATCTCTGTAGACATTATTTTGTGATAAGCATTAAGAGCGTTTTTCGCCATTCTAATACCACCAAAAGGGTTAACTATTCTTTTTAGTGGTTTGTCTGTTTGAAGTCCAACTATAACTTCATTATTTTTGCTAATATATCCCGCTGGAAAATTATTGATGCCCGATATATGTTTTAAATCGACGTCCAAAAGATGCAATTTTCTTTCTTTCGCAAGCAATTTTTCACAAATAGACCATACTTTTGATGTTTTTTGGGTCCTTTGTGTTAAAAATTTGTCATCACCTTTGTATTCTTTAAAATTATTGTCAATAAAATCTGAAACATTTATTTCTTGCTTCCATATTTCACCTTTAAAACCTTTCCAAATTTTTTTACTATTTTCCATTTTGTCCATACCATCACCTCAATATATGAATATTATTTAGTCTATCACAAATAATTTTTTTTTAACAACCATTTGATTGTTTTTTTTAATATTGCAAAATATATATGAATGTGTTATCATATCTGCAAGGAAGGAAATAAAATGCCAATAAAAAAATTTTTAACAAAATTAACAATTATAACAACGGTTGTCGGAGCTCCTATTGCAGGAGGACTTTTAGGAAAATATCTTTCAGATGCAACATTTAATAATCAGCAAAAAGAAATTCAGAACCAAGAAAGATTTGATGGTGTTTCCGACTTAATGTTACACAATGATTATAACACGCCAATTACAATGGATGTAGATAAAAATACTCCACTAAATGTTTCTTTGTTCAATTTTACCGATGAAGAAAGAAACGATGCAATAAATGCAATTCAAGATTTAGACGAAATTAGTGAAAATATAAATTATAATATTTTACAAAACGACCATTCTAGTGTTTCACAAAATATAACTATTTCAAAAGTTTCTGAAGATGAATTAAAAGATATGTCTAGTTCTCCAGCACCCTTAGGGTACACAAGTTTTAGTTATGGTGTAAAAGACGCAACAATTATGTTCCCTGTCAATATTTATATAAATGAAAGCGTTGAAAATATTTACGATACCAATGGCGTAAGTTTATTATCTTATGTTTTAAAACACGAAATGATGCACTCACTTGGATTTAAAGATATGTATACAGATGATTATTTAAATAAAACAATAATGTATTATCAAGTCTCTCCTGCTGTTGATATAAATGATTATACAGATTTTGATAAGAAAAATATAAAACAAGTTTATGATTACTCAACCACAACACTAAATGAACAATATAAAAATGGAAATATAAAAGTTGAGTACCCTAAATTTTTACAGTCATTTTACAATAACGAAAAAAAATATAAAAAAAATATACTTGATGACGAATTTTCATTGTAAAAAAATGCCGTACGGCATTTTTTGTCACATATTTGATATTCTCTTATCTAAATCTGCTATAACATTTTTATAAATTTCAAAAATTTCATTTGGCTTTTTATTCCCATCTTTTCTAAGCCATTCACAAAAAATTCTATATATACCACCTGCTACAAAAGAGACATAGTAATCAGTATATTCTCTGCTCCATCCTTTTGTGTCTTGGTGCCTATATAATAATATTTCTCTCACTATATCAACTATGGCAGAAGAAATATTGACAAGTAATTTATTTTTGTATGCAACTATAAAAAAATCGGAATTGTCAAATATAAATTCAAAACTTGACAAAATAACATTTTTACCCTCGTCCATATTTTTTTGCAATTTTTTTTTATATATAAATATTAAATTATCAAAATAATCACTTAAAATCATGCTTTTATTATTAAAATATCTATAAATAGTTCGTCTTGACACTCCTGCTTTGTCGGCAATCATACTCATTGTTATTTTTTCATATGATGTGTTTTTCATCAATAAAAATAAAGATTGCGTTATGTATCCTCTAACTTCGTCTTTCTCCATTATTTTCTCCCTTTTTAGTATGACACATATGTGCAAAAAAAACAAACTATTTTCGGTTATAGAATTTGACACAAAAATTTTATATTTGATACAAATTTATTTTTTGACAAAAATATACTCATTTTATATTTGCTAAATTTATATAATAATGTATAATTGCTATAAGTACATACATAGTTGTATTTAAGGAGATTATAATGATAAGATTGATAGTTGACTCAACATTTGGAGTTTCAAAAAAATATGCAAATGAAAATAAAATTGAAGTTGTCAATTTAAAAATGATATTAGATGGACAAATATACGAAGAAGGATTTGAAGATACATGGGACGAATTTTATGAAAAAATGAAAAAGTCAAAAAGTTTTCCAACAACATCTCAACCTTCTCCTCAAGATTTTATGGACGCAATAGATAAAATATATAAAGAAGATGAAAATGCCGAAATTTTAATTTTAACAATAGCAAATTCTTTAAGTGGAACAATAAATTCTGCAACAATAGCAGCAAACAGTTATCCAAATAAAAGAATAGTTGCACACGACACACAAAATGCTACAACTTGTTGTCGACTTTTAACGGAAGAAGTTGTTGAACACATAAAAAACGGAATTAGTTTTGACGAACTTTTAGAAAAATTGCCAACAATAGAGAATGCACTTAAAATTCAATTTGTTCCAGATAATATGGATGCACTCAAACGCGGAGGCAGAATCGGAACATTAAGTGCAGCACTTGCAAGCATTTTAAAAATAAAACCACTTTTTAAATTTGCAAATGGAAAAATAACAATAACCAAAAAAGTTTTAGGATTGTCAAAAGCGATTACCGACGCAATTTATGAATTGCCAAAAAAAATAAAGAAACTTTGTATATGTTATATTTATGATAGGATAAATGTTCCAATGATTGCCGAAAAACTAAAAATAATGTTGGGATTAACAAACGTTGAAGAAGTAAAATTGGAACCAGTTTTTGGTGTCCATGTTGGAATAGGTGCAGTAGGACTCGCATCATTAGAAGAATATTAAAAAAAGAGGTTAGAAATAGCCTCTTTTGTTTATAATAAATTTATAAAAAAACACTTGATTTTAATTAAAAAATCGTATATATTAGAAGAGTTAGTTATGGAAAGTTGGCTGAGTGGTCGAAAGCGGCGGTCTTGAAAACCGTTGACCTGAAAGGGTCCTGGGGTTCGAATCCCTAACTTTCCGCCATGAACTTGTCCATCCGTACCAATATGGTATGGGTGGTTTTTTATATAAAAAAGTGGTATAAAACCACTTTATTACTTTAATTCTTTAATTAAAAAGTTTGCAAGTTTTAAATCATTTGTCATTTCTTCAAATAGCAAATTAATATTATTCAATACATATCTTAAATACTTCATATTTATAAACAACAAAATTAGTTTTATACAATCTTCTTTTGTTGCTATTTTATTGTATACACCATGAGCAAGATCATGTCTATTTATATTTTCTTTGTTTTGAATATTAGTATTAATATTGCATAATTCATAAAATGCCTTAATTTTGTCCCACCACTCATCATAATATTGCATATTTAATTTTTCAATAAATTTGTTAATTTGATTTGTTCGAGTATTTCTTTTCGTTTTTTCATTTGTTTCACTCATTTTCATATATTCATTATCAATCAAAGCGAATAGCGTTCTAGCGCATGAATTATAAGAATAATTTTCCAAACAAGAAATTGCCTCTTTTAAATCTCCAATTTTATCTTTTTGCAATTCACTATCAAAAATTTTTGCATCTAAAATCTCTGAAAAATTTAATTTTAAAGTTTGAAAGTTGTTTTGAGAATAAATCTCAGTAACATACTTTTCAAGATTCTCATCTAAAGTATTTTTTAGAACTTCATCTGGCATCGTATAAAAGTATAAAATATATCCTAAACCTGCCAACTTTCTTATTTTTGACATATATTTTTCACTAAACAATGTTTTTCTATCTTGATTAATTAATAATATGTATGAACTTAGTTGTTTAAAATATTTATATTTTATTTCATCTCTCTTTTTTAATATATCATTTATTTTTGCAAATTTTGGATATTTATTAAAATCTTGAATTACCTTAGCAAATTTAGTGGGTGCAGTTTCTTTAATTTTAAGCGTTTCTTCGAAATTTTTATTAATATCATCATAAAATGGAATGTTGTTGTTTTGTAAAATTTGTTCCAAAGGAATTGCTTTTACTAATTGTTTATACTCATCCGTTATATTTGATAATTCATCATCTAATTTATTTAATTTTTTTTCTTCCTCTAATTGTCTTTTTAATATAATGTCTTCCATTTATCTCTCCCAATTACAATAATAATTTCTTTTATATTTTATCACATAATTTAACATTTTGTTTAATTTTATTGAAAATAGTTTTTAAATATATTAATCAAATTTTATTATTTATTAAACAACAAATATAAAAACGATACAAACTGTAAATTGTATGCTATAATAGGTAAATAAGAAAGGAGAATATTATGGAACAAAAATGTCCTATATGCAACAAAAAACATGAAATTATTGACGATGTAAATGAATTTAACACAAAGGTTTATAAATGTCAAAAAACAAAATGTAAAATTCATGAAAGTGTTTTCTATGGAATAGATGATGCAGAAAAAGAAAAAAGATTAAATGCCATTTATAATTTTTTATATGAACATCCATTTGCAGATAAACATAAAACATATTGGAGATTTTTTTTTGAAGAAACAAATAATGCACCTTATGAACACTATAATATTAATGTTTTTCATTTGATGCATAACTATCCTTACAATATTGAGAAAAGAATTAACGCTATTTTATTAGCTTTAAACAAATTATATCCAACAATAGCAGATTCTTTTACTATAAAAGATTTATATACAAATCATCCAAGATTATTTTATCCCGAAAGTTTATCAATGGGAGAAGAAAAAGTTATTAAAGAATTTGTTAGTATTTATTCTATATTAAGCAAATTAGACTTCATAGAACTAAGAGCAAAAGTTCAGGGTGAACCAGAAAAAACAGAATACGCTTTAACATATGAAGGATTAAAGAAAATTAATGAACTTATGCAAGACAATCAAAACTCTAATAAAATTTTTATAGCGATGTCATTTGATCAAGATGTTGAATATATAGAATTAGCATTTAAAGAGTCTATTGCCGATGCGGGATTTCAACCTGTAATAATAAAAGATAAAGAACATAATAATTATATTATGCCAGAAATTTTTTATGAAATCGAAAATTGTGCAGCAATTGTTATGGATTTAACTAAACCAAATTTTGGAGCGTATTATGAGGCTGGTTATGCTTTAGGTTTAAAAAAACAGGTAATAGCGTGCTGTAAGGAAACTACTTTTAATAATTCCAAAATAAAGCCACATTTTGATATTTCTCAAAAATCTATGATTATTTGGAAAGATGAAGCTGACTTAAAGGAAAAATTAACAAAAAGAATAAAATATACTATCAATGTAAAATAAAATCGTGCTTTTTAGGGCACGATTTTTTTATTGTTCTCTTTTTTGAAGTACTGCAAAATATTCTTTTGAGTAGAATATTGATAGGTCTATGTTTTTATTTATTTCTTGTTCGGTTAATAATTTATGTTTTTCTTTTTCTAAATCAAAGTTGTCTATAATATTTGTTATTGCACTTTGTGTATAGTTTAAATCGGTAAAGTTATAAAATATAACTATTGCATCGTTATAAAGAATAATTTGTTTAATAAAAGTTTTTACAATATGCTTTCTAACTTCATAATTTTCAATATCGCCACAAATAATCTTTTTGAAATATTCCATAACCATATCTTCTGTTAAAAATGATAGATTCTTTTGTTTCTCTTGTTCAATAGCAATATCGTATTCTGCTATTTGCATTTCAAGTTCTTTTAATCTTACTTTTGTTTGTTCGGTTATAATTCCTAATTCAACAGCACTTATAAGATTTTGTGATGCTTTTAATAATTTATCTCGACTTAATTCAAGTGCTTTAATTCTTGCTTCTTCTTCGTTATCACTTTGACATTCTATAATCTTTTTTGCAATCTTTTTTAAGTTATTATTGTTAGATAGCACTTTCCAAGTTATATCCACAACTTCTTTTTCAAGTTCATCTTTCTTATTAGATTGCATCAGACAATTTAAATGCTTTCTTCTTCGTTTTGTTAAGCAAGAATAATATCTATATTTAATTACTTTTTTAATTTCTTTACCAGATTCTCCAACCATTTTATGTTTGCAATAACCACAAAATAATTTGCCAGACAAGATATAATCATAAGAATCTTGTTTTCGTATTTGTGCGTGTTTATATGCTTTCCTTAAATCTTGAACTTTTTGCCAAGTTATTTCATCAATGATCGGTGGATAAATATTTGTGTAAACAGTATCACCATGTTGGACTTTTCCAATATACTTTGTATTTGCAATTATTTTATATATTTTCTTATCATCTATTAAAACACCTTTTTTAGTTCTAACATCTCTTGCTTTTAAGTCTTTGGCTATATCTACACCCGTATAACCCTGTGAAAATTTTGTAAATATTTCTTTTACAATCTTTGCTTCACTTTCATTAATAACATTTCGTTTTTCAACGACATCATATCCATATATTTGATTTCCACCTGTAAAGTATCCTTTTAAGTAACTTTCATTTAAACCACGAAGCACTTTTTGAGATAGTTCTGCTGAATAGTATTGATTCATACCTTCAAGTAAACTCTCAAGTATTATTCCTTCTGGTGTGTCTGGTATGTTTTCCATAGCAGATAATAGTTTTACTCCATTACTACTTAAGGTGTGTTTATGTATTGTTGTTTCATATTTGTTTCTACTAAATCTATCTAGTTTATATACAATTACATAATCCCATTGTTTCTTATTGCTATCTTTTATCATTCTTTGAAAATCTGGTCTATTATCGTTAGTACCTGTCATTGCTCTGTCAATGTAAGTATCTAAAATAACAATATTATTTCTTTGAGCAAAATCTTTACAAACTCTTAATTGTCCTTCAATAGATTGTTCTGTTTGACTATCACTTGAATATCTTGCATATATAACTGCTGTTTTCATTTTTAACCTCCATACATCTTTTATTAGAGGTTACAATGTTGTTTTTTACATTAGTATCAAGTCTATGTTTACTTTGTAAATACGGTATGTATATAAAATGTTTCAACAATATTTCTTTAACATATCTTTTTTGTAAACTTGTTTTAACAAATTGTTCTAAAAACATATAGTTAACCTCCTTATCGAAAATTTTTTTCGACAAGAAAAAATCATCAGAGAATGGGCGCAGATGTCAAAGAAAAAGAAAAAAAATATTGTCTTTAAAATTTTGAAATTAAAAGTTTTAAGCAATAATTTTTTCCTTTGACAGCCAGAACATTCTATGATAAATTTCCCAAACGAAAAAGGATGATAACTTAAACCCAACAAATAGAACAATTTGTTTATATTATTAAGAAATATATAAAATCAATATTTTTATATCCACAATTAATAAAAATCTTATATAATGATTTTTAATATTGGGATGAAGGTTGTTATATGGGAAAACACAGTCCCGAAGTAATTGAGCAAATGAGAAAATCGAATTAAAAGACAAACGGCAACTAAAAAAATGTGAGGCAGAAACGGAAAGCCTGCGCGTTGATGCCCACATTAGTTACCGTTTGTTTTTATTCACCAAGATTTTAATTGTGAAATTTCTTGCTTTGTTTGTGTTTTGGCGTGTGCTTGTCTGGTGGCGCAAAGCGACACCACTTGTTCAAGACAAGCACACGCCAGGATCTCATTTGTTAATTTTTCAATAAAAATATAAAAGTTCAAATTCCCCTTGCCCTACCATTTGCTTTTTTTATAATTTTATGATATATCTTCAACTGTTAAGGAGAATATATTATGAACGGTTTTATTTCGACAATAGGAGATTTTAATACATTATCAACTACTGAAATTCTATCTATTTTAAAAAGTAAGTATTCTAATGCAGAAAAATCACAAATTTTATCATGGGAAACTTTGATAAATGATATTAAAAATTCTAAAAAATTTAATGAAATTAATAAAAAATGTTTAATTGGATTGGAAATATCTCTTCCAACGGATGGCATGGCTATTGATTTGTTGATTTGTGGTAAAAATTCAATAAAAGAAAAAGAGTGTTTTATTATCGAAGCAAAACAATGGAATGATGATTATATCAACAATAGTCATTTTTCTCAATATAGAGAACCAGGATTTGAACTACATCCTCAAATTCAAGTATATAGACACTCGTTAAGTTTTAAAGACTATCTTGATATCGGTATTGATTATAATGTTCATAAACTCGTTTTTGTTAGAAATTGTTCTAAAAATGGTATTGTAAATTTAATAAATAAAAACACTTTGCTTTCAACTAAAAATATACAAGTTGATAATGATATAGATGAAATTATGTCAATTATAGCATCAAATTTAATTTGTGGCGAAATAACAACAGATGAAATAATTAATGCTGAGTATAAGCCATCAAAAAGTATTATTAAAGCAATGGAGTCTATAGTTTCTCACAACGAACCTTTTATTTTAACAATAGAACAGCAAAATGTGATAAATAAAATTAATGAAGCAATTAATAATGGGAAAAAAATTATTCGTATTACTGGAGCAGCTGGGTCAGGTAAAACAGCAATTTTATTAAATATGTATGTTAATCTTTTAAATAGACAAGCCAATGGCGAAGATGTCCGTCCTGTATTTGTTTCTGGAGCACAAAATACGGCTTTTTATAGAAGCACATATCCTGAAGTTGAACGCTCATTTTCATATTCATATTCTTTAGATAAAATGGTAGCAAAAACAAAAGGCAATTTATATTATGTGTTAATGGATGAAGCACAACATAATCAAGAAGGTATTATACAAACAATGATAGATAGAAATGTAACACTTGTACTTTGTTATGATATTTCGCAGGTTATTAATGCTAACAATTCAATTGCTGAACTAACAAATTTAGAAAAAAGAGAAGACTTTTTGTGTATTAATTTAGAAAAAAGTGTAAGATTTAACGGCTCTCAATTAGCAGAAAAAAATATAAGAAATTATTTGAAAGGTTCTTTAGATATAAAAGAAGATAATATTTTTGAATTTAAAGTATTTAATGATTTAAAAACTTTTCAAGAAAAAATTGTTTCTACTATTAATAACCATCCCGATGATACGGTTGCAGTTGTTGGTCTTCTTTCAAATGATGCTTCAAAATATACAAATTCTGAAAATCCTGACTCAATATTTTTTACTCAATGGGGAAATAAGGCTGAATGTGATTGGCTTCCATATATTAATGATAAAAATTATCTTTCAAAAAATAATGGAAACTTATGGGTCGGAACTTGGTGGATGCCTGGCTTAGATGTTGATTACATTGCTGTTATTGTAGGAGGCGATGCAAATCATTCATCAAATGGTATTAAAGCAATACCTGATCAAGCAAAACATTATTTAATGATGGTAAGTATAGGAAGAAAACTTAACCTTCCAGATGAATTATTTGTTACAAAAAAAAGTTTTGGCAAAATTGTTCAAGATAATAGAAAAACTGCAGATAATATCATGAATTATTTAAAAGATAAACCTGACTTATATGAAAATTTTATTAATATGTTTTCTCAATTGTTAAGAAATAATTATTACATAATGATGACCAGAGGAAGAAAAGGCTGTTTTGTCTACTTTACTGACCAAACAGGAAAGAATTAATTATGAATATAGATGAAATTATTAATAATATTGCTAATAAATTAAAAGAAAAATTGCCTAAAATATGGATTGGTAAAGAAGCAATATTATTTATGAAAAATAATAATTGTAATCATTTGAAAAATCCTAAAATAAGAATAATTAGAATTCCTTTTTAAATTATTGTATTTCAGCATTTTTATGATATACTTACCCTGTTGCGTAAGGAGTATAATTTATGTATAATTTCAAATTTATTGATTTGTTTTCTGGGATAGGTGGTTTTCATCAAGCACTTCAAAACTTAGGTGGAGAATGCGTATTTGCTTCTGATATTGATAAATATGCTATAGAAACTTATAAAGGAAATTATGGCATAAATTCAGACTGCAATATTAGGAACGTAAAAGAAGAGGATATTCCACAACATGATATTTTGTGTGCAGGTTTTCCTTGTCAAGCATTTTCTAAGGCTGGACATCAAAAAGGTTTTGCTGATGAAACAAGAGGAACTTTGTTTTTTGAAATTATAAGAATATTGAAATATCATAAAACACCTTGTTTTATTTTAGAAAATGTTAGGAATTTAGCTTCTCACGATCATGGTAATACATGGAAAGTTATTAAAAATTCTCTAAAAGAATTAGGGTATGTAATAACTGAAGATCCTATCATAATAAGTCCACATCAATTAGGCGTTCCGCAAATAAGAGAAAGAGTTGTTATATTAGGAATACATAAATCTTTAGGTATAGAAAAAATAAATGTAGAATTGCCTGCATTAACTAAAAATGATGTAAATTTTTTTGATTCTGATATTTTAGAAAAAGGTAAAGTTGATAAAAAATATTATATATCAAAGCATGAAGAAATTGTTTTAAATTGCTGGGACGAATTTATTAAAGGTGTTAAAGAAAAAGTTATTGGTTTTCCAATTTTAGCTGAAGAATTTGGACAAACTTATGATTATACAATACTAGGTTATCCAAATTGGAGGATGAATTTTATAAAAAGAACAAGAGACCTTTATGAGAATAATAAAGAGTTTATAGACAATTGGTTAAAAAAATGGAATAATTTGGATACTTTTACAAATACAGAAAAGAAGTTAGAATGGCAATGTGGAAAAGATTGTTCTTCTATATGGGATGGATTTATTCAGTTTAGACCTTCTGGAATAAGAGTAAAAAGACCTACTGTTTTCCCATCACTTGTTGCTATGGTGCAAATTCCAATTATTGGTGTAGTTAAAAGAAGACTTACCCCTAGAGAAGCTGCTAGATTACAAAGTTTTCCTGATACATTTGTATGTAATAAAAATGACCATCAAGCATATAAACAATTTGGAAATGCTGTTAATGTAAAGGTTATTGAATATATGGCTAAACAAATGTTTAAAAATATTAAGAAAAATAACAATTAAACAAATATACTATTAATTATGTTCAAATAAAGTATGTATTTGGATTGATAATTTTTACTTTGCAATTTTTTTGTTTTGCATATAAAAGTGTATTTTTCGTTCCACTTGGTTTTCCGTTCCAACAAGCAATACAAATATTAGAGTTGTTAACCATAAATTTATTTCTTTCATTCATGCAGGTTCGCGTATATTTGGGTGATAAAACAATTTTATTATCACATTGATTTAAAATATTATTATACCTTTCTTGTTGACTAAGTTTCCATTTTGATTCTTGACCTAAGCAAGGCACTACAGCAATTATTTGTATGTTGTGCTTTTTCTTTAAGTTTAATAAAATTTCAGTTCCTATCATATCAAAACCTTCCGCCATTCCACTTAAAAAAGTTTTATAACCACATTTGATAGCATTCTCAAATATAGTTTCTAAATCTTTTTTGAATTTAATACAAGATTCTTTTGTTTCATCATAACCCCATGGCAAAGATTTAGGTCTATGACCTGTAAGGCAAATTGTTTGTTCTTTTATCATAATATATCCTTTCTTTTATTATTATATGTCATCATATTAGGCAGTTGCAAGCATTTTGTCATCAAAATAGGCAATAATATCTGTAAAGTATAAAACTTTACGGAGAAACTATGATTGATTTTATAAAATTAGTTGAAAACATTTTGGAAGAGCAAGACAAAACTAAGCAAGATTTATTTGAAAATAAAGTTATATCGGAAAATACCTTTTTCAAATATAGACAACGCTATCCAAGTCTTAAAACTTTAATAAATATTGCGAACTATTTAAAAGTTTCATTAGATTATTTATTTGAGTTTACTAATGAAAATCATTTTGAAGAGTATAAAGAAGAAAATTTAAAGTTTTATGAAAATTTAATTTCTTTTATTAATGCTAAGAAAATTTCTTCTAGACAATTTTGTAAAGATTTAGGTTATGCAAAAGACAATATTCTTCGTTGGAAAAATGGAATACAACCAACTTTTCAAAGATTGCTAGAGATAGCAAAATATTTTAGATGTTCTATTGATGATTTAATTAAATAGTAAAAAAACATTAACTTGGTTAAATAACTGAATTATATATTTTTAAATTCATTTAAATTTTTTAGTATGGAGGAAACTATGTTAAAAGAACAGTTTCAATATTGGTTAAAAATAAAAGGATATAGTGAATATACTCCTAAAGGTTTACCAAGTACTGTGTATGATTATCCAAAAAGAATTGAATATATTATTTGGTATGAAAAACTAAAATCTTGGCAAGATGTTGTAATAAATATTAATAGATTATTGAAAGAATATGATGAAAATGGTATAAAATCTGAAATTGGAAAAAAATCTCATTCTGCAGTAATTAATGCTTTAAGAAGATTTAATGAATTTTGTATAGAAACAAATCAACTTATTTAGTTAATTTGTTTTATTTTAAAACATAAATTTTATTACCAACTTTTATTGCCTTATGAATTACACCATTTATTGTTTGGTCTATGTATTCAGGTTTGCCATCAGAAGTTGCTCGTAAGAAAATATGGTTATTATCTTCTTCTGCTGATTCTATGTTTATATCTATAATGTTTTCTAATTTATTTACTTCTAGCACTTTTAGTCCTTTTTGTATTAGGTATGAACTAAATTGCCATAGTTTTTCAAACATTCCGTTTTAGTCTATGATAAAGCAAAAGTTTTGTTCAGGATAGTAACCTGTAATTCTAAAATAATTTGTCATAATATTTTCCTCCTATATGGCAAGTTGCCTTAATTGTTTATTTGCGTATGGTAACCATACTTTGTTTATAAAGTTCATAACTTTGCTATCTGGTTTTGAATTGTGGTCAGCATAACATTGTAATATTTTGTGATTTTTAAGTGAATATTCAAGCGTAACAAATGGTTTGTTAGGCTTGTTTTTGTTTCTTATGAAGAATATCAAACTTTCTTCTCTAACAAACTTTTGGTCATAGTTCATACTACCAACGCAGTGATGAAGTTTTTTGCCTTCATACACTAAATCTTCTGAACTTGTCGGAATTATTGAAATATACACATCTTTTAAATTGTGTTGTAAAGACAAATATTTGTTTGCAATGTTTAAAAACTTTAAGTTAAATGCTTTTCTTTCTTCTTCATCTGTTTTTTGTTTTGCAGTTGTGTATTCATCAATTCGTATGTCGTGCCAACGCTTAAAGTCGTGTGGTATTTTGTTTTTGTTTTCTTGCATATTAAGTTTTAAATATTTGCAAGCATTTAAGTAATCTATATACAAACTATCATCAATTTGTTGAGAAGTGATATAATTAAAAAATTGCTCAATGTTGCCATTAAACAATTCTTTTATTTCTCTATAATGTTCATTTTTTGAAAAGGATTTAATAAATGTTTCTAGTTGTTGTGTTTTATCTAAATCTTTATTTTGTTTATATGCAGTAATAATGGTTGAAACATAGTAACTTTTAAGATATATTTCAAGTTTGTTTTTAATAAGCCACTTTCTAAACTGTTTATCTTTTTCAATTAGTTTTAGTATTGTTTTACTTGTAGCGTAATATTTTAAATTTAGCTTCATTAAATATTCTGCTTGTGGATATTGTTCATAAATTCGTAAATATTTTATAAAGTCTTGATAAGCGTATTCATTTGCTAAACTATATTTATATTTTTCAAATTTTAAAGCATACTCACGATTAACGATAGGTGCAAATGGATCAAAGTATGTATCATCTGCACAACCCCAATTTCCATATTCATAATATTTTGGTTCTTTTTGCAGTCCTTGTTCATACCAACCAACACTATATCCAGCAATCCAAGTGTATTCTATGTCTTTAATAAAGCAATCTTTCGAATTTACTCCGTGAATTGCAACTTGTTTACAATACCAATTTTTGCCTTTGTTTTTAACTGCAACGGTTACTTTAACAAGTTCTTTATCGTTGGTTGTAAGGTAAGCGCTCCGCCAAATGAAACTGATAAGAGCAAGCAGTCTTATCAGTTTATTTTTTACTTTATTATTAATCCTTTATTAATACATCGCAATTAAGTCCTTCATATTTTTTCTTTATCATTATTTTAATTAATATATTTTCTAAATAAAATTAAATTTAAAATATACTAAAAAATTTATTTCCACCATTTATATGTTATAAACTTTTTATTTGTTCTGCAAAATATTATGATCACTTTTTTGTATTTACAATTAAAATTTTGTTAAATAAAAAATAAATAATAGATATTAAACAAAAAAAATTGTTAAATAAATAAATTTACATAAATTTATATTTGTAAAGTTTTTATTTATTAAATTGTATTATATACGGACTATTAAATTTTATGAAAGTATTTACTTTTAAATTGAATAATTATATAATTAATTTGAAATTTGATTTTATAAAAATTTGTATTACAATCAAAAAATATAAATCATAAAACTATGTAAACATTACATAATTAACCTCTGTAATTAAATAATACATTAAAAGGAAATCTTATGAATAATTTTTATATTTCGCAAATTATAAGTATTTTTACAATAATCTTGACAATTTTAGGATTATGTCAAAAAGAAAAATTTAAAACATTGTTATGCTTTACTTTATGTAATATAACAATGATGACAACATACTTCTTGCTCAACAGATTACTTTCTGTTATATTAGTTGTTGTTGCAACTATAAGAACGTTAATATACTTTATTTTTGCTTTGAAAAATATAAAACCTAATGCTTTTATTTTTATTTTTTTTGAAATTATTTATGTAGCCATCTCAGTGTTTTTGTGGCACGATTATATTGACCTTCTTATGTTGACAAATTTTTGTATTGTTACATATACAACGTGGCAAGATGATATGAAAATATTAAGAATAGGATATATCATTTCGGCAATTTTGTTAACTATTTATGACGTGTTGGTTTTTGCATATGTTAATGCTATAAGTGAAATTATTTTGCTTATTAGTTCTGTTGTTACTTATATACATTATAATATAAAAAATAAAATTGATAATATAGTTTTGGCTTTTTATCAAGCCATTGCACCAATGTTTGATATAAATATATGTAATGAAGAAAATTGTTTTTGTATTTTTTCTAAAACCATTGTTGATTCATATAATAATTTTATTTTAATTGATAATGTTAAAAAATTAAAAATCAATAAACAAAAGCTCAACAGATATTTTAAAAAATATGGAATGTCACAAATTATATATTTACCTACTCAAAATAATGATAATATTGAATATATAATGGATTTATCTAGAAAAAATGAACTTTTGTTTCACGATGTATGGATGAAATTAAGAACGGGATATAACCCATATATAAAAAAATGTTTATTAAAAAATGTGGAATTTAAGCAATGTAATGATAAAAATAAAAAAGATATAATAAAAGTTTTTGATAAAGGTTTTGTACACCAAGTTGGAGATAGTATTTATAAATTCTCTAATCAATACATCGAAATTTATGAAAAAAATATATTTTATAACTTTACAGAACATTTTAATGTACGTCCTTATATGGCCTTTTATAAAGAAAAACCTATTGCTTTAGCATTTGTTTATAGGAAAGGAACAAATGCATTTATTTGTGAAGTTACCACATTACAAAAATATAGGAATAAAGGTGTAGCCTCAAGATTAATAAAATTTATTATCTCTTCGGAAAGAAAACTAGGAATAGAAGAATTTTATTTGGTTACAGAAAAATATACTTGGCTTGAAACTTTTTATATGAAAAACGGATTTGAACCATTTTATGAAGGTTATTGTATTAAGTTAAATAAAAAATCCAAAAAATAAGGTTTATTATTTTGTTGTCTTGATAAATTTTTAACCAAATCACTAGTTATAAAAATTCTATTTGATTAATTTAATTGCAAAGTAAAATGCAAATGGTTATAATACACAATATGTGGATATATTATACAATCATTTATTCCATATTAATTGGATTCTTTGGAATATTTAAGAAAAAAGCAGTAGAAAAATCTAATGTGTTTTTTGTTGTATCACTATACAGTACAGTTGTTTTTTTATTAATAGCTATAACTAGAAGACAAAGCATAATATTAGAAAACAATGAATTATTATTAATAATTTTAAAATCGTTTATAGTTACACTTTCTTGGACACTTGAAATAATAGCATTAAAAAATTATATGATTTCTTCCCTTCAACCTATTAGTTCAATTAAAGTTGTTATCGGGTATTTGGCAGGAATATATATTTTTCACGACTCAAATATTTGGTGGAAATATTTAGGTGTAATTATAATATTTTTTGCTTTAATTATGCTTAACAGTTTCGATACAAACAATGGCACAAAAATTTTAAAAATGAATAAGTATAAAAGTTACACAAATGCCAAAACAACAAACAATAATTATACAGCAGAATATAAAATAAAAAATAAAAGAATTCTTTCTATTGTTTGTTTTTTTGTGGCCTGCATATTATCAGAAATGTCTGCTATCTTAGATGTTTTTATAATGAAAAAAATTTCATCATCTCAAATGCAATTTTGGTTTATGCTTTTTGTTTCTATAATGTCTTGGATGATTTTATTGTTTTACAGTATAAAAAACAAATGTATTTTAATAAAAAAATCGGATTGGAAAAATCTTTACATATATATTACTGCAATAATATTAATGGTAGGAGATAGATTTTTGTTTACGGCACTTGAAGATCCGAATGTTATGGCATCTAGAGTAACAATATTAAAACAACTTAGTATTGTAATATCAGTTATAGTAGGTTCGTTTGTATTTAATGAACCAAATTTGCAAAAAAAACTTATATGTTTAATTGTTATTATTTTAGGTATTATTATTATTTTAATCTAAAATATTATAAAATTTACAGTAAAAAATTATATTTTTTATAATAAAGTTTATAAAATTAATAAGTTGACAAACCCATTATGGCAAAACGTAAATATAAAAAATTATTGTACAGTGCTAACATATTTTATTTGATGATTTTGATTGTTTTGATTATATCTTTCTACAAATTTTTTTACGGTTTCATTACCATATAAGGTTATATTTGTTGCTTGATTAGAAAAAATATCACTTATATTTGCAGTTTCACTAATATCGCCTTTTATAATTACACATTTTAAATTAACATCACTGAAAAACAAGTTATTTTCTAATGAATGTATGTTTTTGCCTATCACAACACTTTCTAAATTGTAATTACCTGCAAAACACCACGCTGATAATGTTGTGAGCGAATTAGGTAAAACAATAGATTTTAATGTTGATGAATTACTAACTGCAAGTACTCCTAAAACTTTCACGCCTTCTGGAATGTTAATTTCAAAGCAACTGATTCCAGAAAACGCGTGATTACCTATTTCAACAATATTATTTCCATCGTATTCAATTTTAGTTATGTATGGTGCTTCACTGCTTGTGCCAGTTGGCCAAAACAAAAAGTTTGGAATTTTTAATACATTTTTTCCAAATTTAACACTTATTCCATACCACTGCTTGCCTGTTTTATAAAATGTGTAATTATTCCCATTATTAAAATTTTCTTTATCATTACTTAAATTTTTAAGATTTTGACTATTTATTTGTAAATTTTCTACATATTGCAAATCATAAAACGCATAAGAACCTAATTTAGTAACATTTTCTCCTATTATTATTTCATTGACAAAATTTGCATATTGGTGCCACTCTGGTAAATTTTCTAGTGAATAATCTTCCATCTCTCCACTACCATCAATATTTAAAATTCCCGTTTTTAAGTCAAAACTCCAACTAACTTCATTACTTACTCCCGATAATGTTTGTTCAACAAAACTAGTTGTATAATTAAACTCATTGTTGGGGAGAACAGTTAACATTTTAGATTTTACATATGGAATAATTTTTTTAGATAAATTTTTATTATAAATATAGCCGAGTGGTATTTTTTCATCATTATAAAATTTGTTGTTTGTTATTTTTGGCATAGATTCTTCATCGCAAGCATACATAGACAACATCTGTTCAAAAGATTCATAAAAAATATTACCTGACACTTCAAAACTATCTGTTACTTTATTTTCGTAAATTGCATCGTGCACCCACGTTTTTATATGTGCGGATTGTGTTTTATCAGGACGAGTTTGTGAAACTCCATAACCAGAATATCTAAATATGTTATTTTGTATTTTAAAAGTTTTGATATATGAATTTTCTTTATCTTGTGTTGATGATTTTGACACATTCCAATATTCCACACTATAATTACATTTTTCAACTACATTATTTAAAAACTCTGCATTTTCTACTATTGTATTTGAAATGTTTGCAGTGTTTTGAAATGTTATTCCTGCATCATATACTTCATATATATAATTATTTTTAACAATAAAACCTTTTTTTACATTATAACCATTTGTCTCGGTTACTTGTCCATATATTTCAATAGCATTACCAAATCTAACATTGTTTTGATTTTGTCTAGAACCACCAATATATCCAAATTCACAATTTGTAACTGTTAAATTTGCAACATTACCAGTACCTATTCCGTGATTACCTGCAAAAATTATTTTTATATTATCCACAACTAAATTCGTTCTGCTATATATACCATTTACACCAACTGCAAACTCTATACTGTCAAACCTAACTTGTGGATTTTTTTGTGAATATAAATAAATATATTCACCCGTATTACTTCCACTGCTCGCTTTTCCAGAATGATAAAACTCTAAATCACTATCAAGTATATCAACCAAATTTATATTACTTTCATCAACACTTTCATCAAATGAAATTTTTTGACCAACTTCATAAGAAAAATCACTCCAATCGTGTTTATTTGAAAGTGTTAAATCGTTATTAAAAAACCATACAGCACCAACATCAGCGTCTATTTTTTCACTATATTTCCATATATTAGTTTCTACCTGAATCCAAGTTCCATATGTTACTGCATTATAAGGCGATACATTGATTATTGGTTTTGATTTTGTTTCATTTCCATATGAACCAAGCATAATATCATCTTCTGTTATTCTTATATTACCCCTAAAAACATCTCCCCTGTTAAATAAAATACAATCTCCACTTTTAATTGTATTAGAAAATTCAGTTTGCAATTTTGAAAGAGTTTGCCAAGCAGTTTGTGGGGTTGTTCCATCTAAACGATCATCTCCATCGTTAGACAAATAGTATATAGTTCCATTAATATTATCAATATTAGTGTTTGCTGTTTTTCGTATTTCGGTTATTTTAGATAAAGTTTCATCTTTCACAAACAATGATGGATTTTGTTGCTTATTTACACAAAAATAATAGCATAACACACCGGCAAAAATAGTTATAATGATAACAATTAAAAATACTAATAATTTTTTTGTTGATTTTTTCATTTTTGCCTTCTTATACTTTATATTTTATCATAAATTTAAAATTATGAAAACATTTAAGATAATTTTAAAAATGTTTAATAAAATTAAAATTTTATATTGACATAATAAAATTTATATGATACTCTCTAAAAAGCGTTTACTTTTTTATTAAATACTTTTATATGCTAAATTTGTTTTAAAATGGAGATTGGATATGTCAAACATTATTACATTTGAACATATTTGCAAGGATTTTAAAATACCAGAACGACAAAAAGGTCGATTTAGCACATTAAAAAATTTTTTCTTTCGAAAACATAAAATAATTAGTGCATTAAAAGATGTCTCTTTTTCTATTAAAGAAGGAGATATTGTTGGCTATATCGGACCAAATGGTGCGGGAAAAAGTACCACAATAAAAATAATGAGTGGAATACTTACACCAACATCAGGAAATTGTTTGATTGACGGACTTGTACCGTGGCAAGACAGAAAAAAATTTGTTAAAAATATAGGGGTTGTTTTTGGTCAACGAAGTCAATTATGGTGGGATGTTCCAGTTATTGATAGTTTTGAACTTTTAAAAGATATCTATAAAATACCAAATGAAACATACAATGAAACTCTTGATATTTTAAACAAATCCCTAAATTTAGAAGACTTGTTAAAAAGACCATTGCGACAACTGTCGTTGGGACAAAAAATGAAATGTGAACTGGCTGCATCACTTTTGCATCGTCCAAAAATTTTGTTTTTAGACGAACCAACAATAGGTCTTGACGCAGTAACAAAATTATCTGTAAGAGATTTTATTAAATACATAAACAAAAAATGGCACACCACTGTAATTTTAACCACACACGATATGAACGACATTGAAGCACTGACAAATAAAATCATACTTATTGGAAAAGGTCAAATTTTGTATCAGGGAAATTTTGACAACATTAAAAACAAATACGCATCAATAAAGACTATTGAAGTTGAATTTGCAAAAGATTATGACAAAATTGAATTAGAAGGCTATGAAGTAATTGAACATATAAAAAAATTTGCAACTTTAAAAAATTTACCATCAACAGAATTCCACACTAAAAATTTTGTAAACCAAATAACAGATAAATATGAAATTGTGGATTTTCAAGTATACTCACTTAGCGTTGATGAAATACTAGCAAAATTATATAAAGAATATAAATTATCTTAGGAGTTTATATGTTAAAATCATATTTTGGCATTTTTAAAATGGAATTCAAGGGCGAATTACAATATCGTGCCAAAGCCATTTCAGGTATAGCCACTCAATTTTTTTGGGGACTTTTACAAATATATTTATATATGGCATTTATGACATCAGACACTATAAATGGATTAACTCTTGCGCAATTATCTTCATATGTGTGGCTTGGTCAAGCGTTTTTTGCAATGCGTTTTATAACAATGAATAAAAAAATTGGCAAAGATATAACAAATGGAAATGTATGCTATAAGTTTATAAGGCCAATCAATATTTATAACCAATGGTATGCCGAAGGTATAGGTCAAAAACTTGCTTCAACATTATTAAGATTTGTACCGATAATTATAATTGCCATTTTTTTGCCACCAAGTTTACGCCTTTATGCTCCTAAAAATTTTACTGCATTTGTTTTGTTTGTTTTAAGTTTAATACTTGGATTGTTAATGAGTCATACAATTTCTATGTTTGCTATATTTTTAACATTTAAAACACTTTCTGATAAAGGTTCTGTTGGAATTGTTTCTTCAATATCTAATCTACTTAGTGGAGTTGTTATTCCTCTTCCACTGCTCCCTTTGGGCCTTCAAAATATTTTAAATTATTTGCCATTTCGATTTATATCAGACTTACCATTTAGAATTTATATTGGCAACATTAGTACATACGATGGAATGATATACCTTGGTATTGGCTTTGTTTGGCTTATCGTTTTAATAATTTTAGGAAAATTTTTAATTAAATTTGCTTTAAAGAAAACAATTATTCAAGGGGGTTAAAATGCTTTATAAAAACTATTTAAAAATGCACATCAAATCTTCTTTTCAATATAGATACAATATGATGTTTATTGCATTTAATCAAGTTTTAATAAATATAGGCGAAATTTTAGCAGTATATTTACTTTTTCAGCAATTTACACTTGTAGCAGGTTGGACATTTTATCAATCTCTGCTTATGATGGGAATTGTATACACTGTTTTCCCATTAAACGAATGTTTTGCCAGAGGATATGACGAATTTCCACAACTTATACAATCAGGAGATTTGGATAGATTTTTAATTAGACCAGTTAGCATACACTATCAAATTTTTGGTTTTAAAATAGAATTTACAAAAATTCCAAGAATATTATTAGGAATAGTTATTAGCATAATTGCTATTATAAATATAAATGTTGACTGGAATATTTTAAAAATTCTTGTACTCATTGCGACCTACATATGCGGAACCCTTGTTATTTTTGGTATTTTTATATTTAGTGCAGGAATAAGCATTTACACAGTGGAAAATTTGGAATTTATAAATATACTGACAAATGGTAGTAAGGAACTCGCATATTATCCTATAAACATATATGCTAAATGGTTGACTAAAATATTTACTTACATTATTCCAATCGCTTGTTTTAATTATCTTCCTTTATCATATATTCTAGATATGAGTACAATTCCACCTTGGTTATGTGCAATATCGCCTTTACTTGGAATGTTGTTCTTAATCCCTTGCGTTTTATTTTTTAATTATAGTTTACATAAATATAAAAGTACTGGAACATAAACATTGTTTATTTTTATATTTAATAAATTTTATATTGATTTAAATATTGCATTAAATTTTTTATAAAAAAATAATAAATTCTGTAAATAAACAAATAATTATAGTATCCATATAAATATAATTGTATGCTTGACAAATTTTTATATTTTATATATTTATAAATTAGGGGGAATTATGAAAAACATTAAACAAAAAATTATATTATCTATTATTTTTGCCTTTGTTCTTTTTTCAACTTCTGTTTTAGTTGGTTGCAACGAACCATATAATGTAACATTTGGCAATTATAACTACTATGGTGTGAGAGTGGTTAACAACAACACAGGCGACATAAAAGAAGAAAGCGATGAAGAAACGACCGAAACAGTAACTGCAAAAATAAATTTCGTTTTTAATTCAGATTATACAATGAGTGCAATAACAAGTAAAGAAACCTATAATCTAACATACAAAGTAGATAGTAAAGGTTATGTAACTTTTATAGGCGATGATGCATATATGTTGTCTTTAATGGTTGGAAAAGATTTTGGCAATAACGGATATTTTGATGGAAACAAATTTTATTATAGATATGGATATAACGATAATACAAAAATCGAAAGATTTTCCATATGTATTTTAGAGTCGTAATTTGATAATATTGCATAAAAAATTCACTTAAAAAGTGAATTTTTTTTATATATTATATTGAATATTTAATTATATTCTAGTTTAAAATCCAAAGTGCACAATTAAACGAAGTAGCAATAAACAACCATAAAATATAAATCCATAAAATATTTACATAAATTTTATTTGTTTTATTTAATGATATTAAAAGTAATACACCGAAAAATGCATTTAGAATTATTATTATATTGCCGAGCAAGAGTTGGTTTAAGGTAAAGAAAACTAAGCACCATAAAACATTAAGTACACCATTTACTGCACATAAATATATACTTTTTATTGTTAATAAATTGTTTTTTGATAATAAAGATAAAATAATAGCAAAAAGAATATAAACAATTGTCCAAACTAGTGGAATCACAAAATTAGGTATCCATTGGTTTGGAACTAATAGATTATTATACCAGTTTATTCCCAAGTTTACAAAAATACTACCTAAAATAGCAACTACTAAAATAGAAAAACATATTATCAAAATTTTATAATATTTTTCAAAAAACTTTCTCATAATATTATTATACTAATACATACAATATAATATTCAAATGAGTTAACTTTTAAATTTGATATATAACAAAATATTTGACAACACAATAATTTTTTGTTACACTCGCTATAAGGAGATTATTATGGAACTTATTATTTGTTTAGTAATATTAGGTATACTTTTAGTTATTGCTTGCGTTGTTGGAATAATTAGATGGAATGCAAGAAGAATAACAACTTGGTTTGCACTAAAAAAACTTGACATAAACAAACCTATTGAAGAGTACACAAATTTATTATTAGAAGAACACGGTTTAATTGATGTACAAGTAAAAAAAGTTGGATTTTTTGCATCAATGTTTGTTGGAAACACATATAGTGTAAAAAAGAAAACAATTAAACTGAGTTGGTATGCATCAAAAAGAGCAACGGCAACAACTCTTGCACAAGCGTGCAGACTTGTTGGCTTGGCTAAAATGCACAACGATGGTGTAAAAGGTCTTAAAACAATAGAGATGTATAGATGGTTATCTTGGTTACCTGTACTTTTATTGCCACTTGCAATAATTGGACTTATTGTTGACCTTATTTTGCAACCACAAATTGGTTTATATACACTTATATTTAGTGGAGTAGGTTTAGTTTTAACTTTATTTACTTTTATATTAGCGTGTATTGCTTCTAGCAAAGATATTAAGGCTTGCAATGAAGGAGAAAAAATAATTCTTGAAATTGGAATACTGAACGAGCAAGAAGAAACAAAAATCAAAAAACTGTTTAAAGCGTGGAAACAACTAACAGTTGTCAATGTTCTATACAATACATTTATAATGTTGTTCTTCTTAATAAGGGCAATATTCTCATCGTTTAAATTATTTGGGAGAAAATAAATATGAATGATTTAAAGTTTTTAAACAAGGATACAAAAGTCTTTTCCGTAGTAACAAGCGTTTTGCTTGGTATTGCGCTTTTGGTTTTAGTTATTGTAGGTCTTATCAGTGGCAACTTTTTAGGAATATCAGTTGTTGGTTCTTGCGTAGTTGTTTTTGTTTCAGCAATTTTTATGGGTTCAATGCAAATAAGAGTATTTAATAACTATAAAAGTCAAAAAAAATATTTATGTGCTGATGGAATATTTTATATATGTTTAACAGTTTTAGTGGCAATAGCAGGACTTGTTTTTGTTCTTGTACCAAATGCCAAAGTTGATATAAGATACTTTATTTTCGTTTTTGCTCTCGCCTTCGCTATATGGAAAATGTTAATTGCAGTGCTAGGTTTTAAAAACAAATATTATAATGCTTTTTTGGAATTAGTAATCGCAATGCTATGGCTTTTAAGCGGTTTGGCAGTTTTGTTTAGTTTATTTAACAATTTAAGTGTAATTGGTCAATATTTACTTTGCGTATCTAATTATATACTTGGTGCAGTAACTATATTTTATATTTTGTTTTCTTATGTATTTAAAGAACCAGACTTTTTAGTTACAGAAAAAGCAAAAGAAATTCTTTTAAGAGAACAAGAAGAAAGACAACAAAGAATAAATAGATTTAATAATAGATTTGGCGTTAGCGAACCACAAAATAGTACAAAACCTGTTTCAAAAGAAGGTGTCGAAGATAAACTCCAAAAATTACAAAATTTAAAAGACAAAAACTTTATTACCGAAGAAGAATTTAAAAAACGAAAGCAACAAATATTGGACGAAGAATTTTAATAAAAAATCACCTATTGGTGATTTTTTATTTTATTTTTAAAAAAGTTTTAACCATAATATAGATTACTTCATTTTTAAAAAATCTTTTTAATACTTTGTTTTATTTTTCATTGATTTATATGTTTCAAACAACTTTAAACACTCTTCCCTATCTAGTTCCTGCATAAAATTTTTTGGAGCAACAAAATTGAAACTTTTATAAAGTTCATCATCTCTAAAACCAATGCTATCTATATCTTTTTGATCGCAACCATAATAAACTTTGTCTATGTTTGCCCACATACAAGCACAAGCACACATCGGGCAAGGTTGACCTGTTGTATAAATTTCACAACCCTTTAAATTAAATGTTCCTAATTTGTTTCCTGCCTTTCTTATAGCATCAATTTCGCCATGACAAGTTGGGTCATTATTTGAAACAACGTGATTGTGTCCAACACTTATGACCTTACCATCTTTAACAATACACGAACCGAAAGGACCACCGTGGTTGTTTTTTATTCCTTCTTTTGCTTCTTCTATTGCAATTTTCATAAATTTGTTCATTTTGCCCTCGCAAAATAAGTGTAGCACATTTTTAGTTTTTTAAAAAGTTTTATTAAACATTTTTGTTGATTATTAGTCAAAAAAATCTCTTTTATTACAACATAATTTTAAAAATTTTCCACAAAGTAATTTTGTAAAAAAGGAGATTTAAATGAAAAAGAAAATTTTTGTTATTGGTTTAATTTTTGCTTTATTTATAACAGGTATAATTTTTAAAGGTGTTTTAAGTACAAATGAAAAAGTATTTGCGTTAGAAGCCAATAAACAATTTGTAGTTGTTATTGGAAATGGAACGGTGGAAACCGTACCCGATTGTGTTAAAATAAATTTTGGAATCAAACTAAGGGCGGACTCTATTAAAGAAGGACAAGAAAAAATTTCACAAATATATGATAATATTTCAACAAAAATAAAAGAAATTGATGCAAATAACACAATTTTTGTTAATTTTTCATCGTCATATCCTGTTTGTGAACACGGTATACAAAGTTATGAAATAAATTATGATATTTCAGTAAAAAGCAATAATTTAGAAAATGCCAACCAAATAATAGAAGTAGCAACGGAAAACGGAGCAACAAGTTTTTATAACACAATATATTCACTTGAAAATCAACAAAATTTATATAATGACGCTTTAATTAAAGCAAAAGAAAATGCAATAGAAAAAGCAAATGCTTTATATTCTAATACAAATTTAAAAGAACTTATTGAAATAAGTGTATACAGTTTTAGTCAAGGAAACAAAGACGGCAAAATTATAGTTGAAGCAAGAGTTAAGGCAAGATTTGAACTAAATAATGAAGTGGAAAACACAACCAACGATAATACAATTCAAGAAGATACTACTATCAATGACGCAAACAACGACATATTACCAAGTGAAAACGATAATAACTTTACGGAAGATTATAATAACAATGATAATATAATTGATGACAATTATAATAATATAAACAATGAAGATAGTAATGAAATAATAGAAGAACAAACATCGCAAGAAAAAGATAAACCTTTCGGTTTATCTTTCTAATACATATTTAATTTTCTACACCAATGGCTATTCTTACATTTTTTAAATATTCTTTGGCAAGTTTTTGTGCTTTTTCTGCCCCTTGTTTTAAGATTTCATCAACAATATTTTTATTTTTCATATAGTACAAAAATTTTTCACGCATTGGTTTAATATAATCATTTGCGACTTCAAAAAGCATATTTTTTGCTTCTCCCCAAGCAAGTCCTTCTTTTAATTTTTGTTCAAAATCTTTTGCCTTGTTTTCATCAACAAAAAGTTTATACAATTTATTGATTGTACAATCAACATCTTTTGGTTCACCAGGAAGTTTACTATCGGTTACAATCTTATTTATTTTTTTCTTTAATTCTTTTTCGTCGGTAAATAGTTGGATTGTATTATTGTAACTCTTACTCATTTTTCTACCATCAAGACCAACTAATGTACTGACATTTTCTTGTATATAACAATCAGGACTATTAAAAACATTATCATATTTTTTATTAAAAGCAATGGCAATGTCTCTTGCAATTTCAATATGTTGTTTTTGGTCTAGCCCCACAGGTACTAAATCAGCACCAAAAGTTAAGATATCACTAGCCATAAGTATTGGATAGTTATATAACCCCATATTCACATTAGCATCTTTATCTAAATCGTTTTGCTCATTGAATTCTACGCACGCTTTATATGCGTGAGCCCTATTCATTAAACCTTTTGGTGTTACATTGCACAAAATCCAATTTATTTCAAAAACTTCTTTAATATCACTTTGTCTATAAAAAACAACCTTATTGGGATCAAGTCCACAAGCAAGCCAAGTGCAAGCAATATTATAAAAATACTCTTTCATTTCATCTTTTGTTTTAAGTGTTGTAAGTGCGTGGTAATCAGCAATAAAATAAAAACATTCATAGTTTTCATCTTTACTCAATTCTATGGCAGGTTTAATTGCACCAAAATAATTTCCAAGATGTGCATAACCTGTTGGTTTAATTCCAGTTAATACTCTTTTCATTGTGTATCCTTTTAATTAAATAATATCTCTTCTAGTTTAAGTTTAAAAATATATTTTGTCAAACATAAGGTTTGTTTTGATAATCACAAAAACTAAGTTCATAAAAATCAAATTGTACATTTTTATTAGTTTTATGACTTTTTCTATCATTGTTGGAATAAACAAAACCAAAACCAAATTTATGTAAAATTTTTTTGGAATTTAAATTATCAAACTGACAATCTGCTTTAATTTTTACAAAACTCCAATTTAAAAACGCATTTTTTAGAATTTCGTTAACACTTTCACTAGCGTATCCGTTACCCCAATATTTTTCGTTAAAAACATATGATAATTCTCCAATATGGGCAGTTTTTTCTTTAATACCAATAGTTCCTATCATTTTGTTATTACTTTTTAAAACAACACCAAACGAATATGGATTTGGACTATATTGTTTTCTTTTTTCAAAATAAGTTTTTACTTGTTCATACGACATTTTTTTTACAAAAACATCAACTTTATCGCCACTAAAAATTTCATAAAAATCATTTATATCGCCATTCGTTAATGGTCGTAATAAAAGTCTTTTTGTTTGTAAAATCATAATTAATCCTTATATATTAACACTATTGTATATAATATTTTTACAAAATAAAATAATTTTTAAATATATTAATGTTAAAAATTTTATACTTTTTTTGGCGGAAGGAATGGGATTTGAACCCATGATGCCCTTTCGGGCATACCGGTTTTCGAGACCAGCACATTCAACCACTCTGACATCCTTCCATGCCAAAGTATAATATCACAAAATTTATTTTTTTTCAATTATTTTATTAGTACTATTGAACTTTTGTAAAAAGTATGTTATCTTTTTAATATAAGGGGAAATTTTATGAAATTAACTAAAAATCAAATAATAGACTTTGTTGAAAATTATGGTAATGACCATGTGTTTTTTGATTATTGTGTAAATGAAAAAGGAAATTACATCGTTAGATATATTCCAATTTTAGCCAAACTTGTAAGTCAAGAGACTTTACCTATAGCAATTAAAGAAATAAAACAAAATCCAACTAAATACAACGATTCAATTGTAACCATTGTTTTAACTGAAAACAAGGCATATATATTAAATGCAAACCAATACACAGATATGTCACTTGTTGAAAATTATCAAAGATTTTTAAGAGACCAAGAAAAAGGACTATCGTTTTAAAAATTTTTAAAAAAACTCTACCATATAGTAGAGTTTTTTTATTAAATCTTTACAAATTTTAACACATTTGAAATTTTGTCTGTTGTTCCTGTTGTTACAATTATTAAATCATTTTTTTGTGCAATCTTGTTTTTTAAACATATTGATTTTGCCTGACTGAATATATCATCTTCTTTTTTTGATAATACAGGTACACAATTTGAAATCATGGACAAAGCGTTAAATGTTTTTTTTGTGTCTGCAATAGCCACGATAGGAACCTTTGCATATTTTGTTGAAAATTTTAATGCATTTGTACCTTTACTTGTGTATGTTACTATTGCCTTAACACCTAAAAAGAAACTTGCATTTACTGCACTTTGTATAATTAGGTCGTTGCTTGTCTTTGGATTTTTCGGCATATTGTTAAACTTAGTATAATAGTCAAACTCACTTTCTGCTTCTTTTAATATTTTTACCATTGTTTTTACGCAAGACACTGGGTCATGTCCCATTGCACTTTCGCCAGATAACATAACAACACCCGCACCATCAAATACTGCTTTTGCAACATCACTAATTTCGGCACGAGTTGGACGAATTGATGTTATCATGCTTTCTAGCATTTCAGTTGCAACGATGCTTGTTTTTGAATATTTCTTGGCAAAACTAATTATTTTTCTTTGATAAATTGGTAGTTTTTCAAAACTTGCTTCAACACCCAAATCTCCACGAGCAACCATAACGCCATCACAGTTTGCAACTATTTCATCAAGATTATTTATTCCTGTTCTATTTTCAATTTTTGCAATAATCTTTATATTTTTATCGAATTGGTAAACATAATTTTTTAGTTCTTCCAAATCTTTTTTAGTGTTAACAAAACTTGCACTAATATATTCAACACCAAGCACAAGTGCTTGTTTTAAGTCTTGTTTGTCTTTTTCGTTTAAGTATTCAAAATCAAAATGTTGATTTACAAACGACAAACTTTTATTGTCTCTAAGTTCTCCACCTGCACACACTTTGCAAACCAATTCATTAGGTTTTTTATTTATTATTTTTAGTTTTAATTTTCCATCATTTGCAAGCACTATGCCACCAATCTTGGCATTATCCACACAAATTTTTTGAGTTATTTGCACTTTTGTGTTGTCTCCAATAACATTATTTGAAACAAAAGAGAATTGTTGTCCCCTTTTTAACATTATCTTTTTGTCTTTAAACGAACAAACTCTAACCTCTGGACCACGAGTATCAACCATAATAGATATTGACATATTTAATTTTTCTCGTACTTTTTGAACTCTTTTTATATACATTTCTATATTCTCAAAAGTTCCATGACTGAAATTTATTCTAAAAACATTAACTCCTGCCTTTATTAACTTTTCTATCATTTTTTCACTATCACTGCTTGGTCCAAGTGTTGCTATTATTTTTGTTTTTCTTAACATTTTTTCTCCTTATACCTTTAAAAAATAAAGCAAATTGAATTGCTTTATTTTAGTATTATTTTTTTATTGGATAAATTTTTTCAATTCCACCCATATACTTTCTTAAAACTTCTGGAATTGTTACACTACCATCTTCATTTTGGCACTGTTCAACAAGTGCTGGAAGAACTCTTGACGTTGCAAGTCCAGATGCATTTAGTGTATGACAATATTTTATCTTTCCTGTTTCTTTATCTTTGTATCTTATGTTTCCCCGTCTTGCCTGATAATCATTTGCGTTGCTTGCAGAGGATACTTCTTTATATATACCCATACTTGGAATCCAAACTTCAACATCGTATGTTCTTGCCATACTATGTGAACAATCTCCTGCTGCAAGTTTGCTTAATCTAAAATGAAGACCCAACCCTTCAACTAACTTGCACGCCTTATCAACAAGTTCTTCAAAACTATGTTTACTGTTTTTCTCTGTTGCATATTGGAACATTTCAACTTTATTGAATTGATAACCTCTTATCATTCCCCTTTCTTCAGTTCTGTATGATCCTGCTTCACATCTATAACAAGGAGTGTATGCAAACAATTTTTCTGGCAAATCTTCTTCTTTTAATATCTCATTTCTGTGAATATTTACAAGTGCAGTTTCTGCTGTTGGAAGAATAAATTTTTTCGGTTCAGTTCCTTCAAGCCAAAAAACATCTTGTTTGAATTTTGGAAATTGACCGGCTGTGTATCCACTTTCTTCATTTAAAATATGTGGCGGCAAAATAAATTTATATCCGTCATTTATGTGAGTATCAATAAAATAATTAAGTAGCGCCCATTCTAACCTAGCACCAATACCAGTATAAAGCCAAGTACCCCTTCCACTTATTTTTGCAGCACTCTCATAATCTATAAGTCCCAAACTTTCACAAAGTTCAACGTGGTCTTTGGCTTTAAAATTAAACTCTGGCTTTGCACCAAATTCTTTTACAACCTTGTTATTTTCTTTTTCGCCCGGCAGTAAATCATCATCTGGCATATTTGGAAGTGGAGATAAAAAGTTTTTTATATCTTCTTCTACTTGTTTTAAGTTTGCATCATACTCGTCGATTTTTTTATTTAACTCCTTAACTTTTTCAAAAATTTCTTGTATGTTTCCACCTTGTTTTTTCACAACAGGCACAGATGCTGAAAGTTTGTTTTTTTCTGTTTTTAATTCGTCATTTTTAACAATCAAATCTTTTCTTTGATTATAAAGGTCTATAACATTTTTAAAATCAACATCAAATCCCTTTTTTAATAATGCATCGTGCACATATTTTGTGTTATTTACAATTAAATTTATGTCTAACATAATTCTCTCCTATGCTTTGTTATTATATATCAACCAAAATTCTTTTGCAACTAATAACAATAATTTTAACCACTGCAAAGTAAAATACACATATTTAGTTTTTAATTATTGACAATTATAGTATAATATTTAATATACCTATAAATATAATTTTTAAAATTTTAATACACTAAATAAAGGGATTTCTATGGTTGTAAATTTTTTGTCAGGAATTGCACTTATATTGTTTGGTACAAGTATTATGAGTGGTGCTTTTGAAAAAATTTGTGGAACAAAAATTAGAAAAAATATTGCAAAATACAAATACAGTAATTTTAAAAATGTTGGTTTTGGCAGTATTATAACAATTTTGTTTCAATCTAGCACTGCTTCTGTTTCGCTTATTATAGGTCTTTGTGGTGCTGGTATTCTAGGATTAACACAATCTATTTGTTTAATTATTGGTTCAAATATTGGAAGTGCTTTAAATATGCTACTTTTAATTTTTCAAGGCGTAAATATTATGGGCTATTTTGGACTTTTATTGCTTGTTGGTGTTTTTTTTACTTTATTTATAAAAAATAACACTGTAAAAAACTGGGGGCTATGTCTTTGTGGATTAGGATTGCTGTTTATTGGATTATCTTTAATGTCAATGGCAACAAACGAATTATCAAAAACACAAGGTTTTGTTGATTTTTTCTTTAATATAAACAATCCTTTTATCTTGTTTTGTTTGGGACTTATTATGTCTGCCCTAATAAACAGTCCCATTGGTACGATGGCGATACTCGCTTCAATTTTGTCAATGACGCCAATGCTTATATCATTAAACAACGCAGTTTATGTTATTTATGCAATGAATATTGGAACTTGTATAACATTACTATTTATCGGATTATCTCAAAACAGAAAAGCATTTAAAGCAAGTTTGAGTTATTTGGCATTTAATATTGTTGGAACAATAATTTTTTGTTTGTTTAGTTTTTTTGATTGGGTAACTTTATTAACTTCATTTTTAAATAATACAACTTGGCAACTAATTTTTATAAATATTATATTTAATGTTATAACGGCAATAATAACTCTTCCTTTTGCAAAAATGTTTAAAAACTTTTTGGATAGAATTTTGCCTGATAAAAAAGAAAAGTCGCTAGAACAAATATCTTTAATGCCAACACTCGGTCTAATACAATTAAACGCAAATGCACTTAGTTTCTTTAATAATACTTGTGATTATTTGCAAGATAGTATGAAATATGTTTCCACATTTGAAGATGAAAATGATGAATCTTTAAAACAAAAATTAAATGACATTATTATATCAACACAAAATATGAATAAAAACTTATTACAACTTGGCGGTGGATTATCTGATAGTGATATTGATAATAAACGAGATTTAAACAATACATACATTGGCATTGAAAAAACAAATGTTAATATAATAAAACTGATTGACTCTTGCAAATATAACAACAAAAAAGTAAATTTCACACAAAAACAATTAAAAATTATACTTGCAATAAAACAACTTATGGAAGAAAATTTAAAAGATATGCGACAAATAATGGATGAAACAATAAATCAAGGTGGATTAACAAATTCAATTTTGTTGGAGCAAATAATAAAAAGACTTGAAAAAATTGTTAAATTAAAAATACGAGCAAAAAAGAACATTATTCAAGACACTGTTTCAATGGAACAGAAAATAAGAAAATACACTTGTTTTTTAAATGTTATAAATTATTTTGAACAAATAAACACAAATTTAACTGATGTTATATTGGGTATTTGTAATATTAAATAAAAAAACTTTATAGCAATATAAAGTTTTTTTATGCATTTAATTTTTATTTTTGTTTACTAAGTTATTATATATTGCCTGTGCAACTTTTATACCGTCCTGTGCACTTGAAACAATACCACCAGCATATCCTGCTCCTTCTCCACAAGGATATATTCCTTTAATGTTGGACTCTAAGTTTTCATCACGAAGAATTGTTATTGGCGAACTACTCCTGGTTTCAACACCAATTAAGACATCATCATCTAAAGCAAAGTATTTGTATTTTTTTCTAAAAATATTTAATCCTTCTTTTAAACTTGAATAAACAAAATTTGGCAAACAATTTTTTAAATTAACAAATTTATAATTTGGCAAATATGAACATTGTCCCTTATTTGCTTTGTTATCTAAAAATGAGCCCACACTTTCAACAGGAGCACTAAAATTTCCACCACCAAGATTATATGCAAGTTTTTCATATTTTTCTTGAAAATATATTCCAGCAAGAACATCATTACTTTTATAGTCGCTTGGCATAACATTAACTAAAATTGCACTATTTGAATATTTGTTATCTCGTTTAAAATTGCTCATTCCATTGGTTACAATTTCTCCATTGTTTGATGAAGATGCAACAACCATTCCACCCGGACACATACAAAAAGTAAAAACACTTCTTTTATTATTTAGATGTGTTACAAGTTTGTAATCAGCATTTGGAAGAAGTTTTGAATAATTTTCTCCGTATTGCATTTTGTTGATATTATCTGCTTTTTGTTCTATTCTAACTCCCATTGCAAAAGGTTTTTGATTTATATTTAAATTTAATTTTTTTAATAATTTAAAAGTTTCTCTTGCACTATGACCTAAACAAAGACACAAAACATCGCATATAATTACACTTTTTTCATTGGTCAGTGTGTTCAATATTTCTACACTTTTCACATTGTTATCATTTATAAAAATATTTACAAGCTTTGTATTAAATTTTATTTCGCCACCAAGTGAAATAATATCTTTTCTTAAATTTTTAACAACATCGCAAAGTTTGTCGCTTCCAATATGTGGTTTGCTTTCATATAAAATTTCTTTTGGTGCTCCGTGAATGTAAAATTCGTTTATAACTTTATTGCATAAATCTGACTTTAAATTTGTGTTTAACTTGCCATCGCTAAAAGTTCCTGCACCACCTTCTCCAAATTGAACATTTGAAAGAGTATCAAGTTTACCTTGTTCCCAAAAGTCTTTTACTTTTTTTATTCTATCTTCAACACAATCTCCTTGCTCGATAACTATTGGATTTAATCCCATTTTGGCAAGAGCAAGTGAACAAAACATTCCACTTGGACCAAACCCAACAACCACAATTTTTTTGTTGCTTTTTATTTTATTATATAATAATCCACTATAATCTAATTTGATTTTTTCATAACTAAATTTTTTTTCTAATAAGTTATCTAAAAATTCAACTGCAACAGATAAATAATAAAAAATATTTGGTTTTTTTCTTGCGTCTAGCGACTTTTTTATTATTTTAATATTTTTTATTTGATTTTTATTTATATTTAATTTTTTTGATATATTATTTATTAAATAATTATCATCGTAATTTAACGGAATATTATTTAGGTTTATTTTTATCATATATTTTCTCCAACAATTTTTCCACTTGTCCAAGCCCATTGTAAATTATATCCACCACAAAGACCATCTACATCTATTATCTCGCCGGTAAAATACAAGTTTTTTAAACTTTTATATTGTAAAAAGTCTGTTAAATTGTTAAGAGACACTCCACCACTTTTAACTTGATTATTTTCATAATAGCCTAAAACATTAAACGATAATGATTTAATAGCATTTGTTAAAATATCAATGTGTTTTTTTGTTATTTTTTCTTCATTTTTTATTTTGCACATTTTTAACACATAATTATTTATTTTTTCATTAAATATACCCTGCATAAATTCTTTTGCGTTTAAAAAATTGTAATCTAATCTTTCATTTAATAATTTTGTTAAATCTTCTTTATTTAGATTTGGAATTAAATCTATACAAATTTTAGTATTATAATTTTTTTGCCTTGCAAGGTATGCCGACAAATTAAAAATGCAAATTCCACTAAGCCCTTTATCTTTAAAAAGTACTTCTCCTTTTTCTATAATTTTTTTATTATCTATCACAAGTGATACTTCAACATTTGAGAGCCTTAACCCAGCCAAATTATGCGTGTCTTCTTTTGTCTTTAATGAAACTAAACTTGGTGAAAAATTATTATACTTTATGTTTAATTGTTCCAAAAATGTAGTATTACTACCAACCGAGATAACAATTTTATCATAAATATAATTTTTTTCACGAGTTGTAATCTCATATTTGTCGTTCACTTGCTTTATTGATAAAACTTCTTCGTTTTTTTTGATTATAACTTTATTTTTATTTAATTTAGTAACAAGAACATCTATAACACTTTTGGCACTATTAGACAATGGATAAACTCTGTCCTCTTGGTCAGCATATGTTAATAGTCCTAGATTTTTAAAAAATTTTAATGTTTGTTTTTGATTGAATTTATTTAAATAATTTAAAATATTTGTGTTGTATGAATTTTCAAAATTTTTTAAATTTGTTAAGTTACATCTGCCATTTCCTGTAACTAATAATTTTTTACCAACTTTATCATCATTACAAAACAAAGTTACGCTATTATTTTTTGACGCAAAAATAGAACAAATCATTCCACTTGCACCACCACCGATAACTGCAATATTACTCATTTTTTTCTCCTACAAAATATTATCACATCGAAATCTATTAAACAATAAAAATTCACCTATGCAGGTGAATTTTTATGTTATTTTTTTTTGTCATCGTTACTTTCTTCTTCACTATCATCATCTTCAATGCTTTGTTTGTTTATAGGTTGAATACTCATTGCGGTTGATAATTTTCTCATTTTCTTTCGTTTTGATATTATAATCAAAATTATAATCAAAATTATTAAAAGAATTAGTCCCAATACACTACCCATAATTATCATTGCAACTGTGAAGTCACTTGGACTGGTTAAAAATTTAGCATTTTCTGTTATGTAGCCAAACAAACCTCCAAGATGAGTAACGGCATATTCTTTATCAAGTAGAAGTTCTGTAACTCTATAATTTTTTAAATCAAATGTTCCATTGAATGGATTTTGTTCTGTTCCTATAGGTTGCCAGAATCTTTCTAAAAGATTAAAGTTTGCTCTAACAACATAGTAACCATCAGCATATGGAATTGTGCCCTTTGCTTCAACATTATTGTTTATTAGGTATGCCATTGCAGCGAGTTGTTTTTCGTTTGTAATAATGTAAGGGTCGTTTTCTGTTCCCATTCCTCCAAACATTTCCCAAACATCAATCCATAAAAGTTGTTTATATGTTGCCTTGATTACATTTGTAGAATTTGTAATAAATCCATTTGCTTGATTTATTAGCATTGTTATTGTATTGAATTCTATTGGATTACCATTTAATGTAAGTGCAATTAGTTCGTATCTAATTGTTGTGTTTAACTTAAATGTCAAATTTGTGTCGTATGTATATGATTTAACAGTATTTATAGTTTCGCTTCCATCTATTTCAAATACACCACCAATTCCATTTTCGACAACAAATTGAACATTTATTGTGTATGGTGCAATGTCTAATTTGAATTTGACATAACCACGCGACAAATCTTTTGCACTAATTTTATATGTGTTATTTGTTATTACTTCACTATATTCGCCTAACCAAGATTTGTGGAAATAGCCATAATCTAAATCATATATTTCAAGTCTTATTGTATCTCCAACTCTATAAATGTTATCATTATGCGCTGTATCACTTGAAATTCTTAATTTTGCGTGCTCTGTTTGTTCAATAATAACATTAACTTGCTTACCAATAAACTCTGCATAATATGTTGTTGGAGTTAATATTGTTTGTTCTATTGAACTTGTTGAATTTTCAATTTCTTGTGAACCTTTTAACCATCTCAAAAAGTCATAACCTTCATCACAAATTGCACTTAATTGAACAACCTGATTATAAAGTGGTTCACTATCTGAAATTTGTGCACTACCACCAACATAAGCCACCACATCAATATGTATTGTGTAGTATAGATAAACAACAATATTTTCTTCGCCCATAACTTCGTTATATTGGGTTGTATTAAGTTGTGATTTATCTGTTATATCAGGACTATATGACCAACCATAATATGTGTAGTTCAAAAGTCCAAGTGGAGCAACAATTCTCACTTGTGCACCAGGTACATAACTAATGCCTGTAATTTGATTGTTTTCATTGTAATTTGTAAATCTGTCAAGTGTATTTGGGAAAATGTCTTGATATGACAACCCTAAATCTGAAACAGCAAAATTTGGTACAAATACTAAATCTATTTTATATCTTTCTTTTTCCCAAATGCCATACAAAGTACATTCATAATCATAGTTGACATCGCTAGAAAGATTTGCATCACTAGAACCTTTAAATCCATAAATTTTTTCATTTATGCCATTTACTGTTTCTATTGAATAAATATTTGCACCTTCAAAATAGTAGTTAATTCCTGTTCCATCAATTTTTGTATTCCAACCTGCAAATACATAACGATATCTTTGTGGAGATGTTACATCGCTAGAAAGAAGTGGTTCAAATGTTGCTTCACCAAAGTTTACACTGCTAGTTACACTTGTTGGACCGTCTAAATAATTATAATCAAAGGTTATTAAATATTTATAAGGTGAAATTGAAATTGTAATCACTTCATCTTTTGTAACATTTTCTATTTTTCCATATGAATAAGCGTTATAAATAGACGATTCTACAACAGGAATAGGAGTTATAAAGTAATCGTTTTCATTTAATTTATAACCGTTTAGTATATAAAGGACAGTCGAAACACTTCCACCCGTTTTTACATATGCTGTAAATACTTTGTTGTCTTTTGATGACTCTATTTGGGTAACGCCCAAAGAGTTGTTAGAATACTCAAATATGTTTGCACCTATTCCATCAACAATAAATTTAACAGTATTTATTTTTGCTTTTATATTTATGTTTATATTTGTTTGTATAAACAAGTTTTTAATTGTGAAATCAGTGCCGACTTTGTTGTAATCAAGTCTTGGATCAATTATTAAATCACTAAACTCATAACCTGATTTTTCTTCAATATTAAAGTTTATTTGTTCGCCACTATATGTTGAAATTGTATAAGTTATAACATTGTTGTTTTTAACTGTGTCAACAAGTTGTGTGTTAGAATTTTCTGTAATATTTAAACTTGCAAAATCTATTTCATCAGTTGTAAATATTTCACTATTTGGCAAAGTGACATTTATTGTAAGTGTTATTGGTTTTCCAACAAACACTGCAATAAATTCATAGTTCTGCGTAACTCTAGTTACTAAAATGCTTAATTGTGTTGAATAATCTTCAAAAGTTCCATCATCATTTACTTTTACCCATTTGGAGAACTGATAGTAATGATTTTCATCTTCAACTGCTGTAACACTTTTTGCATCGTATCCATATTTTATAGTTTGGTCATATGAATATATATCTTTAACTCCATCTATTGATAATGAACCTCTCTCGTTAAAGTTTACAGAATATTTAACACTATACTTATTTATGTTATACACAAGATATATCGTAAAATCATCTTTAATTTGGAATACAATTTCATTGTTTTCTCCAATACTTATAAGACCATCAGTTGATGTTAAACTATATTCCATATCATTTTTTGATGACCAAGAGCCAAACGAATAACCAATATAAACATCATTGTTTGGAGTTAAAATTATCTCTTTGTTGTAATTTGCACTAAATGATGAATTAGAATTTAGTTTGGTTATACTTCCATCAATATCAAGTTCGACAATATTTATTGCATCAATGTCAACATCAAATTCCACATCGTGTTTTACTGCAACAACTTTTATTGTAAATGAATCATATACATACGGAATAACAATACTTCCATTTGATGTTATTCCGCTAATTGTAACTGAAACACTGTCTATATTATCTACGATAACAAACGAACCTTTGTTTGGTGAAATTGTTTCAAAAATCCAAGAACTTAAATTTGTGTCAACTTTATATCCGTGTGACGGTGTAATTGTAAATGTTAATGTTTGTTCTGTGTAAACATTTGCTTGGTAATACATCACATCGTTTACAATTCCATCTATTGTAAATGTACCTTTGTTGTCTAATGAAGAAATTGATACAGTGTTTAAACTTGGTTTTATATTTACAGTTATTGTTATATCTGAAACAAAATTTTGTAATGTTCGAGTTAAACTCAAATTGTTTCCAGATAATGTGTAGTCATATTCACTCTCTACTTCCCACGATTCTATTTCGTAACCTTCGTTGCATTCAACATTTATTTCAACAACACTTTCAGTTTTTGCAACTAAAGAAATTTCTCCTGTTTGTTGTGTTGTTTGACTTTCAGCACTAACAATTCCACGATTTTTGTCATTTACTTTAATTGTAATCGTGTTGTCGTTTTGCACAAAATTTGCAGTTAAAGTGTAATTATCCAAAAATTGATTTATAGAAATTTCTTTTTCTGTGCTGTTGTTTAAATCAATTAAAGTTGATGTCCATTTTTCAAATGTATAACCTATATTTTCTGTTAAAGTAATATTTACACTATAAGAAGTTTTAACATCTAATATAATTTGACTATTATTTTTGCCGTCTATTATTTGAGATGTTATTGTGTTTCCTTCACTATCAATTACATCAATCAAAACATTTGCGTGAGTGCTATTTATTTCTAATTGATAATCATTTTCTTTCCATATAGCATCAAAAGAAGTTGTTTCTGCATAATCCCAAACATAATCTTCGTTTAATTGCTCATTTGACCACGAACTAAATGTATAGCCATCTCGTTTTGGCTCAATAAGTTCGCCAACTGGACTATTAAATGTTGCAGTTTTTGAAATTTGTATTGGTCTGTCTTGGTCGTCTACATCTACTATGTTCCAAACCAACTCATCAACATTTTCAAAATATCCACCATTTGCATTTAATATTATTTGATATCCATTTGCAATATAAACCACTTTTAAAGTTCTGTTTGGATAGAAAGAATCATCAAGTACTGTGTTTTCATTAAATTCAATTATTTGTCCTTCTTCTGTTTGCCATTTTGTTATATCTTGACTAAATCCTGTTTTAAATGCTTCAACAAGTTGAGCACTATTTGATGACAAGGTCGAATTAAATTCAACTGTAATTGTTGCCTTGGTGTCATTTTCACTAAATGTCCATTTTGTATTAGATTTAAAAGTTCCACCATTTGCATCTAATGTGAGTGTTAATGTTTTTGGTGCAAATTTTGCATAAATAACATTGTTTTTTGCTTCTATTGTTACATTTTCTATTTCTAATGATGGTTCCCAATCTATATCAAAACTGTAACCCAAAAATTCATAACCGGAATTTGCTGATGCTATATCAATGAGTGAAACATCTTGATAATAGTTGTATAACCCATTTATATTTGTTATTGTTCCACCTTGTTTATCACTATCAGTTAAAAACTCGCCGTTTACTTTTGTTGCTAAAACAACATTTAAATTAAATTTTTTAATTGTCCATTTTGCATATGCAGTTTTTTCTGTTTGGTCAACTGGCCAATTATTTTCATCTATTATTGTATTTTCATTTATTAAGTTTCCATCTAAATACCAACCAGCAAAATCATACCCTTCGTGTTGTGGTATTGGCATAACTGATATTTTTTGTCCATAAATCAAGTTAGAAGACAATAACTCATTGTTTTCCATACGCTCTGGATTGATTATTTCAAAGTCGTCTTCAATATACTGATAAATTATTGAAACACTCTTATCTGTAATCGCTCCAAGTATGTCGTTAGCAAAATAGTTATTTGAATCAGTTCCACTTAATGTAAATGTTATTGTTTTATTGGTTCCAACATTTGCATTGTCATAATTTGCAACTACGCTTACATCATCGCCGTCAACTAAATTGTTTATTGTTAAATTGCCAATAATATTTGCATTTCCATCAAACACTTTGTTAAATCCCATATCGCAAACAATGTTTAATTCTCTTTGTTGAATTGTGAAAATAACTCCTGTTTGCAAAACTAAATCTAGGTTGTTTGAATCAAGTTTTGATTTAATTTCATAATTGCCTGCAATAAATTTTGTTTCATTTAAAAGATATTCAATAATTAAATTGCCCGATATTTCGCTTGCATAATCTTGTAATTTATCTACATTCAAATCACTTATCGTATAAGTTATATTAAAGTCTTCTGTTCCATAAATAATGGATTGGTTTGCATCTGGAATAATATTTACAGTTCTTTTTGTAATATTTCCAAAAAGATTATTTGTTACATTGTAGTTATTTATGTCATCGCCTTGGAATGTAACATTTATTGCAATATTATTTTTAACATCTTTTTGACTATAAGTGCCTGTTGCAGTTAAAGAAAATTTAGTATCAAGTTTTTGACTATTTTTATCTAATATTGATATATCGCCCTTAAATATGTTTGTTGCATCGTAAACTTTATCTAAATTATTAGCACTAAGCGATATAACTTTTTTGTTTATAACAAATTCGACTTGGCTTGTTACAACGCAAGTTTCATAATTATCGCAACTAACATCATAACCTGACAAAGCATATGTTCCAACATCAATTCCATCAAAATTTATTGTTCCATAAACAATTTCTTCGTTTGCTGTGTAATCGAGTGTAGTTATATCTATATATTGTATGTAATTATTATCATACTCTTTTTGCAACAATCCAATATTTTTTTCTGTTGCAGTTATAACAACATTTAAAGTACTTGCTTTTAAAATTTCAAACAATTCTTTTAATGCGTCAACACCTATAGTAATATTATAATTTTCATTGTCCCAATTTTCAATTATTAAATCATATTTTCCAACATTTTCTCCGATTATTCTTGAAAAATGTATTGTTATTTTTTCATTTAATGGAGTATTTATTGCGTACGCTAAAATTGGGTCATCTTCTCCATATATTTTATTAAAGTAATTGTTTGGAATATCACCACTATTTAGTGTTAATTGATATTCTAAAATTGCAAAATTGAATGTGTTTATGCCTTGTATTTCGTAATTTTGTGATGCAATACTAAATTCTACTTGATACGCACCAACATTTGTTGGTGGATTATTAGAGTTATAACCAGCAGAAGTATAAAAAGCATCAATAGATACATCTGTTTTTTCACTTGAATTTACAAATGTAATAATTGGCGAAATTTGTACAGGATTTGCTGAATATGTATACTCTGTTACAATATCATCAAATGATAAATTGATTTTAACTTTTACAACTTCAATATTGCCTATTAAACTAATAGAATAATTTGATGTTACATCATTAGTTTCATTAACAATTCTTAAATTTGTTAAATCAACACTTTTTATATCAACATTTCCTACTTCATTTTTTGTAAATTCTGCAAAGCCACTTAACGTATTTGTTGAAAGAAGTTTATCTCCTACATCTTGTGATACTACAAAATCACTTGCCACAATTTGATATATGTTAGTTGTTGAATATACTAATTTTTTGTTTATTTGCAAAACAATTTCTCTTTTTAGTATTGTTCCTGTTGCCGAAACATTTAACACATAATTTGATTGTGGTAAACTTTCTGCATTTTCTATAACAAATTTTATGTTGTGTGTTCCAACTTCACTT
>CASFMG010000013.1 GCA_949295755.1 uncultured Christensenella sp.
AAAAAAATATTTAATAAATTTATTATTTAGTTTTTTTGTTTTTTCATTATCTTTTTGTGGTATTTATTTTTTTAATAATTCGCAAAATAAAGTAATTTATGGTGCTAATGAAATTCCGGAATATTTTACTGTAATACAATATCAAAATGACGGAGCCACCCCTATAAGCAAGATAGAAAATAATGGAGTTGCTTATGTTTTGCCAACTCATAGCATTGAGGCAAAATTACAAATTGATTCTGGAACATCGCCTAACCCAATAAAACATATTTCTCCATATTTTACACTAAACGGTCAATCATATGACAATAGTGAGTTAAGCCAAGTTTATGGAATAAATATCTCATATTCAACAATCTCTTTTACATTAAACGCTTCTTTTTCAGGGACTCAAAGTCCTTGTGGTAAATATGATTTAACAATAAATTACATAATAAACGAAAATGGAGTTGACCAAACAAAAACTTTTACATTTACATTTTATGTAGTTTTAGACACAAATTATTATAATGGTCAAACCGTTAACACTTCTATTGCAAACGCAAATAAAGTAAATTCGTCTCTTTATGACAGAGCGTACCAATATCAATATCAATATCAAAACGATGATAATGTTTCCACAAACCAAGTGCCTTATTTAACATTTAATAAAACAAATATCAATTTACAAATTACAAAAACTTTTCAAACAACAACTCAAACACAAAACATAACATATAACGGAACAAGTCTTATTATCGATAACAACATCGTAACAGTGGTAGAAAATGATAATAATCTTGTAACAATATATTTTAACGATTTAGGATGTTACACAATCAATTACAACTTTATATATGTTTACGGCAATAGCGTAGACAATATTTCTCCTAAACCATCAAACATAACACAAGCAAAACTTTTGGATTGTATAGATATTTTTGGTTATCAAGCCTATTATTCTGATGTAAACAGTTCAACAACACAAGAATTTAAAGTTTATGAAAACGGAATAATTGAAGATCAATATAGTGATGTTACATATTTGTCAGGAAACAATTATAACCAATCTTTAAACAATACCGAAGAAACTGTTCTTAAAAATTTGTTAAATCAAATAAACAAGGAATCGATTAAAATACCATCAACTAATCAAGCACCTGTTCAGTTTAAATATAATGTAGAAATATTTAACACAGATAATAGTAGTATTTCTGACACACAAAGCGGATATTATATACTCACACAAGATGCTGATGGAGATTTTGTCGCTGGTGACAAGCAGAATTACGATAATAGTCCCCTTACCCAAAGTGGCGTATACTTATTAAAATTAGTTTATAAAAACAATTCAAATATTCAAGGATTTTCTGACGACAGTTTTGAAACATCAAAAATAAGCGATACAGAAACTGAATTTTTAAGATGTCAATGGTTTGTTTTTGAAATAAGCAAAGACACAGAACAAATGTCAATTATATCAAAAGATGATAATTCAACACAATTACTTGATGGTGCATATACAAACCAAGATGTTGAAATTTCAAAATTTTACGCAAACGAACTACAATCATCAACTTTTAATGCAAAAACAAAACTTATTGTATATAAACAAGCAAACTACACGGGATTATATACAGAAGTAGCGACAATTTTAAATAAAGAAACTTACACAGCAACAGAAAATGGAAATTATATTGTAACGTTATACTTTGGGAAAAATTATACAAGAAGTTATTCATCGACATTCACAATAGACAAACAAGCAATAGAAAATATTCAAATTTTTGCAGTTAATGCACAACAAAACTCTACATATTATACACGAAACAAGCAAATAGAGTTTTTAACAAATCAACCCGTTATAATTTCTTGGAATGAAAAACATAGCGGAAGTCAAACTTATGCCGAATATAAATATATTCCAATTGTTGCAAATAACACAAATTCTTTTTCTTCTGTAACACTTAAAGAATATTATAGTTATAGTTGTGTTCCTACAAACTACTACTTTGATTATGATAATTCATCGTTATCAACAGTAAATTACTTAAACGCACAAAGTTACAACTATATTCCATCATCAAACATTTTATCGCAAAGCGGAATGTATATTTTTAGAATTTATGACAGTGCTGGAAATGAACAATACTTTGCATTTATAATTGACACAACAAATGCGCAAATTTTACAACAAATAAACGGCGAATTTGTTGAAGTTAGTGAATTAAACATAATTTCACAAGATGCAACAATTGTTTGGGGTGAATATAAAGTAATAAAATTTAACAATCTCACATATGACAGTTCTAGTGCTCAATTTAATTGCGGTGATGATTGGTTAAATTTAATATTAAACACACAAGACATATATAACAACTATTTTACAAATATGTCAATAAATACAAAAAATACATATTTTACAAAAATACAAATATCTCAAAATGTATTAAAATCTTCAAATGGTATTAACCAAATTATAAATGGCAAAGAAGATACAATAGAATTTTTAACACAATCAAATGGTCAAACTCTTGCAGTTGAAAAAGATTATAATTATTACATAATAGACCAGGCAAATACAAAAGTAAACTATCAAAATCCGACAACAGAGGATTATACCAAAAATTATTCAGGAACACACGATGTTAGAATATCATCAGATGCTTCAAGAACATTACTTTTATACGAAAGCACAAAACGACTTGAACTCGACTCATACTCACCTGACCCACACGATAGTATAAAAGAGCAATACTTTATTCCAACAACAATATCTACACTGGCAAATTCAAATGAAATACTAACACTACAATTTAATCCAACACCAGATGAAGGCGTTGTTGAAGTGGAAAGTATAACCTATACTTTTAGTCCATTTATTGCACAAGAAAAAGTAAATCCATCAACTGGCCTTATATCTGCCTATTCTTATATATTTGGCGAAACATCAAACTCAATAACTATATATTCAAGAACAAATACAGCAGAAAATAAAAATTTAATTTTAAATAGTGATGGTTCTTATTCTTGGGAAATAAACAAAGAATATGTTTATAATGGAAGTTCATATGTAAATCAAACTCAAGCAGGAAGATACACCATTACAAGAACATATGCCAATTTGTCCCAAACACAATCACAGGTCGATAAAACATACGACTTTATGACTAGAACTTTCACATTCATAGTTGATAGAAATGGAATAATTTCTTCTCCAACCGTTGTTGATGAAGAAGATTCAACATATAGTTATATTGGAGAATCTATTAAAATACAAGTTCTTGAAGAAGAAAACAACAAAATGTTTTTTAAAGACATTTATCTTGCGAACAATTCACAGGCACAAAACACACCAATACTAACAACAAACAAACTCCCTGTATTTGTTTACATACCTGTTGTAAAATACGGTTATTCTTATACTGATGGTGGAACATTTAATAAAGAAAACACAATCAACTACTATGACTATGACCCAAATAACATAACTCAAACTAATGCTTCTCAAATATCAACATATGCACTTAAAGCACAAATAAAATATAGTACAGAACTTTCGACCATAGACAACTCAACAACAGTTTATAATAGCATTGACCCAGAAATATCAAGCAATCGTGGTTATTTAAGATTTACCGACGATCCAAATACCTCAGGTATTTCTTTTACAAAAATTGGATACTATAAAGTTATAATTACTCAGGGCTACACAAAATATGGCGAAAATACAATAAGTTTTATTTTTGAAATAACAGAACAAGAACCATCTTTTAGTGTTGTTGACCCTGTAAATAACGAAGAACTCCAAAAAGACACCTCTTTTAACACATATTACACAAACAAAGATACAATTAGACTTTCGTGGACGGATTCTTCAAATGATTTTATTGCAAAAATAAACAGAGAAGAAATTACATATACAATCAATAATTCAAGTGCCCAAAAAATTGATGTAGATTTAATTCAAACCGAAGGTAAAACGCATTATGTTGATTTAAATTTAAAAGAACTTAAAGCATACAACCATAACACAAAAATAACAGTAAATATGCAATTTGAAGGAAAAGAAAGTGACTATAATGTGGGTAAGTTCAAAACATCAAGAACAATTATAGTGGACACGACTGCACCACAAACCAATATAAACAAATTAGTATCTTTAAGTGGAATAAATCCAAACCTACTAAGAAATGTACAATTAAAATATAACACATCTGTTGCGAGTGGATTATATAAATACTTTGCTTATGCCGTTGATGTAAATAATATAAACAACATAATTGATTTCACTTCACACGAAGATGGCGAAGCATACACAATTATGTACAGATTGTTTAGAACACAAGGCGAAGATGGTAAATTGATTTCAACCAAATATAATGAAATATATTCACAAGAAACCTTGCCAAGTATTGTGGAAAATTCTAATAGCAATTTTGAAATATTAAATGATTTCACACTAAATGAAATGTTAAGTCAGGATAACTATAATAGTTATATAGAGATTGTGGAAAAAGACCTTGCAGGAAATATAACAATTTATACAATATACTTGACTAATATTCGTGCTATGGAACAAACCTCTTCCCTTCCTATTGAATACACAACCAATGGCTCACAAAAATCACTCACATACGGCCAATTAGATTCAATAACAAATATCAATGCAAAAAGTGATTTAACATTAACCAATATAAATATGTTCAATTTTGATTGGAATCAAATAACAATAAATGGCACAACATATTTAAAAACACCATACTCAAATTCAAACTATTACAACCTATCTACTTACGATGTTAATAATCCTTCAAAAAGTGAAATAACTCTTAAAGATTTTGCAAACTTAAATGCAAACACTAAAAAGCAAAATATAACAATTTCATTAGTGCCATATTACAACAATATAACATTATCTTGTTCTATATTAAATACTTCTTTATCAGTAATCCACACAAGCGAAACATCTAGTTATACAAATGAAGAAGGAATTTTAATCAAAATACCTTCATCATCAAACGAACAAGATGCAACCATTTACGCAACAAGTGTTATCATAACCGAATATGTAAAAACAAATGACACTTATAGTGAAAATATAATTTACAACATAACCGACGATAATTATTTTAAAACAACCGGAAGCGAACTTATAAACAATAGTATCATTTCATCAAGTTATGTAAATTATCTGGGAAACACATATATAAAAATAAATGTAAAATCCCCTGTTAAAGATAGATTTTATAGATATACCATTCTAGATAACTTTCAAGACAAATACGCAAAAACAAACATATATGGTGCCGAAACTATCGAAAATGAAATATCTAGCGAAGTAAAATTAGTTGAAAATTATGAAAATGGCGAATTGTATTATTACTCAACAAAAGAAATACGATACCAATACAATGATAAAAAAGATAGACTTATTTTAAATGTAACAACATCACTAACATCATATAAGTATGATTTGTCATTGCAAAAAGATAGAGAAAGACTAAAAACAGATGGAATTGGAAATGTACTAGAACCAGTTTCAGGAAGTTCAATTTATACTCTTGTTCTATATGCTCCAAAGCAAGATATGGCAGAAGGCCTAATTGGCGGAGAAATCAGATTTAACATTGAACTATACGAAGCAATAATGAATGTATTGGACAATCCATACAAAACAGTAAATTTAGTTATTTACAATATTATCCCAAACATAACACTTCTTGGCATTGAAAACGAATCTCAAAATGATTTGTTTAATAAAGGAACAATGTATGGAAATGAAATAAAAATCACATTCAATCAAAGTGCAGGAAGAATACCTTGCCTTGTATATCTCGAATACGATGATGGAACAATAGAGCAAATTTCTTCTGGTAAAGCAGTGAGTGAACCTGCCACCTACTCCATTATAATAAAATATACAAATATATTTACTGATAGTCAGTACGACACATATCTTGATTTTACCATTGTTGATAATGACCAAGAATTTTATCAAGTTGTATATAAAAACGGCAATGAATATGTTTATGCAAAAGAAACAGGCAACTCGTTCTCCTACACAGAAGGCAATTACACACATTATGTAACAAAACATTACATTATAAATACAAGCGAATTTGAAATTTTATTTAATACCGAACAAGGAATTCAGGTGTCAAAACCAAGTATTATTACAACAAATGGTTACACAACATACATTTATGAAATAAGCAATTTAACTAGTGAAAATGTAAACAAATATTATAAAACAATAGCGATAACTGTTATTCCAAAAAGCACGAGTATACTTGCAAACTACTCACATTACACAAACGAAGGAACTCGTCAAGATTTAAGTGGAACACTTATAACATTTGCTGTTAGTACAGAAGAAAGTAACACATCAACAAAAACAATTGCGTGGAAATCATATTATGGAATAAAAGAAAACTTGGTAACGGTCAGCATCAAATACAACGATAATGCCACTTTATATACTCCAAAATTAAAAACAGAAAACGATATGACCTACTTAACATTGTCAACATCAGGAACATACTATCTAACATTTAGCGACCTAGCAGGAAATGTACATATGTTCGACTCATCACTTAGCACATACACAATAAGGTATTTAAGAAGTGTTATATATACAGTAAATGGCGAATCTCCAATAAATAATGCAGTTTATGATGATAAGGTTGAAATAAATATTCCTACATCAACAAAAAAATACTATGACACAAATGCACAACCACAAATTTATGTACTAAAAAATGGCGAAGAATACAAACCAACCGTAAATAAAGATAACAATTCGTATATTTTTGAAGAAACAGGCCTTTACAAAATTTGGTTCTCGGCAGCAATAACAATTTCCGGTACCGTAACACAAATAAATGAAGAACCTTTATACTTCTTAATAATAAAGCCAAAAGAATCAAGATATGCTTTTGAATTTTCTGAATACGCTGATTATTATGTTAAACAAATAATCAAAAACAACGAAGATGTTACAAGCATTTTAACAAATGAAAATATGGGCAAACTCGTAAATAAAACAATAACAAATGAAAATGGCACTACCAAAACAAAAACTTATCTTAAAAATTTCTTAATAAGCGTCAACGATGCCATAACAGGAAATGGAATGTACACAGTTACAATTTGTACCGATAACGAGTTTAATCAAGAATTTACATTTAGTTTCTGGATAAACAACACTACCCCACCTATTTTAGTATCAATACCTGAAAACACATCAACAACAAGTGATATAACAGTTTCATTTAACACAACAGACCTTATTGAAGATGTTGGCGATTGTATTCTTAAAATTTCTGGCAATGCAGATTTGCTTTTAACCGAAAAATTGTTACAAGACGGAAAACTTCAATCATCCTACAACATTACATTATCTTCTGCACGAACATACTTTGTTCAGTTATACTCCGAAAGCGGAAAACTCTTGTATTCGTATCGAGTTGTAAAAAATGAACCTTTAAACACAGTTTCAATCATATTGATTGTTGTATCGTGTTTAGTAGTAATTGGTCTTACAGTAATGTTCATTCTACTCAGAAAGAAAATGAAAGTAAGATAAAAATAACAAAAAAAGAGCACCCAAAGGTGTTCTTTTTTATTGCAAACTAACTTTTTGTGATTGTCAATAAATCATTATACTCATTTATGTATTGATTTTTTTGATAATCATAAAAAAGCACAATATTTGAAATACTTGATGCCTTAGAAGATTTAGCACTTCCTAATAGTTTTCGTATTAAATATTTTACTTGCTCGTCGTGAAAAGTTGAATTGCTTTTGTAAACAGCGTCTAAAACTCTATACAAACTCATTGCATCAAGCACGAACAATACAACATTTTTATTGTGATAAAACATTGAATTTGAATGATTTATAGCATCTAAAATCTTATCATAACTAAAAGATGCTTCATCTTCAATCAATGAAACAATTTCCGTTATGTTTTCAATTTTATCCAATTTGAGTTTTGTTTCTATTGATATTTCTAGTCCTAATACGATGCTATTAAATCCTTTTTGCGTATACTCTTTGGACTTTTTCGCAATATAGTTTATTGAACCATCAACGCCTTCAACAAAATTAATTTTGCATCTCCCCTGCTTTAACGTTTCATCTAAATCTTTTTCTGGAATAATAAGTTCACAATCTAAATCATAAAAATTATTTTCTTTTTCTTCGCCGTTAATATATTGAATGTTGTTTAGTTTTGCATATGACTTACTTGAATGCATATATGCAGAACCTTCTATCAAATCTCCAACTATCAAGTTAAATTTTTTCACTTGCATATCATCAATTAAAACATAAGTTTTTGTCCCAATCTTTAAATTGTTTAAGGCATAGTAAGAACCTTTTTCGGTTTTCCTTACAATACCTTTAAAAGAAATAAGATTATAATTTAATGGATTATCATCGCTATCAAAATTTTGTTGAAATACTATATATTCACTGTCGTCATTTTCTTCTTTTTTTATTTTATCTTCTAATTCTTTATCGCCATTTATAATAAGATTACTTAAAAGTTCATTTTGATTGCTTAATTTTTTTACTGGTCTTCCAAAGTTATTAAATTGTGGTTTAATTACTCCACTTTGTATACCTTTTATTGCACTTATTAGTTCTTCTCTTTTTTTACTAGTAGGACTTTGAACGCCCATACTACGCGCTAGACTTCTAAGTTCATATATACCTAATTTTTCAATTTGTTCATTGAGCAAATTTTTATCCATATTATCCCTACCTTTAACCACTATAGTCTAACATAGTTTTGTAAAAAAGTAAAGGTAATTTACAAAAGCAAATTTCCGTTGTCTGTTTCAACTGTTTTTAAAATATTTTCAACAATTCCACTAATTGCATTTACATAAACATAATATGTGTCACCGTCTTTTGTACAAGTGGTTTCATAACACAATACTTCCCTGTTATAGTCAAGTGGTGCTAAAACAAGTCTTGTTTGTTCTTTATTGTAAATATTCGGAACTTTGCTTTCAGCAACTTGCTTTGAGATTTGTGCTTTGTCTAATTGTCTAGTCGTATGATTTGTAAAATACGCACTGGCTTCATATCCAATAACATTTCCACTATATAAATCTACTTTAACTTTAATTAAATCTGGATACAAAATTATACCATCTTTAATTGGTGCCAAATTTATATATGCATCTCCTGAAACGACATCACTCCACACACACTCCATTGAGTCTATTCCTGCAAGTTTTGTAAAATTTTTAGCAATTTGCTTTGCGTCATCAACACTATAATTTTGTTCACTGTTTTTATCAGCACAACTCATTGTAAGTAGTTCGGCACCATTTTGAGTTACTTGAACATATATAGAATTGTTATCATTTGTTATAAGTTCATAATCATACGTTTTAAATTTTCCGTTTGTTTCGCCCAAAAATTCAAAATTTGTTGAAGCAATATTTTTAAATATATTTTGTAATTTTTCTAAAACAATTTCTTTTGATACTACACTTTTTGATATGTTTTTAATTTCTTTGTTTATCGTACTTTCAGAAAAAGGACCATCGTATATCATTGTTGGATAATCAACATCGGTTGTTTTAACATTTTGAAGTTTAACAGTAAAGTTATTATAATCTCCGTCTAATTTATTACTTTCATTATAAATATTTCCATTATAAATGTCTTTTGATAACTTGTTTATATTATTTTTTAAGTCGTCAAAAGCATATTTTAATTCTGTTAATGTGTTTATGTCATCGTTGGTCAACGATTCACCTTTCTCCATTTTGTTTGCCAAACTTTGAGTATAACCACTCACTTGGTTTATAAATTTTATTGTGTCGTCAATTCCGTTTATCGAAACAGGCAAAGAACTTAAATTATTAGATGCCATACTTGTGTTTTTGCTTATTTCATTTAGCATCTTTTTTGCATAAGAATTATAATCAGAAACCAAAACTTTTGAAAGTTTTATTTCACTATTGTTTACATTGTCAACAAGTTCGTTAAAATTTTTTTGATATATGTTTTCTAAATCTATTTTAAGTTGTGTTTGTCTTGACATCGACAACGAATACATAACTACAAAAGCAACTAAAATGACACCTAAAATCAAAGCAATAATCATAAGTCTTGTATTGTTTTTCTTTTATCTTTTTGCTTGTGCTTTTACA
>CASFMG010000014.1 GCA_949295755.1 uncultured Christensenella sp.
CATACACACAATCAAGTTTTGCATCGTTAATAATTTTTTTTGCCAGTTTATTTATTCCCATTACGTGAATATTAAATGTTGCTTTGATGTTTAAAACTTCAAATATAAGTTTTTCGGCAACCATTGAAAATCTATCTGGAACAACAACAATATTATCGCACAAAAAATCTTGTCTATTTTTGTCAATAGACCTTATAACTTCTTTGCTAACGCAATTTAATTTATGTCCTACAATAATATTTACAGCCATTTATTATATGATAGCAAACACGCTTATTTTTAGCAAATAAAAAAATACGACAACTTTTTGCCGTACTTTATTATTTTTTTAATTTATGAATTTTTTGGTGTTTCAAACTTCATGTTGAGCAATACTCCATTAGTTGCGGGAAGTGTGTTTACTATATCTGTTAAATGAATTGTAAGTGTTATAGTTGCACTGCTTGGTTCTGTTCCACCTTTTTTGCCAAGTGTTATTCCATCACTATCAGACCAAGTTCCAACAGTACTTGCAAATGTTGCACTTACATGGTCTGTTGGAATTGCTTCTCCAAGAGTTGCTTTTACATTTACAGCAACAGTTGGTGAGTCGTTTGTTACAACAAAGGTTATAATGATATCAGGAATATATGGATAATCACTTTCATCAAAACACAAAACATCTTCTATTTCCCATGACAAACTTTCGATGACTTTTTGTGTTGCAAAATTAGCATTGTTTGCACTGCCATCTTCTTTTACTGCACCACGAACGAAACAAGAAATTGTAACATCAACATTATCAACATTAAAACCAATTTCCCCTTTTATTTGATTGTTTTTTTGCACTGCAGCAAGCACACCAAAAGTGAGTGTACTTAAACACAGAGCCAAAATACAAATACTTAATACAAGTCTTATTCTTTTATTCATTTTTTCCTCTTGGATATAAAATTTTACCCATCTATATGATATCAAACATATTTATTTTTAGTCAAGTATTTTACAAATGAATTAAACTAATTGATTTCATTTATTTTATTTTCATACCTTTGAGTAAATTTTTTTAGTGCAGACAATTTATTTTGTTTTGTTATAAGTTCAGCATTTTTCCCACGCAGTTGTTTAACTTCTTCAACAAGTTTATTGTTTTGCATATTCAAAACTTTAAATTGTTTTCTAAGCATTTTTAACTCATTTTCTTTTTCACTTAGTTCAACAAGTGTTTTTCGTAGTGCCTCATTGGCTCTTTCACATTCTTGTTTTAGATTTGTATTTACTTGCATTGTGGCTTGTTTTTTAACCAACTTTACAAGTCCTAAAAATAAACTATTTATGTCGCTTTCTGTTAAAATATTTCTTCTATCTGGCATACTAATAACATTATTTGGTAATTTATTTTTCACATTTACTCCCTGATTTTTTAGTTCGTTCAAACAACTCTCGTACAAATTTTTATCTTTTAGTACCACGGTTCTAAATTTATTTTGAAAGCGTACCATTTTGTTTATGTCGCCGTCTGCTAAATTTAAACAGGCTTTTCTTACAGACAATCCTTTTGATGTCTGCTTTAAAATTTCCATCACTAATTGTTTTGTTTCTTCATTTAAAAATTCTTTTTGGTCCACCTTTTGATGAAGATTTAAATCAATATTTAATTTTTTTTGCCTTGCTTTATCATTTTGCAAACAATTTAATTCTGCATAATAATAATTCCTTACGCTATTTGGCATTCTGTTTGTAAGTGATGCGAACTCACTAAACAAAATAGATAAACATTTATTTTGGTTTTTACCATTTTCTATAAACCTAAAAAGTTTAATAACTTCATCATCTTTCCACTTTGAATATTCTTTCATATACTCTCCTTTTTCTTGGTAAGTATTGACAAAAAAAATTTTATTAAACAATAAATAGAAAAACAATAAAGTATTTTAGTTATACTTGATTCATATAATAAAGTATGAAAAATTTAAGAATATTTTCTAACAAAAATTTTTTATTAGAAATTGAAAACTCTAACTACTTTTTAGAACCAACAAATTATGTTGAAGTGTCGAATTGTGAAAAAAATAATCTTTTATTAAAGATATATCCTGTTGACCAATCTAATTTATCAATTCCTTTTTGTATAAATATTGAAAGCGAAAAGTCAAATATAAAAACACAAAATGAATGTGTAAAAGTTTATAATTTTAACAATAGAGCCGAAATTTTTATAAGTCCATTTCTAATTTCATCAAATATTGTTGTATACACAGCTTCGCATACAGTTAAAAACACAAAATATACCATAAGTTGCTATGAAAACAGAATAAAAATTTTCTCATCAAAGGGCGAATATGTATACGAAACCGATATCACAAATGCTTCAAGTTTTGTTGTTAACAATAACATAAATATTTTATGTAATAACGATAAAGGTAAAACACTGGTAGTATTTAATGTTTTAAATAATGTTTTTAGTCAAGTTGGTGGAGATAAAATAGAAATAGACGGCGACACAATAAAAACACAACAAAACATAAACGATATGGCACAACATATTTGTGTTTGTTCTTTTGTCCAAAATGATGACCTTACACTTAAAGAAAAAGAAATATACACTAAAACACCACAAATAAAAAGTACAAAAAATTCACTTTTAGTTCCCTATAATTTTTTTGAAGCAATAAAAGTCGAAGATTTTAAACTTGCAAAAACATATTTATCAACGCAATTACAAAACAACTTAACCAATGAACAACTATCATCTTATTTTGGACATTTTGACAATATTGGTATTTTATCACTTTCACCACTTTGTTACACTCTCTACTCTAATCAAGACGCAAAAGATTACGAGATATCTTTACGAAACGACAAAATAGTTGAAATAAACCAAATTTAATTTATTATAATGAATTATATGTATAAAAATAAATAGACCAATTTAGTATAATGTTTAAAATTATTATTATACTATTGATTTTTATCGTTTTTTTGTATATAATGTTTTCATAAGGAACATTTATGGAAACATTTATCAAAAATTTAAAGTATTTAACAGAACTTTACTCGCAAAAAGACGTTGCAAAAAAGACAGGTTTTTCAGCAAGTAGCATTGCCAATTATTTAAGTGGCAAAAGTATGCCATCAATCACTTTTTTATTGCAATTAAAAAAGGCATATAAAATTGATATTGACCAATTTTTAATATCAGAAATCAATCAAAATAACATATCAATCTCAAACAATATTAACAATTCTAAATTTATAGGCAATTACATTGTTTATTACTACAATTCAAGTGCTTACAAAGGCAAAGTTGGAAGTTATAACTATGACATATTAACATTTGGAATTATATCTGTTGTAAATGATATTGATTTTTCTTCACCAAAAGGCATAAAGGCATATGGACTTTTTATGATTACAAGAGAAAAAGCAGAAGAATATCTTAAAACACTAAATTCTTTTAAAAACAATCTTCAACAAATAAACGATTTTTATATGCAATTTGAAAATTATTATTGGGGTGATTTGGAACAAAACACAAATCAAATATTTGTAAGTTTAAAAAACAACATCGACAAGTGTTTAATTATTTTAAACAACCCCCCTTCAAACAAAAAGTATATTGGTGGTCTTGGAACAGTAAATTCAATTTCTCGTGGCAGAGAACACGTGCCTTGTATTCAATATATAATTTTTTCAAGTATTGCTTTCAACATTCCAGATGGAGAAATATATAACCTTTTGGCACTGGATATTGCAGAAGTAAATGTAAAAAACGAAATAAACGAACTAATAAATTTAATTAAAAGACTATATTTAAGCCCAACACAATCCGGACTCAATGAGTTTCAACAAAAAAGAATTGTTGAAGATAGCATTCAAAATATAATAAGCGACGCAGTTGATTCAAATATGTTTAGATTTGCAAAAGTCAGCAATATGGAAGACGACAATTATTATAGACTAATAAAGGATGCCGACTATGAATAATTATGAAAACATTTTTAATGAAATTGTAAACAATTTGAAAAAGAAAAATAGTTTGGATATTTCTAATGTTATAAAAGCATACAATTTTGCAAAAGAAAAACACAAAAATCAATTTAGAAAAAGTGGTGAACCTTATATTTTACACCCTATTCAAGTTGCTTACATTTTAGAACATCTAGATTTTAATACCGATGTTATTTCTAGTGCACTTCTACACGATACAGTTGAAGATTGTGGCGTTACAATTAAAGAAATAGAAAAAACATTCAATAAACAAATTGCTGAAATTGTTGATGCTGTTACAGCAATAACAAAAGAAAATTTCATGCCAGACAACGAAAATCTTTTTTCAAACACTGACGATTTTTTGAAGCAAGCAATAGAAGATAAAACTTATCAAAAACTAATATCTATTGGAAAAAATAACAAATTTGGATTTTACATTAAATTTGCTGATAGATTAAACAATTTACAAACAATAGGAATTTTTCCAAATTATAAAAAAGAAGCAAAAGTAAATGAAACAAAAAAATGGATTATACCACTTGCAAAACTTCTAAAATCTAAATATTTTTATGACAATATACGAAACGAATGCTTTCTAATATCAACAGAAAAAGAAAACAAAGACTTTATAAACTATTACAATAGATATGTAAAAAACACAAAAAAATATTTAAACAAATTGAAAGAAGTCATCAAAAGAGAAGTTGATATATATCTTAAATCATTAAAAACCAACCTATCTTTATATAAAATAATTATAGAACCAAAAACTCAATTAGAAATATACAATAGCATAACTTCTCACTTTGAAATAAGCAAACTTACAAAAATTAAAGAGAGCAATTTTGTAAGCGTGCCAACCTATAACATATATATTGTTTTAAACGAAAAAGAACAAGCAAAAAACTATATGGAACTTTTATATGAAATCATAAATAACACAAATTTATCACAAAGTTTAAAACCCATAAATATTGGATATGATACATTTAATAACAGTTATTTAATTGTGAAAGACAAAATAAGAAATTTATTTAGTATGGCTTGTATGTCTAGACAACATTTTACAGAAGTGCAAAACGGAACAATTAATGGAACCGATGTTGATATCATTGATGAAACAATGTCAGGTGGTATTGTAACAAACTTCATCACAATTTTAACACCAACAAAAGAAAATTTCATGCCAGACAACG
>CASFMG010000015.1 GCA_949295755.1 uncultured Christensenella sp.
AGTTTATCGTATTTCTTTCCTATTACTAATGAAAAAGAAAATATTATACTCATAATAAGCGCTCTCACTATTGACGGCGACCAACCACACAAATATGTAATGAAAGTTAGAAAAATAATCATAATCAAAAAATTTATCCACTTTTTTAAATGAAGTTTGTCCAAAAAATAAGAAATAAATGCAACGATTAAAACTATATGCATACCACTTACAGCCAAAAGATGAGCCATTCCACTATCCATATAAGCATCATCTATTTCGGGATTAAGTGTAGTTTTATCTCCAAACATAACTGTGGTTATTAGTCCACTCATATCTTTTGGCAGATATTTGTTTAAAAAATTTGTAAAATATTTTCTAATTTTTTCATCTAATTTTAAATAACCATCTTGAATTATTAAATTTTCACTTTTTACACTACTTTTATATGGTGTGTTATTTTTATAGTAATAACTTTTATATCCAGATTCTGTAAAAAGTTCAACTTTGTTTAATTTACCTTCAAACAAAACAATGTTTCCAACATCTACTATAAAATTTCCACTCACACTTAAACTTATATTAAAATTTTTATTTTTACCACTGACTTTAACATCATCTAACGTTAATATTTTATAACCTGTTCCTTCATAGATAGACGAAACTCTTGCACTAACAAAAACTTGCTCTTTATAATCTTTACCAGAAAACACATAAAATCCTGCAAAATAATAAGCGACACCAATAACAAAAATTAAAATAATAAGAACAAATCTTTTTATACATTTACACTTATAACAAAAAACAAATAACATTAAAAATATTAAAATTGTAAAAACAATATGAACAATAGACAACCCAAATATTTGCCTTGCAACTATCAAGGCAAACATAAATGTAATTGCACTATAAAATAGTGGCCTAAAATTTATTTTTCTCACTAAACTACATTAAAACACAAAATATTATTTTATTCAACAAAAAGCAACATATTTCATCAATCAACTCTCAATACGAAAAAATGTTGCAAACAATTTTTATCTTTGTTATAATACAGACGATGGCCTTATGGTCAAGAGGTTAAGACGCCGCCCTCTCAAGGCGGAATCACGAGTTCGATTCTCGTTAAGGCTACCAACAAAAAAAGACTAGCTACTAGTCTTTTTTTGTTAATTTTTGTATTTGTTGTTTTAAATTATTATTTTCTTCAATAATTTTATCATAGTCTTTTTTCAACACTTTTATATATTCTTTATCTGTTTCACCTTTTTCTATACTATATGTTTTTTTTGTGCTAAGAATCCATAGAGCAATCAATAAACCAACACTAATAACGCAGATAACACTAAAAATTTCTGTCATTGCTGTAATTTTAAACAATGGAAATCCTGCTATTAAAATTGAAAACAATACTTCCAACAATAACAAAATAGCATAAGTTATGATTTGTAAAACTAATAATCTTTTTTCTAATCTTGTTGCAAGAGAAATTACAATCATAAAAAACGTACTAAAAAGTGCAACAATAGCAGTTATAGTGTTAAATATACTTCCATTTTCAAGTAACGGAGTGGAAAATATTATAAGAGCAAATAATAAAGAAATACTTAAAAATGAAATACTAAAAATACCGAGAATTTTGTTTCTTGTTAATACATTTATTTCATTTGTCAAAAAAGCAAAGCCTACACTTAAACTTGCAAAAATAAGTAATAATCTAAATGCTATACCATTAAATACTTCTACTCCAAAAATTGCTAAAATAAAAAATATACAAGTTACAGCAAGTGCAACTAAAGATGCAATTAAAAGAGATTTTTTTGTTTTTTCCATAAATATCGCTCCAGTTCTTAAAATAAGTTTAACAGAATGAACAAAAATTATCAATTTAATAATACAAATTTTTTATATTTAAAAATAAATTATATGTTCAATTTTTTATAATGAAAATAACTACAAATTTATTCTGTTTCTAAAGCATCTTTTGTTGTTAAAAGAAAATAAGAATTTTCGTATGCTAAAACCTCACCATCATAAAGTTCTTCGTATCTTGTGATTCCCTTTATACACGTAACAATGTTACTTACTTCAAAAACACCATTTAAATTTTTTCTTAAAACATATTTATAAATGTTACACAATCTATTGATATATACATTAATGCTTCCATCTTCTTGTAAATAAGCGGATACATTTCTTCCTTCGGCAATCTCCACATAATATGTGTTATCAAATGATGGAAAAAACACATTCTTTCCATCATTTCTTAATAAAATTACTCCATTAAATTGCGTGTTTTCATCACCTATTTTGGCATTGTTATTTTTAACTGTTGCGACATCATACCATTCGTTGTTTAATTGTTCATTGTTGTATTTAATTTCCTTATACATACTCCCTCTGCCAAGTAAATACACCTTTCCTTCTCCTGTTGTTAATACAAATACTTCTGAACCTTTTCCTATTCCGTTTGGTATTATATCCAATCCTGAAATTTTTAGTGTCCAACTTAATCTTTGTTCTATATTATTTTCACTATTAAATCTCAATGTTTGTGGAGCATGTTTTGATGTGCCATCAAGTGCTATAAAAAGTACTTGATTTATATAATTTTGATCATATGCAAGTGGTTCTTCGTTATTAACTAATGCGGGTATCATTGTTAATAGGTAATATTTTTTTGTAAAATTATCAACAGGTAATTGTGTTAAATTTGTCGCGTTTAAAGAAAGTTCTCCTCTATTTTGAACACCGTATAAAAAGTACCCCAAAGATGTTGCATACGTTATATAATACTTGTCATCAAAACAAACTATTTTTAGGTCTTTTTCTTTATTAAACAAACAAATGTTTCGTCCAGTAACATTTAAATAACATCTTTTAATACTAAATGAATTATTAAATTGAGCAATAAAATACATATTGTTAAATTTTTTCTTAGGAATGTAAGTTACCATAAATTCATATTTAAAAGAACCAGAAGAAACTGGTTCCTTAATTTCTGCCACTTTATGTTCATTATTTATAATAAACTCTATATATCTTTTTATTGAATTTCCATATATTTCTCCTTCCAATACCAATTTTAATTGAAGCGTTTGTGTTGGTTCGCACATAAAATATATTAAAGGTGATACATATTCGCTAGATTTTTTTATGCATGGTGTTAATTCAATATATTCTACAAAATTTGTTGTTTCAACTTGTAGTTGCATTGGTGTTTGCGATCCAGTGCTTCCTCCTAAATCTTCAAGAACCATAACTCTTGTTTCTAAATCGTCAGCTTGTGCTTCTACTTCTTGTAATGCATAAATAATATCATCTATGTTGTTTTGTATTTCGGTGTGTGTTGTTGAATTTTCTGCTACGCTTGAATCATAATTGTCAATATGATTGTTAAAATTTTCATAAAGAGTGTTATATTTTTGCAATAGTTCATTATATAATTCTTTGTGTTCAGAAAAATCTGCTAAATGAGTATCACATTCGTTTCCTAAATCTACTAATAATTGTTTTATTTCTTCTAAACAATATTTTATAGCACTCATTTGTGAAGTTGTTGTCATTTGCATTGCAATTGCTTTAATTCTTTTTTCAATTTCTTCTATTTGTGATTTCATTTTTGAAATTATCGTTTCTTCCATCATAACTCCTTTTTACAGAAATTTTAAAATTACTTTATATATATTGCAATAAATAGTGACATTTTTTTGTATAACTTTTATCTTTTTAACATATTGATTTATATTTTACTTTGTGATATTATTAAATTGATTAGAATTTAAGGAGAATTTATGTCTAAATCGTCTTTTATAAATAAAAAAGCATTAACAGTAATAATTTTAATAATTGCATTTATTGGAATAGGTGTAGGTTCTTATTTTATATTTAAACCGAAAGCCGATTTAAAAGCCCCTTTTAAAAATGCTTATAATTTATATAATAATCAAACTTATAGCGAAGTTTTAAATTTTAACCAAAAAATTGTTTCTTTATTAAAATCTAAAGATTTTTCGGAATTAAGCGAAGAAGATAAACAGAATGTTCAAATAACTAGGTTTAAATATCAAATTTATAGCAATTTAAATTGGTCTTATCTTTCAATAAAAGACTTACTTTTAAATAATATATATTTTATTGAGGACAAAAATGATTCTTTGTATAAACTAGAAAAAGCTGTTTCTTCTAATTATGAAAATATAATAAAATTGTTAAAAGATTGTAAAACTTATATAGATACTTATCTTCAACCAGATATTATAGAAACCTATATTTCAAATACATTAATTTGGCAAAAAATTGATAATTATAATGCTATTTATGATGAATTATTTAGAAATATATCGTCTTTTTATTTTAATTTGGGAAAGATTTTTTTCAATAATTGCTTAAATACTATAAGTTCGAATTTATTTACAAAATATAATATTTTAACAACAGTAACATGGGCACAAACAACAACAAATTTAATAATAAATAACAATGAAAAGTCTAATTTTGTCGAGATATATAATGCTACTGAAAACTTAAAAAATTTTGTTTACAAAAACATTGTTAATCCAATAAACGAATATTTTACAGATTTTCAAAGTTTTAATAATATAATAAATTGTTTTAATTACATTGATTACGATAACTGTATAATAGCCCTTGCTAAAAATATTTTTTTGGAATTTTCTCAATCATTAGATAAAAATTTACAAAAATATATAATACTTTTAAAAACTAACTATTTTTTTGTTTAAAAGGATAAAAAAGTGATGAAAAATTTTATAAAATTATTTTCTGTATTTGTTATTTTAGTATGTTGTATAATGCTTTTTGCATGTGATAAAAAAGAGGATAAATTTTACGAAACAACCAATCAAAAGTTTAGTCAATTTATAAACGATGTTTGTTTAAACGAAGAATATTCGAGTGGTGTTATTTATGGATCCAATATACAAACAATTTTAAATAATATCAATTCAGGATACTATTCTTCATCAAATGAAAAATTAGAAGCATACACTCAATTAAATGAAATATACGATAAAATTTTTGTCGTTTCTTTTAAATTTTTATCCAATTTTAATGGAGTTTTTTTAAATGCTCCACAAGAAATTCCAAACAATATGAAAAAAGATTATTTAAATTTTGAAAACAATTTGGACAATGCCACTCAAAAATTAAAAGATTTTAAACCAGAGATAGAATATCTTGATAACCATATCGTTGGAATTAACGAAACACAGGCATCAAGTGATATTTCTCTTCAAATTGTCAGAGAGTTTAAAAGAAAATATATTGATTTAAGTTTAGCCTTTGTTGATATTTGCAATGAGTTTTTATCGTTATGTGAAAAATATTTATATCCAAATTATTCAAGTTTTAAAGAAAATGGTCAATATATTGAACTAACTCAAACACAAATAACAAATCAAAAAACAATAGCGATTTTAAAAAGTTCTATCAACACTTTGACTCCCGCAATCGAGTACTTAAATTCATTTAACGGAGACTACAAAAATCTTAACAATGAAAATTTTTTCAAAGTTTTAGATTATTATTGTAATTTAGACTCTAAAATTGAAAATACAACAGATGTTAAAGAACTTGATTTATGGTTAAATTTGTACAATTCATACTTAAATGATTTAAATTGTTTTTATGATTGTTTAGATAAAATAAATATGGCAGATTTTGGTAGAAATTATAATTATGATGTTAATAAATTAATTGAAGAAAATTTTGAAAATTATGCTTTTATCAATAAAATTTTTGACTTTTCAAGCAAAAGTGTTTTATTCTTATTTAATGGTGTAGAAACACTTTGTTACTAAAAGGAGAATTTAATGGATTACAAAAAATTGGCAGACTTACTTTATCCAGATGTTGATAAAACAATTGATTATTATTTAAATAAATATCCCAAAAGAAAATTACCTGAAAATGCAGAAGTTATGAGAATTGCACCAAGTCCAACAGGCTTCTTGCACACTGGACACGCATATAGTGCTTTTATATCACGAGCAATAACAAGAAAAACAAATGGTGTTTTTTATTTTAGGCTAGAAGATACAGACCAAAAAAGACTTATACCAAACGCAGGAACTATTGCTTATGATATGCTTTGCTATTATGATATGAAACCCGACGAAGGTTACACTGGCGATAATCGTCCACAGGTTGGAGAATATGGAAACTATATACAATCAAAAAGATTAGACATATATAAATGTTTTGCAAAGTATCTTGTTTCAATAGGACGCGCTTTTCCTTGCTTTTGTGAAAAAAGTGAAAACAAAGAAGATATACTTTCAAAAAGACAAGAACAAATTGAAAATGTTGGAACTATTGAAGATAAAGATGTTTGCAGAAATTTAACTTATGAACTAATTGAGCAAAATATAAAAGAAAAAAAACCTTTTGCTTTAAAATTATTGTCCTGCGGAGATATAAACAAAACTTTTAAATTTCACGATTTAATAAAAGGCAATCGTGAAATAAGAGAAAACACAAAAGATATAGTATTAGTAAAAAGTAATGGAATCCCACCATATAGTTTGGCACACGTGGTTGATGACACTTTAATGGGTACTACTATTGTTGTTCGTGGCGAAGAATGGTTTCCTTCATTATCAGCGCATCTTGAAATATTTAATGCCTTTGGATTTAAACCTCCAAAATACGCACACACACCTGTTATTTGTAAGTTAGACGAAAACGGTAACAAAAGAAAATTAAGCAAAAGAAAAGACCCAGAGGCTGATGTAAGATATTTTATAGAACAAGGATATCCTGTAGATGCAGTTATGGAATATCTTTTAAATTTATTAAACAGCGATTTTGAATTATGGAGAAAAAATAACCCATTTAGTTCTTATAAAGATTTTGATTTTAAAATAGAAAAAATCGGTTCAAACAATCCTATGTTTGACTTTAATAAATTAAATGATGTATCAAAAAATTTTATAAGTAAACTAAACAAAGAACAAGTTTATGACAATTTAACATCTTGGGCAAAAATATATGATAAAGAATTTTATGATATTCTTATAAAAGATGAGAATTATACCAAATCAGTTTTAAATATTGACCGTGAAAATCCAAAACCAAGAAAAGATATTGCAAAATGGAGTGATGTTAAAAGCGATTTTAATTATATGTTTAGTCTTTTTAATCCATCAAATAAAAATGATTATAATCTTGAAAATGTTGATATTGATAAATTAAAAGAGGTTTGCCTTGCATACAAAGATTTATACGATGATAATGATGACAAACAAATATGGTTTAACAAAATTAAAGAAATGGCTCAAAATCTTGGTTATGCAACAGACAATAAAATATACAAACAAAATCCACAAAACTTTAAAGGAAATGTTAGTGATGTCTGTATGTATATAAGAATTGCAATAACTGGTAAAAAAGATTCACCAGATTTATATTCAATTTGTCAAATTCTAAAAAAACATAAAGTAATTGATATGCTTAAAAAAATGGAAATTTTATAAAAAAAATGACGTAATAGTCATTTTTTTAACAATAATATGGTTTTTCGACAATCATCTCTTTATCTACAACAGTTATCACAGTTTCTTGATATGCATCAAAATTTACTTTTATTCCCACATCTACATCATAGTTTTCTACTTTTTCTATTTTTCTCATATAAAGAGTTTCTTTTTCAATATAATATGTAAGTTTTAATGAATTTATCTTTAAACTTTTTAAATTGCCTTCTCTGATCATATTGTCTATATATTTTTGTGAAATTTTATCTACATCTAATATAAATGAAACAATATAATACTTTTCATTAGTTGATCTATCAAATTTTATCAGTGTTGAATTGTCTTTGTTTGATCTTACAGCAAAAACATCATAAGCTAAGCCATCATATTTTATAATTTCTTCCTTTGGAAGATTATCTTTCTCTATCAAATAATTCCAATCTGGTATTTCATTTTCATCGTATGTTGATGTTTTTTTGTATTCAACATTTTTACCATCATCGACAGAATAAAAATACCTATAATATGTTTGTCCTAAACTACTTGTACAACTTGTATATGTTTCCTTAAAATAATAATTGCCAGATAAAGTAACTGTTTCCTTTGATGTTTGTGTTACTGTCCCTATACCAAAAATATCAGCTTGACCTGATAGAATACTAATAGTTTTAAAACCTTTTCCATTATCTATTATTTTATAAGAATCTTCAACACATTTAAAACCATTAGAATATATAGGTTGTTGAGTTGAGTCTGTTTTATTTTCGGAATCTTCTGAGTTTTCAGAATTTTCAGGATTTTCAGAGTTCTTATCATCTTCAAACATATCTTCCATATCTTCAATATTTGTCCCATTGTTTATTACAATTTTGTTGTTTTCAACATATAACTGCATCCCTAAACAACAAGATATAACCATCACGGAAATTAATATAATAGTATAAATTTGCTTAATAGTCTTATTTCCCATAAAAATCCTTTTATTTTAAAATCATACACAAAAGATTATCACAATATTTATATTTCGTCAATAAATCTTATATTTATTTAATTTTTTTTTAAACTTTTTTTGTATAAAGAACATTGTTTGCTTGGTTGACTTTTAAATTTAGTTTACTTATAATTTATTGTGGAGAATATTTATGCAAGAATTAAAACAATTGTGGGAAAAAGTTCTATCTAAAATAGAAAGTATGGTTAGTATTGTTTCTTACGAATTATGGATTGAACCTTTAATACCTATAGATTTTAGAGATAAACTTATTTTATCAGCAAACTCTCAAACAGCAAAAAAACAACTTTTAAAAAATCATTCAAAAGAACTTACTGAATGTATTGAAAGTGTATTTGGTAACGGCACTATTTACGAAATTTTAGACCCAGCAGAAAAAGAAGAATATTTACAAAATAATCAACCAAACGAAAATCAAGCACTTGTTGATGATAATTTTAGTGAAGAGAAATGTATGTTTAACACAAAATATACATTTGATAATTTTATAGTTGGAAAAAGTAATCAATTTTGTTACGCAGCAGCAAGAGCAGTTGCTGAAAATCCAGGACAAAAACTTAACCCACTCTTTATATATGGTGGTGTTGGACTTGGAAAAACCCATCTTCTTCACGCCATAGGCAATTATTTAAAACAAAATAATCCAAAACTAAAAATTCAATATGTTACTTGTGAAAAATTTACAAATGATTATATTGAATCACTTGGAACAAACAAAGAAAAAGGGACAGTTAAAGGCACTGCCGAGTTTAGAGAAAAATATAGAAATCTAGATGTTTTAATGGTTGACGATATTCAATTTATTTCAAAAAGAACAAGCACACAAGAAGAATTTTTTCACACATTTAATGATTTATATCAACAAAATAAGCAAATTATAATTTCTTCAGACCGACCTCCAAAAGAAATTGAAACGCTTGAGGATAGACTTCGTTCTAGATTTTCTAGTGGTCTTATTCAGGATATTCAGGCACCAGATTTCGAAACTAGAGTGGCAATTTTAAGAAAAAAAGCTCAACTTGAAAGATATTTTATTGATGACGATGTAATAGAATTTATTGCAGAAAAGGTAGACACAAATATTAGAGAGATGGAAGGACTATTAAGTAAAGTATACTTCTTTGCAACATTACTTGGAAAAAAATCAGCAAGTATTGAAGAAGCAAGAGAAGCCTTTAAAGAACAACTCGATGTTCAAAAAGAAAAATTAACTCCTCAAACTATAATTCAAACTGTTTGCGATTACTATGGTATTGAATACAATGAAATAACAGGAAAGAAAAAATCTAAAGAAATTGTAGAACCGAGAATGATTGCAATTTATTTAATAAGTGATATGATTGATATTCCTTTAATCTCAATTGGTCGATTGTTTGGTGGCAGAGATCACACAACGATAATCCATTCTCGTGACAAAATAAGTGAACTTTTAAAAAGAGACCACAAAACAAAAACAATTATTAACGACTTAAAAAAACAAATTGGCGAAAAATGTTAAAATGTTGACAATTTAAATTTTTTATCAACAACTTGTCCACAATAACTATATACAACATATAATATTGAATTTTGTTTATTTACCTAAATTAAACAATATATTGTGTAACAAAATATATATAAACATTTCCACACTGACTACTAATAATACTACTATTTAAAAATATAAAAATAATATTAAAAGGAAGAAAAAATATGCAAATTATTTGTGATGGTTTAGACCTATCGGACGCAGTGCTTAAAGTGAGTAAAGCAATTGCAGTAAAAACAACAAATCCTATTTTAGAAGGAATTAAACTCACAGCAGAAGAAAATGAATTGACACTTCTTGCCACGGACCTTGAACTTTCAATAGAGAAAAAAATTCGTGCACAAGTAAAAGAAGAAGGCTCTTGTGTTGTTCCTGGAAGATTTTTCAGTGAATTTGTTAAAAAGTTAACTAATGACAAGATAGAACTCACACTAAATGATAAAAATGGATTAAATATAAAGTATATAGACAGTGAAGGCTTTATTCAATGTTTTACAAACGATGAGTATCCAAGTTTTAATACTTTAAATACAACTGACTATTTTGGAATAAAGAAAATAGATTTTAAAAATCTTATAAACAGAGCAATATTTTCTGTTGCGATTGATGATTCTAGACCAATTTTAAAAGGTTGTTTATTGGAAATTGGAAAAGATATAATAAAGGCAGTTACAAGTGATGGTTATAGATTGAGTTTAACAAGAGCAGTTTTATCATTTTCAAATTTAGAAACTAATTGTATTGTTCCAGATAAAAGTTTGAGAGAAATTGCAAAACTTTTAGATGATAGTGATGATATTATAAACATATATGTTCAAAAAAACTTCTTAATGGTTGACCTTGGTGATACAAAAATAATAACAAGACTACTAGAAGGTGATTTTTTAAATTACAATCAAATAATATCATCATCATCGCAAGAAACAGTTATAACTGTAAACAAATCTCAACTTGAAGATGCACTTGAAAGGGCTTCTCTTCTTTCAAAAATAGGGCAAAACAATCTTGTTAAATTTGATATAAATGAAGATACACTATATCTTACTTCAAACAGTGAAATAGGAAATATTAAAGAAAAGATAAATATTGTTTTAAACGGTAGAGATTTGGTTATTGCATTTAATGCAAGATATTTTTTAGAAGCATTTAGAGCAGTTGATAACGAATTTGTAAAAATAAGTTTTTCATCGCCAACAAACCCTTGTATTATAACTCCTATAGACGGCGAAAAAGAAGAATTTTTATACCTAATACTTCCTGTAAGAATGATTAACTAAATAATATTATTTTATAAAATATATGTCTAAAAACATCGAGAAAATCGATGTTTTTTTTTGTAAATAAATTTTAGGAATATAGATAATTAGTTTTCTTGACAAAAATAAATAACTTTTATATACTAGGCATAGTTTAGTTGCAAGACTATTCTGTTTTTGTCGTGCTGTCTGCAATAAAACTACTAATAGAATAGGAGGAAAATAAAAATGGCTATGAAAAGAACTTATCAACCAAAAAAGAGAAGAAGACAAAAAGTTCACGGTTTTAGAGAAAGAATGAGAACAAAATCTGGAAGAAATGTACTAAAACGCCGTAGAAATAGGGGCCGTAAAGTTTTGTCAGCATAATAAATTTAAGGTGAAAAAATGCTAAAAAAAGAAAATCGTCTAAAAAAAAACAAGCATTTTAAATACATTTATAAGTATGGAGATTCAAAGGTTTTAAATAAATTAAATTTAGTTTATATTAAAACAAAATTTAAAACTTATAAGGTAGGATTTTCTGTATCTAAAAAAATAGGAAAAAGTGTTGTGAGAAATAAAATTAAAAGGCGTCTTAGAGAATGTTTTTTAAGTTTATCTAACAATATAAATAAAAAGTATAATTATATATTTATTGCAAGAGAAGGCATAGAAAATATGTCTTTTTTAGAAATAAAACAAAATATGATAGACATTTTAAAAAAATGTGGATTATACAATGAAAATTTTTAAAATAATTTTTTTTCCTATGTTTTTGATTATGGTAACTTGTATCTATTTATATAAGTGGTGTATTTCACCTTTTTTAAAACATACTTGTAGATTCTACCCTACTTGTTCAACTTATACTATTATGGTTTTAAAAGAATTTGGTGTATTTAAAGGCACAATGCTTGCTTGTAAAAGACTAGTAAGATGTTCACCTTTGTCAAAAGGTGGATTTGACCCAATACCTCAAAACATTAAGGGAGACAGTAAATGGATTATATAATATCAAATTTATTAGTTCAAATTCCAAAAGGAATGTGGGAAAGTATTATAATTGCATTTGAAGGTGCATTTGGTTCGTTTGCTCTTTCAATTATAATTCTCACAATTTGTATAAAACTTGTTATGTCGCCTATTGATTATTTTAATCGAAGAACAAACAAAAAAATGGCAGATATGCAAAAGCGTATACAACCACAAATGGAAGCAATCAATAAAAAATATGCAAACGATGCAAAAATTCGAAATCAAAAACTTGGAGAACTCTATCAAAAAGAAAGAATAAATCCGATTGGTTCGTGTTCAATTATGTTGATTAGTATGGCTCTAACACTTACAATATTCATTACGCTATTCAATGGAATGAATACAATGGCTTCATATAAAATTGCTGATCAATATGAAAAACTTCAAATTGCATATGTAACGGAGTATGCACAAGAAAATAATATTTCTTTAAATCAAGAAGGAAAAACTATTTATGAAATTTGTGTTCCTATTATAAAAGACATAAATGCTATACAAGATGAAACAGAAAAAAATAACATTATAAATGCTGCAAATAAAAATGTTGAAGAAGTTTACAAAGAAACAAAACAAGGTTTTTTATGGATAGATAACATATGGCTTGCAGATAGTCCGTTAAAAAATTCAATACCATCATATGATGAATATGCAAGTGTTGCAAGATTAAGTCAAGAAGATAGAGAAAACGAAGAATACAAAAATATATACAATCAAATAATGGAACCACTAAAAACAACACAAGGCAGAGTAAATGGTTATTTTGTATTAGTTATAATTTGTGCCGGTGTATCGTTTTTAAATCAATGGTTTATGATGCGAAAAATGAAAAAAGAAGGAACAAAACAGTCTAGTGGTTTAGTAATGTTAATAGTTATGCCAATTATTATGCTTTTGTTTGCATTTATGTATACAACAATGTTCACACTTTATATGATTACAGGACAAATTGTCAGTTTAGCAACAATGCCAATAATAAACAAAATTGGAGATGATGTTGATAAAAGAAGAGAAAACAAAAAAATACCTACCGATAGATTAAAAAGAATTTAATAAGGAGGAGTTTATGTTAAGTGTAGAAGCAACAGGAAAAAATATAGAACAAGCAATATCTAATGCTTTATTTGAATTAAAAGCCGTTAGAGAAGATGTTGATATAAAAATTCTTGAAGAAGGTGGATTGTTTAAAAAAGCAAAAGTTTTAGTTTCTATTTCCCCTGACGAAGTAGAAAAATATGAAAAAAGAGAACAAATAAAAAATGAAGAAGTTTCATCGATAATTCCAACCAAAGAAGATTTAGCACAAGAAACAATAAGTGTTGAAGATGATAAAGACGAAGAAGTTGAAGTTATTTCTTCAAATAAAAAAATAAATAAACAAGAAAAAGATATCGAAAAGGCACAAAAATTTATTCAAGGTCTGTTAAATAAAACAAGTTTAACAGGAAGTGTTGAACTCAATGAAAAAGGCGATGAAATATTTGCAAATATTGTCGGATATAGTGACATAATTGGATATCGTGGAGAAGGGTTAAATGCTCTTCAATATCTAACAAGTGTTGTTGTTAGTAAAAACAACAGACACGCAAAAAAAATAAGAGTTGACTGCGATAATTATAGAGCAAGACGAGAAAGTTCTTTAATTGCACTTGCTCAAAGAATGGCTAAAAAGGTTGAACGCACTCACTCGAGTGTAAAACTAGAACCTATGACGGCAAATGAAAGAAGAATAATACACACTGCTCTAGCAGAAAGTAGTACAGTTGAAACACTTTCAAAAGGCGAAGAACCACACAGATTTTTAATAATAAAACCAAAAGATTAAAAGATAAAAAATGCAAACTGTCGGTTTGCATTTTTTATATTGACTATGATGTAGAAAATGTTATAATTTAAGTATGAAAGTTAAAAATATAATATTAAAAAATCAAGAGAAAAAATACAACCTTTGTTTTTTAGATATAGATTTAAAAAATGTAAAAACAACAAAAAGGTCAACTAAAATTTCTAATATTGGCGTTTCAACATCTAAATATGGAAATGTTTGGTTTAATTTACCTAACGGAAAAGCACTTTTTAAAACTTACAACTCTTATAGAGAAGATATAAAAAATTATAGGATGATAAATGAACTAGTTTGTTGTATACTTGCCAAACAAGTTGGTATAAATTGTGCAAAATACCAACCTGCTCATATAAAAGAAGATAAAGGACTAATTTCTTATAATATTTTAAATAAAGATGAAAAACTTATAAATTGTGAACAAGTATTAAGAAAAGGTTTTTACAGAGAACCTACACTTTTTAATATTGCTGATGCTCTAGAATATTATGAAAATGCGGGATATAAAGTAAACAAAAAACAAATTATTTTAGATTTGTATAAAATGATTATTTTTGATGCCCTAACTATGCAAACTGATAGAAATACTTACAATATTCACTTTATAGTAGACAAACAAGCAAATTTAAAAGTTGCACCACTTATGGACAATGAATTTGCATTTTTTGGAGAGTTTTTTTATCCTGATAAAGAAACTTATGATATGACAAAAGATGATTTTTTAATACAATATGCTGTAGATGGTAAGTACTTAACTATAGAAAAGTTTGGTATATTTAAAAAGTTCGATTATTTGGATAACCTAAAAGATATTGTTATTTATGCTAAAAAGAACAAAGCAATGAAAGATATATTTGTTAATATTATTAGTAATATAAATATAGACAATGCTATAAACGAATTGCATAAATACGGAATAAAAGTTGATAAAAATTATTCAAATTATATGAAAAAAATAATTGATATAAATATAGATATATTTAAAGATGTGTCAAAAAATATCACTAATTCAGACATCAAAGATTGTGAAAACATTTTATAAAAATTCTTTTAAAGAGTTTTTATTATTTTAAAAAAATAGAATTGTTATTTTGTTTACATAATGATATAATTGTAGTTATGAAAACAATAGCACAAATATCAACACCATTAGGTAGTGGAGGAATTGCAATAGTAAGAATGAGTGGAGATAAAGCAAAAAATATTGCTTTTAATCTTTTTTGTGCAAAAAATTTAGACAAAGAAAATATAGAACCACGAAAATTATATTTGGGTAAATTTCAACTAGAACAAGCAACAGAAAAATGTATGATGGTATATTTTAAAGAACCCTATTCTTTTACGGGAGAAGATGTTATTGAATTTCAAATTCACGGTGGTGAATATTTGGCAACAAAAGTACTTGAAACTCTATTAAAAAATGGTTGTAATCTTGCTGAGAATGGAGAATTTTCAAAAAGAGCGTTTATAAACGGGAAAATGACATTAAATGATGCAGAATCAATGATTGATATAATAAATGCGACAAGTGATGCTGAAATAAAAGCAACAAGTTTAATGCTTAGTGGAAAATTTACAAATAAAATAAAAGAAATTCAAAACAAAATAAAAGATTGTCTTGTTGATTTGGAAGTTTCAATAGACTATCCAGAACACGATGATGAATTTGTTTCAATAAATAGTATAAAAGACCTATTGTTATCAATAAAAAGTGAAATTGCAAAATTGATACAAACACACACAACAGGCGAAAAAATTAAATTTGGAATAAATGTTGCAATAATAGGTAAACCAAATGTTGGAAAATCAAGTTTACTTAATTGTTTAATCGGTGAAGAACGTGCTATTGTAACAGATGTTAAAGGAACGACAAGAGATGTTTTAAAAGAAACAATTATTTATAAAGGATTAAAGATAAACTTTATTGACACAGCAGGAATAAGAGATAGTGATGATGTTGTTGAAAAAATAGGAATAGAGAGAAGTAAAAAATGCATAGAACAAAGTGATATAGTTTTGTGTGTATTGGATGCCAGCGATAAATTAGATGATGAAGATAAAAAACTTATAAATCTAACAAAAAACAAAAATGTTATTTTTGTTTTAAATAAAACAGATAAAAAAATTATCTTAAAAATGGATAATGCAATTTTGGTAAGTGCAAGTGAAAATAAAAATATTGATGAAATAAAAGAAAAAATTATAGATCTTGCAAAAGTGAATAAAATAGATTTTTCTCAAATTTATATAACAAATCAACGACATACCGAAATTTTAAAACAAGCATTGTTAGATATTGATGATGCCATTGTTGCAGTAAAAACACAAACAGCAGATATTGTTGACCAACAAACAAAAAAAGTTTGGTCCACTCTTGGTAAAATCACGGGAGAAAGCGAGAGCGAAAGTATTATAGATGGCATATTTTCAAAATTTTGTTTAGGAAAATAAAAAAAGAAAATAATATGAATTTAAAAATATAAAAATGGTTTTAAACATATGGAAGAAAATGATTATGTATTTGATGCAATAGTAATTGGTGCTGGTCATGCAGGTTGTGAATCTGCATTAAGTCTTGCACGCTTAAATAAAAAAACATTGCTATTAACAATAAATTTAGACGCAATAGGATTTTTACCTTGCAACCCAAGTATCGGTGGAACTGCAAAGGGACATCTTGTTTGCGAAATAGATGCACTTGGTGGAGAAATGGGTGTAAATACAGATAAAAGTGCTATCCAAATTCGTATGCTTAATTTAGGTAAAGGTCCGGCAGTATATTCTTTAAGAGCACAAGTTGATAAACAACTTTATCACAATAATATGAAAAAAACACTTGAAGAAAACAAAAATATATATATTAAACAAGCCGAGGCAAAAAATCTAATAATTGAAAACAACACAGTAAAGGGTGTTGAAACTGTGCAAGGCGAAAAATATTATTGTAAAACCATTGTTATATGTACAGGAGTTTATTTAAAAAGTAAAATCATTATTGGAGAATACAGCAAAGAAAGTGGACCAAATGGATTTCTACGAGCAGAAAACTTAACACAAAGTTTAATTGATAACAATATAGAAATAAGAAGATTTAAAACAGGAACTCCTGCAAGAATGAATGGACGAACTGTTGATTTTTCAAAACTTGTTACACAATATGGTGATGAAGGTATTCAAAGTTTTAGTTTTTTAACAAAAACACAACCCAAAAATGTTTCTGTTTGTTATTTAACATACACTAATCAAAAAACTCACGATATAATAAAAGCAAATTTGTCTAGAGCACCAATGTTTAGTGGAGTTATTAAAGGGGTTGGACCTAGATATTGTCCAAGCATAGAAGATAAAATTGTTAGGTTTAGCGATAAAGAAAGACATCAAATTTTTTTAGAACCAGAAGGTCTTTACACAAATGAAATTTATGTACAAGGAGTGTCCACTTCCCTTCCCGTAGATGTTCAAAAACAAATGTATAAAACAATAGAAGGTTTAGAAAATGCGCAAATTATGAGAGATGCTTATGCTATTGAGTATGATTGCATTGATAGTACAAATTTAAAACCAAATTTGGAATATAAAACTATAAAAGGATTATTTTTTGCTGGACAAGTAAATGGTACTAGTGGTTATGAAGAAGCAGCAGCACAAGGTTTAATTGCGGGAATAAACGCGTGTAGATATATAGATAATAAAGAACCTTTAATTCTTGGCAGAGATGAGGCATATATTGGTGTTTTAATTGATGATTTAGTAACAAAAGGAACAAATGAACCTTATAGAATGATGACATCACGGGCAGAATATAGATTGTATTTGCGTCAAGACAATGCAGATGTTCGCCTTACTAAAATTGGTAAAGATATAGGACTTGTTAAAGAAAATAGATGGAATGTTTTTCAAGCGAAACAAGAGCAAATTAAAAAAGTTTTTGAACTATTAAAGACAAAAATTAAAATTGGTAAAGACCTTGAAGAATTTTATAAAACAAATAATGAATCAGTGCCAACCACATCACAAACAGTTTACAAAATGATAAAAAGAAGCAATATAGACATTTTTAAAGTAAATGAAAAATATCATATGTTTGATGAGTTTGATAAAAGAGTTTTAGAATATGTAAACACAGAAGTAAAATTTGAAGGATATATAAGTCAAGAAAAGGAAGATATTAAAAAATTTAAAGAACAAGAAAATTTATTAATTCCAAAAGACTTTGACTATAAAAAGTTAAAAGGATTAAGAATTGAAGCACAACAAAAACTTGACAAAATAAGACCAATCAGTATTGGACAAGCATCAAGAATTTCAGGAGTCTCACCTGCCGATGTTACAATTCTTATTATGTATGTAAAATCTATTCAAAAATAAAAAAAGGTAAAATATGAAAGAACTTTTAAAAAATTTATTTAATAAATATAATATTGAGTGTGATGATGACAAACTTAATCAGTTAGAAATGTTTTATCAAATGGTTATTGAAAAAAATCAGGTTATGAATTTAACTAATATAATAGAAGAAAAAGAATTTGCAATAAAAAACATATTAGATAGTGTTTTACCAATAAACACAATAAAAGAAAACGCAACACTAATAGATGTTGGTGCAGGAGCAGGTTTTCCTTCAATACCTTTAAAGATTTTAAGACCCGATTTAAAAATAACAATGATTGATAGTTTAAAAAAAAGAGTAGAATTTTTAAAAAATGCAATTCAAATATTAAAGTTGAAAAATATTCAAGTTATACACACCCGAGCAGAAGATTACGCAAAACTAAAAAGAGAACAATTTGATGTGTGTGTAGCACGAGCAGTTGCAAGACTAAATACACTACTTGAATATTGCCTGCCTTTTGTGAACAAAAATGGAATAATGATAGCATATAAAAGTTTAAAAGCAGATGAAGAATTAGAAGAAGCAAAAAACGCTCTAAATATTTTGGGTGGAAAAGTTATAAACTTACAAAGCATATTTGTAAAGGAAATAGAAAGTATGAGAGTAAATATAATTATAAAAAAAGAAAAACAAACTCCCTTATTATACCCAAGAAATAAAAATTTAGCAAAATTAAAACCAATATCTTAATAAAAAATGAATAACGAAAAAATCTCATTTTTCCGTGAGATTTTTATTGTTTTTCAAAATAATTTTCTATTGTTTTGGTTTTGTTATTTATTTTTAATAGATTGTTTGTATCAAATGTTATTTTAAAACTTTTTAATTTTTTCATCTTTGTAAATTTTGTCAAGTTGTTTTTTGAAAGTACAAACTTGTTGGTATTTAAATTATTGTCAATAAAGTATGTATCCAAGAAAAATTTTTCCCAAATATTAAGGTTATATTTTATTGTCGTATTGTCATATGCAGTGTTCATTTTTATGAAATCTATACACTCTTTAAATTGTGTTGCAGAAATTTTTGTATTTGGATGATTTAAACACATAAATAAAGTTTCAATATCAGTTGATTGAAAACAGTAATTTATTATTTTATGAACAATTTCGTCATCACAATATATATATAAAAAACTTTTTATATCATTTTTTTTTGCTAAATTTAAACTAAAATCATTTTTCTGTAATATATTATATTCGTAAATTCTTAATATACCTAAAATTTTGTATTTGATAATTTCTGATAATTGTATATATGTTTTTTTTACATGGTTAAAAGAATAATTGTATTTTTTTTCTTCAATTTTTTTTTCTTTTTGTAATTTTTTTAATCCATTATTTGCCCAAGTGTAAGCGAAAGAATTTTTATCGCAATCTTGTATAATTATTTTACATAAATTTATTAAACTATTTATTGAATAATCTCTTGCATCTTTTTCTATTTGTGAAGAATAATAATAATTATATAAATCTATTTTTTTTAAATCTAATAAAAAACACGTATTTGAATTAAAATAGTTAACCGGATAAGTGGATTTTTTAAAAATGTCTATTTTTTTAAAAGGAACCTTAGATTTTTCTTGATATAAATGTCTTAATTCGTGGGATATTGTTGTCAAAGGTTTAATAAAATTTTTATTTTTCATTTCTTTTGGATTGAGATATATAGTATTTTCATCTTTTACGTATCGCCCTTGTGTAAAAGAATTTATATGCAAATATTCAAAATTTATTTCAGTTATATTTAAACACGCCATAATATAACGTAAAAATAAAATGTTGATTTTGTCTTTTGTAGAATGTGTATAATTTCTTTCAGTATTTAACAAAAATTCAATCTGTTTTATTATGTTTATTTCATTGTCAAAATTTCTTACAATCATTTTATTTCCTTATTGATAATAGTCTAATCTTTTTTTTTTGATCTGTCAATGCCTGATTATATCGTTTAATATTTAAAATTATTGATTTTTATTGTATAAATATGTTATAATTTTATAGATTATAATAAACAATTAAATTAAGAGGTTGTAATGGGAAAAATTATTGCATTTGCAAATCAAAAAGGTGGTGTTGGCAAAACAACAACTTGTATAAATGTGGCAGCATATATTGCTGCAATGGGTAAAAAAGTGCTAATTATTGATATGGACCCACAGGGAAATGCAACAAGCGGTGTTGGTATAGAAAAAAACAACGACCTTAAAACCCTTTATAATGTTATAGATAAAGAAGTTATAATTGATGAAGTTATTTTACCAACTCAACTTTATGGGTTAGATATAGTACCATCAACTGTGGATTTGGCTGGCGCAGAAATAGATTTGGTTCAAATGAACGCAAGAGAGCACGTTGTTAAAAAATCACTTGATAGAATAAAAGACAAATATGATTTTATTTTAATAGATTGTCCACCTTCTTTAGGACTTTTAACCGTAAACGCATTAACAGCATCTGATTCTGTAATAATTCCAATACAATGTGAATTTTTTGCACTTGAAGGGTTGACACAACTTATGAATACGATAAGACTTATAATACATCATTTAAATCCAGAACTAAAAATTGAAGGCGTTGTTTTAACTATGAAAGATAACCGTTCAAATTTAGTTGCACAAGTAAGCGAAGAAGTAAAGAAATTCTTTAACACCAAAGTATATGATACATACATTCCAAGAAATATTAGATTAGCAGAAGCACCAAGTCACGGACTGCCAATTATTTTATATGATACATCTTCAAAAGGTGCCAATGCATATCAAAGTTTAGCAGAAGAAATATTAGATAGAAACAAAATTAGTTATAATAAAATAACCAAAAATACAAAATTAAAGTTAAGGAGTGAATAAAATGGTTCAAAAGAAAATGGGATTAGGAAAAGGATTAGGAGCATTGTTATCAATATATGACGAAGAAGTTGAAGAATTAAACAGAAAAGAAACAAGTAACTCCCCTACGTCATCAAACGAAACAATAAAGCTCCAAAAAGAAAGTGGCGTGAATGAAATAGATATAAAACTTATTCACGCAAATCCAAACCAACCAAGAAAGAATTTTAATGAAGAAGCATTAAATGAATTGGCAACTTCTATAAAGACACACGGCGTAATACAACCTATTGTTGTAAACAAAGAAGATGATGGTTATATGATTATCGCTGGTGAAAGAAGATGGAGAGCAAGTAAAATTGCGGGACTTGATACTGTACCTTGTATTGTTAAAAACTATACAGAAAGACAAATAAAAGAAATTTCAATAATTGAAAACTTGCAAAGAGAAGACTTAAATCCAATAGAAGCCGCAAGGGCAATTAAACAATTAATGGAAGAATATAATTTTACTCAAGAAACTGTTGCTGATAGAATTGGTATCAGTAGACCAAACATTGCGAATACATTAAGATTATTATCTTTAAGTCCAGAAGTTGTAAAACTGGTAGAACAAAACAAATTAACTGCTGGTCATGCAAGGTGTTTGGTGGTAATAAATGATGCAAAAGCACAATTAAAGTTTGCAATGGCCGCTTGTGATGGAAAAATAACAGTACGAGAACTTGAAAAGTTGGTAAAACAATATTTAAATCCAAAAGCAAGCACAAAAAACACTCCACCTGAGCAAAGTTTGGAACTAAAAGAACTTATAAATGAAATGCAAAGGGTTTTTGCAACAAAAGTTTCTGCTATTGGAAGCGATAGAAAAGGTAGAATATATATAGATTATTATTCAAGAGATGATTTAGATAGAATTGCAGAATTGTTAGAATTATTAAAAACAAAAACATTAACATTAAAAGACCTAAGTGAATTTAACAAAAAAAGAATTTAAAAACATATCAACAAGATATGTTTTTTTAATAGTTATCCACACTTAAAACAACAAAACTTTTAAAAACACACAAATTTTCCTAAATAAAATAAGCATAAAAAAAATAGTTATCCACATTTTATCAAAAAAATGTGGATAACTTTGTGTATAAGTTGGTTTTTAATATATTTACAAATTTTTGCTAATCATAATAAAATGTTTCACGTGAAACAAAATGTTATGATTTTTAATATTATAATGTTTCACGTGAAACATTGCTATATATAATGTTGAAATATAAGGATTTAAAGAATAATAAAAAAAGAATAACATTGTAAAATCCTTATTTAAAAAATTTTATATGTTTTTAAAATCAAATATTTTAAACTATTTAATGTTTCACGTGAAACATTTAAATAAAATTGTATTTTAATAAAAACTTTTGCACAAAATGAGGATATCATTATATAAATATTATTATGTTTTATCAAATTTTTTAATTTAAACAAACTACTTTTTATTGTTTCACGTGAAACAATAAACTTAATGTTTGATTAAATTATAAATTATATTTTACTAATATATTAAAAATTATTTTAAAAATATTTATAGAATTTAAATTAAAATTATGAAAAAACAAAAAAATGCAATGTAAGAGCAAAAAAAATACACGACTTATCCTTCAAAATATAATTTAAAATTGCTTTTAAATAAAGAATTTTATAAGGAGGTAAATTATAATGCTTATAGATACAGTAAAAGAAAACTTATGTATAAACAAAAAAATTACAACTAAAAGAGAAATAATATTTGTAGAAGGAGATGTTATAGTTCCAGATACAAAACCTGA
>CASFMG010000016.1 GCA_949295755.1 uncultured Christensenella sp.
CACCTCTATAATTCATTAAAAATATTATCATATTTTTAGTCTTTTTGACAAATATATTGTGTATATTTATTTAATATTTATTTTATTATTAGTTAAATAATAAAAAAAATGTAAAAAATAAAAAATCCCTATTTATTAGGGATTTAATATTTTTATTAAAATTAAAAATCAAAATCGTCTAAAATACTACTGCGTTTAAAAACTTTTGCATTTCTTGCTTTAATATCATAGTATATTTTTCTTTCATCAAGGTGTTTACTTGGAACATATTCCTCTGCTGCTTTTCTTTGGTCAAGGACAGGATTTTTAAAATATTGTGTCATTTTTGTTTTTATAGGTGGTTGACCATAAATTTTTACAATATTTACATCATATGGTAATTGCCCAAGTTCATAAGGTTCAATTAGTGGTCTTGTTACAATTTGACTACCAATAGTTTTTGTACTTTCTTTATCATTTCTTTCTGACTGATTTTGTGAAACATTTTTTGTTTTCAAAGTAACTTCGCCACACATTTTAGAAAACTCTTCTCTTGTTTTTTGATCTTCTGTTCCAATAAATATTTGTACATTACAGTTACCTTTTATTGTGTCCGCAACTTCTTTTGTATATTTATTGTCAAGTTGACTATATGATTGAATAGCGAGTTCGAAATAAATTCTTCTAGAGCGTGCAACTGTAATTATGGTGTCCATTCTTTCGATTTTTGGTAAGTTAGCAAATTCGTCAAGAATAAAGTAAACAGGTCTTTGAAGTTGTAAATTTGGTTTTTGAGAAGCAGTGTCAATTAATGTTTTGTACATTTGTGAAATACACATTGTTGCAATACTATGTCTACTTTCTTTTTCGTCTGGCACTTTTATAAATAGTACTGTTGGCTTATCTGTAAAATCATCAAAACTTACATCTGTTCCGCTTGTACAATAACAAATACCCATATCTTGGAAAACGGCGATTTTTGGTTGCAAAACACCCAAGTAACTTCGTGTTGTGTTTGGTGCATTGTTAACAACAGTGCTAGTTAGGGCAGGAACTTTTGAGAAATCACCTCTTCCGGTTGTGTATTGTTGCAAAGTTTTCATCATATTGTCGCCATCCGTATCCCTGTATGTTGCAATTTTTACAAGGTTATAAAAATTAAATTTTTCTTTTGTCATTCCAAGTTCAGGATATAAACTATCTTCAAGCATAGCAAGCATAAGGCCATACAAATAATCTTGTGCGCCACGTTCCCATCCTTGATCAGTTTTGCTTTCGACTGTAACTATAGTACTACATATTTCACGAAGTTCATTTTCTGCTTCATTTATTAAAAATTGTTTTTTTGCTTCTAAATCTTGCATAAGTTTATCTTTATCAGGGTATGCAATTTTATTAAATCCATACCATTCGTCGCCATATTTATCAGCGATAATTTTAAATCCACCAACTTCTTTTGGACTGGCACCTTTATATACTTTTACTTCTTCCTCAAGATGATGTGCTCGTGTAAACATATTAAACGAATGTTCCATAGGATTCCATCTCGTTGATGCATATGGATTTCGTAAATCAATTGTAATTATTCTATATCCTTCTTCACGAAGTTGAATGGAGTGGTTATTATATAATTCGCCCTTTGGGTCGGTAATAACCATACAAGGTTTTTCTGCAGAGTGAGCATACACTCTTATTGCGGGATCTATTACAAAAGTAGTTTTACCAGAACCTGTTGTACCAATTATAAGTGTGTGAATAGGATTGTACATATTAATATGCATTTGACCATTTTTGTATAAACTTCTGATCATTACACCGGTTTTTTTAAGTCTAGGAAGTTGTCTCCAAGTTGTTGGCATAAATGCAGGATTTGTTAACAGTTCATTTTCTGAGACAAATCTTGCTTCATAATGTTGACTCATATTTTGACCACTTTGAGTTTTTCCCGTGAAACCATCTTTATCATCTAGCCAAGTTCTATTTGTGGATGCTACATATAGCAAAATACCCAAAAGTCCCAAACCGACAACAATTAATGTTACTGTATTTGTTAAAGCAGAAAAAAAATCAATTTTTTCTATAATCATTGATGCTATCACACCGACGATATAAATAACCACAAGTGCTATTACTGAATTTTTTAATTTCTTCATTTATTCCCCCAAGATATTTTGTGCAATTATTTCAAAAAGAATTTTACTTTATTTTTATTTGTAAGTCAATTAAATTATATTCATCATTTAAAATAAATAATAGCAAAAAGTAAATAATTCTTTAATTATTCTTTTTTTTTTAAAAAAATAAAAAATATATAAAAAATGTTTTACTATTTAAAAAATTTGTGATACTATTAAATCGTAAATTAGTTTGCAAGATGCATAATATTTATATTTTTTGCAAATAAATAATTTAATTTTGGGAGGAAGATTATGAATTTATTTTTGACAAAAATGACTACATATCTACTTGGCATGGGCAACACACTTTCTGGTGTTGATGATTTACCAGCAGAGTGGGGTTGGGTTAAAAACATAGTAAGTGCAGTTGATACGCTTTTGTACCCACTTTTAATTGTTGTTGGTGCTTTTGGTATGATTTATGCAGTTGTTATCGGTGTCAATATGGCAAGGGCAGACTCTACTGAAAAAAGAGAAGAAGCCAAAAAAAGACTTATAAATGTTGTTGTTGGTCTTGCAATAATTATAGCACTTATATTGTTCTTCAAGTTATTTATCAACGAAATTTTACCGGCATTTGTTAGTCCAGTTGAACCAGATGCAGGAACCGGTGCATAAAAAAAATATAAATATTAAACTCGGAGATTTCCGAGTTTTTTTATTTTTAATTTTTACGTTTAACTAAATTTTAATGTTTTATTTTTTTAAAAATAAATATATTTATTTTATAAAAATTTAAAAAACTATGTACATTTTACAAAATATTTGTTATACTAACAACGAATAAATAACAATGTCGGGAGAAGATAATGGATTTTTTAAATATAGAAGGTTTTATTCTAATATTTCCACATATATTTTACGGGTTGGTGTCAAATGCTTTAATGATGGTGGAAATTTTTCAATTTTTATTTAGAAAATTAGCGGGGCTCGATACATTTTATTTAAACGGAGAAGAAATTGAAAAATCAGGCGACCTTGTTTTGCAAATCATTAAAAAAACTTTTTTCAGTGGTGAAAATAACGAATATAGTGTAATTGCTGTTACATTTTGGAGTATTGTAATTATTGCATCAATTTTATTATTTGTTACAACTATTGCTGCCATTATTAGAGTTGAATATTCTCCTAACAAAGTTAATCCTGGTGAATCAAAAAGTAAAGGTACAAGCAAGGGCAAAATACTTGGAAACTTTTTTAAAGCAATATTATCTTTTGTTGCTGTCCCAATTGCATGCTATTTTGGATTATATTTAGGTAATGCCGTTTTATTTGCAATTGATTCGGCTACGAGTTCAACAACTATAAGTTTTATCCAAGTTGATAATGACATTTACAACAAACTAAAAAGTGAAAATGGTACATATGTCTATAATATATTTTTATCTTACGATGCTGTTCCTGCAAATACAATACCAATTGCTGGACTTGCTAATAGACTTGCATTATATTCTGCTAACAGGACAAGAAATAGTAAAAATTATTATGAAACAGTTATTTTATACGAAAGTGCTGAAGAAGGGAAAACTACAAATTTTGATATTTTTAATATGGCTGATAACCAGAACGATGCTGCCGATTTAATTGATTCTTTATTCGCGATTAATGCAAGATTAAAAACTCCACAAGCACTTGATGGAAGTAAAGCACCCAAATCAAGTATAATGTGGGGAACACCAACAACAGAAATAGAGTATTTTAATAGATATAACATTGGGCTCGTAAATTACTATTATGATTTGTGGAAATACAATTGGATTTTAGCAATATTTTTTGTGATAATAATAGCAAAAACTATGATAGGTTTTACATTTGGAATGATAGGTCGTTTTTTCAATTTGTTGGCGCTTTTAATGGTTGGTCCTCTAGTTATGGCATTGATGCCAATAGACGGAGGGTCTGGTTTAACTTCATGGGGGAAAAATTTTGTTGATAAAGCAATAGGTGCTTATACAGCCGTATTTTCAATGAACATTTTGTTTATGATAATGCCAATATTTATGACTATAAAAATGTTTGGACCGGGATTTAGTGGTTGGAGTTTTATTGATTTGATTATTCAAATGATTTTGATAGGTGCTGCTTTATTATATGTGCCAAAAGTTGATGAAATTGTTGCAAAATCATTACATTCTAGTTCCATTTATGAAGAAGGTGGAAAATTAAGTGAACAAATGAGAAAAACATTTTGGGAACCAATTCAAAAAGCTTCAGGCAAAATTCAGGAGGCTGGTTATGAAATGGCGAAAGGAATTATGACTCGTGGTGATTCGTTGGCAGGAGCAAATCCTAGAAGTTTTGCTGGGAGATTAGGCTCATTGCTTGGTGCGGCAATAGGAAGACGAAGGGGCGGAGGCGGTTCAAATGATGGAAGTGGACCAGATAGTGGGAATGGTAAAAAATTGTCTAAAAGAGATTTAAAAAGGATAAATCAGTCTACCAAAACACAATCTCAAATAAAAGAAGATGCCTTAAACAAAGTAGATAAAAATATTGAAAAAGAATATGATAATAATTTTAGCAAATTAGGAAATGATGCATACAAAGATTACCAAAATCGTGGTGGTAATATGTCCGAACAAGATTTCTTTGATAATACCAAGAAAGGTACTTATATTGACGCTGACCATCAATGGGGGGAAATGAGCAATACAGATAGAAAACAATATGCGGACAAAAATGATTTCTTGCATAAATATTATGACATATACAATCCAAACAGAGTTTCAGAATTTTCTAACTGGGAGGAAAAAGGTAAAAATTTACAGAAATCAGATAAAGGAATTGGCAACAACAACTATACAACTTATGGAGATGTGCAAAGACAAATAGGTTCTAAAAAAGCATATGTTGAAAATCGTAGACAACAAGTGATGGAACAACTGAATAATGGTATTGCTAATATTGATGATAAAATTGCAAAGCAAGCCATAAGACAAATGGAAAAGGAAAATCAAAGAGCAATAAATGCCAGATTTAAAATTGTTAGGAATGGAAAATATAATCAAGCTCAGCAATATCTTAATATGACTCCAACTGAAAATTAAAAAAACAAGGTCGTTGACCTTGTTTTTTAATAAACACTATAAAAAAGTTCGTTTAATTTTTCGTGTTGTTTTGCTATCATTATTTGTTTTGGTGTGATTGTTTGATTTTGTTTTAAAATAAGTTCGTTATTTTTTCCAACAATATCTTTTGTAAGATGTTTGCCAAGTAAAATATCACTATTTACAGTTATTTTTGGTGGCATAAGTGTTACAGTTGAAGGATTTATTTCTTCCATTTTCATTATGCTTACAGTAAGGTTGTTTAAAACTTCTTCATTTTGTTTTGATTTTTTAGGTTTAAAATTTTGCATTTTGGCATCTTCGCCAACAATAATAGAATGTGAAATATGCATAATTTGCTTAATAGAAAACTTTTGTTTGTTGGTTACAAAAAATTTCACAAAATAATTTTCATCAATTTCTATGTCGCTCAAAAAATCATAGTTTGCTCCATTTATTCCAACAACTTGTTTGCCGAGTGGAGATAAAGGTTTGTCCAATAAAAAATTATTCGTTATTTTTGATGAGTTTTTTATAGTTATATAGTCATTTAGTCCAAATATGTTTTGCGTTTTTAAATAGTATTCATTTTCATCTTGGTCAAAAAAATAAAAACCTAAAACCCTTTTATATTTTTCATCAAAAGCAACATCGTGTACCGTGCCTAAAAATTTTGCGTCATAGATAACAAAAACTTGTTTTCCAATTATTTCAGATAGTTTCATTTTTCCTCCTAGAATAATTTATTATGCTTAAATGAATATTATTCATATTTGCATAATTTTACATATTATGGTATACTTTTTGTGTTATGGGAATTTTTAAAAACTTTAAAAATTTATTTTCAAGTGATATTCAGCCCGAGAAAAACGCTTTGAGTGGGCTTGTTTGTCCCTTTGCGTTAAAACATAATAAAATAAAAATAAACTCAAAGGTAATAGTTCCAAATGGATATATTTTTGTGATTGGTCATAATGGTAAGGCACTTGACCATTTTGGAGAAGGAAAATATATTTTAGCACCTGCAACGCTACCACAATGTTGTAAAAAATTAAAAATTCACAAAACCGATAAAAATAATAATATTAAAAAATCATTTAAGGCAGAAGCATATTTTGTAAATATAGGCGACTATGAACTTAATTTTAAAACACAAGAAAAAGCAGAACTTGGAAGGCGAGCAACAGGAATTTTTAAGGTTGGACTAAGTGCAAAAACTTTGTTTAAAGTTGTTGATGCTAAAAAACTAATGGAAGCACTGCTTTATGAATACTCATATTTAAAACAAGGTGAAGCCGAAAAAATTATTGTTGCATATGTTTCGGATTTTGTTATTAATATACTAAATAAATTTAATTTTGCATTGTCGGAATTTATTTATTCTAATCCAATCATAGAGCAAAACCTTATAGCAGAGTTATCGCAAAAATTATCTAAATTGGGGATAATGTTATTAAATTTAAGTGAAATTAAATACATATTACCGAAAAAATATCAAAAAGACTATCAAAATAATCTTAAAACAAAAGAACAACAAAAAACACGAGATAACGAAGATATTGTTGAAAATGCTGAAACAAAACTAAAAGAAGATTATGTGCCTTTTGGCAATATTGTCATTGAAGAATCAACAAAAGGCGATGTTATACCTAAAAATGAGAATGAGTTTGTGGGCGAACAACAAAATGACAACAATAAAGAGCAAGAATTTGTTGACCTTAATTTAGATAATTTGTATAAACAAGATAAAAAAGGCAAAGAATGTAAACTATGTGGTTATATAAATAACGAAGATGCAACAATTTGTGAAATATGTAAAAACAAACTAGATTAAAAGGAGAGATTATGAACAAGATAACAAAAGAATGGACACTTGGGGAAGTAATACAAGAAAATGATGACCTGGCAGATGTTTTAATGGGTTTTGGTATGCATTGTTTTAGTTGTCCATTAAGTCAAATGGAAACATTGGAAGAAGCAGCAGAAGTACACGGCGTTGATATAGATTTTTTACTACAAAAACTAAATGAAGAAAACAAATAAGACATAATAAGATTGAATAATTGTATTATATAACAAAATTATCAGACTGTTGAAAAATAAGTGAGATTAGACAAAAAAATTTCAAAAGTCTGAGTTTTATTTTGTGTTTAATCTTTCGGATATTATAGTCAAAAGATTATTAGACACAGCAAGAAAAAAAGACCTGTATGTTTGAAGTTCTTTGGTTGTGCAGTTTTTAGAAAGTTCAACACTAAACAGTGTTGCAACTGATGTAAGTTCTTCGGGAGATAAATCTTTCACATATATATTTATGATTAAAGTTGCAAGCAAAGTGAATTATTGTTATAATAAAAATGGTGATTTTATGGAAACAAATGAAAATAAAATAAAATTTTTGGAACTTATTAAAAACAATATAAAAAGAGAAGGGATTGAAAACCTTGTTGAGTGGCTAAATAAAACAGATTTTTTTGTTTCGCCAGCATCAACAAAATATCATTCAAATATCGAAGGTGGACTTTGTTTACATACATTAAATGTTTATAATAGATTTTTAAAAATATTAGAAAGCGAATACGGACAAAGTTGGCAAGATTTTTGTTCTCTTGAAAGTGCAACAATAATCGCACTATTTCACGATATTTGCAAAGTTAGTACATATACAACCGAACTTAGAAATGTTAAAGAAAATGGAATTTGGGTGCAAAAACCATATTATACTGTAAATGATAATTTGCCATATGGACACGGCGAAAAATCGGTGTATATTGTAAATGGTTTCATTAGACTTACTCGAGAAGAGGCAATGTGTATAAATTGGCATATGGGCGAATATGATATGCGTGCAAAAGCAGGTGTTAGTTTAACAGATATTTACTATAAATATCCACTCGCACTCTTATTTCACATAGCAGATGTGGAGGCGACTTATCTAGATGAAAGAATAACCAAATAAAAAAACTTACAAAAAAAACTTACAAAAAACGGCGCAATACTTCGTTTACTGTGAAACGAGCACACACAGTCATGTACAAAGTACACTCCTGCGTGTGCTCATTTTCCGAGCCTTGTCTTGCTTGTTTTTTGTAAGTTTTTTTGTTATAAAGCATTAACTTGTTTGTTTTTTTATTAGTTAAAACCTTAAAATTTATATAAAACTTCATAGTACTTCGTTTACTGCATAATTTACCACACAGTCATTTAGGTAACTAAACTCCTGCGTGGATAAATTATGCGAGCCTTGTCTTGCTTGTTTTTTGTAAGTTTTTTGTTATAAAGCATTAACTTGTTTGTTTTTTTATTAATTAAAACATTAAAATTTATATAAAACTTCATAGTACTTCGTTTACTGTGAAACGAGCGCACATAGTCATGTACAAAGTACACTCTTGCGTGTGCTCATTTTCCGAGCCTTGTCTTGCTTGTTTTTTGTAAGTTTTTTTGTTATAAAGCATTAACTTGTTTGTTTTTTTATAGGTTAAAAACTTTTATCGCTCTACATAAAACCGTAATAATACTTTGTTTATGCAAAAAAAATTAAACCTTAAAACAAAATAAAATATTTTAATTAGTTTTGTATGAATTTTTATAATCAAACAAATCGGTTCTGTTAAGTAATTTAAACTAGAATAATATTTATAGGTGAGATAAAGAAATATCTCATTTTTATTGCTACTTTAACTTAAAAATGTATTGTACAAGTAGAATGTAAAATTATCTACTTTACATTCTTATATTGGTTCATTCAACCATTAAATCATCACTTTCAAAAATTGGATCGTCAAAAAATTCTGCTATCGTCATGCCTAAAGCACGAATAATTAAAACTACAGTTGTTAAATTACAAGCCTTATATCTTGCATTTAAAAAACAATTCATAGTACTATGAGAAATGCCTGCATTTTGTTCTAATCTATATTGAGTCATTTTCTTCTCGGCTAAAATTTTTCTAATCCTTTTTGAAACGGCATAAGCTAATGTCATATTTTCTCCTTGAGTGTTTTAATATATGTATATAATAACACTCATTGTTTATAATATTATGTCGTAAAAACACTCAAATATTTTATTTATTATAAAAAAATATGTTATAATAAATGTAAAATATTTAAAAGGAATATTAAAGTGTATTTAAACAAAAAAAATAAAATTGAATATGTTAAAAATGAATGTGAAAAAATATTTGATGATTTAAAACAAGTTACATTATGCTTTACAGGGCACAGAAGTCAAAAATTGCCTTGGAAATTTAATGAAAAAGACTGTCGTTGTGTTAAAATGATAAAGATATTAAAAGATAAAATAGAGCAATCAATTATAGATGGCTATGTTTATTTTATATCTGGCATGGCATTAGGTTTTGATATGATTTGTGCAGAAATTGTTTTAGATTATAAAAAAAAATATAATCATATTAAGTTAGTGTGTGCAATTCCTTGTAAAAATCAAAATAAGTTGTGGAGTAATGAATATAAGAATAGATATAGAAAAATTTTAAGTAAAGCTGACATTATAAGATACATTGATAAACAATATACAAAAACTTGTATGTTAGAAAGAAACGATTATATGCTAAAAAATTCTTCAAAGGTTATTGCTTTATATAATGGATACTCAGGTGGCACGAAATCAACGATTTTAAAAGCTAAAAAAATGGGTTTAAATATTGATATAATTAACATATTATAAAAAATTTGAAAATTGATAGCAAAAAAAAGATAATGCAACACAATTTAATACATTATCTTTTTTGTAATATTAACATAACTTTTATTTTTTTATAAGTCTTAAATCTTTGTTTTCAATATTTATACAAAGTGAATTTGCTTTGTTTAAAAGTCTTGAAAAAATTCGTTCGCCATATGTGTTTTGAATTTCGTCGAGATTTAGATTTGTGGATATGATTGTTTTTTTATTATTTTCAACTCTTTCACTAATTATATTATATAAACCTTCAACTGTAACATTTTTTAATATTGGTTCTGTTCCAAGGTCATCAATAAATAAATAATCTGCGTCAAGTATATTTGAAATGTAGTCTAATTTTGTTTCATCAAAAGTTGTGTGATATTTTAACAATAATTGATTTAAGTTGAAAGCACTTGTCCAAAATACTATATTTTCATTTTTAATTAAATCATCTGCCATACATTCCATAAGATGTGTTTTCCCAACACCTGTTTTGCCTGTTAAAATTATATTGAGATAATTGGAAGTAGGTGAGGTGCACCATTTTTGCATAGTTTTGTATATTTGTTGCATTGTTTTTGTATCGTCAAAAATTTTGCAATCGTCTTTATTAAAACTATTTAATTTGTGATTGAGTCCACTTTGTTTATACAATTCTTCATTTATCAATTTTTTTAAACAAGAACACATTTTCCCATTCACATAACCTGTGTCATCACATTTTTTGCAACTATATTTTGGTAATAGTGTGCTTTCGTCAATGTTTAACTTTTTTAAAATTTCACTTTTTTGTTGTGCAATTTTATCTAACTCAAAACTATTGTTTAATCCATAAACTTCACATCTTGCAGTTTCTATTTGTGCTTGTTTTTCAAGTTTATAAATTTGGCTAAATTCACTATATTTAAGTGCATTTTGCAAATTTTCGTTTGCAATTAAATCGGCATTTTTTTTGTTTTGTTTTATTTTTGCTAGTGCTTTATTTAAAACATTTTTACTAATCATTTTATCTCCTTAAATTTCAATCTCTTCAAGATTTGTAAAAAGTGAATTTATTTCTTCCTTTGTATAAGTCCTATTTTCATAATTTGATTTTTGTTTTGTTTTGGCTACGCTTGTTTTGACTTCGCACAGTTTTGCACTTTCAACATCTTTTATATTTTTTTCGTGCCAAGTGCTTAAAATTTTATTCATAAATAAAAGTGGCTGAGTTTTTCCATTTGCTAGGGTGGTGGCATAGTCTATAAGTTCGTTTGGCATATTCCAATTGTTTTTCCAATTTTTATAAAAATCTCTATCCATATTATTTGTATTTCTGTTTAGACCAAGATTTTCGAGTATTTGTTTTATTTGTGCTTCAATGTTTAATACTTCATCAAAATACTCATTTAAACTTTGAATATTTATTATTCCTAGTTTATAAAATTTTAATATTTGTTTGTCCATATATTCAAGTGTTCTTATTGAACTTTTAAAACAATAGTTGCTTATTTTTAACAATGTTTCTTCGTCATAGCCCATATTTGTCCAATTTATTATATAATTTTCAACAACAGGTTCTATGTCTTCATAAAAGACACCAAGATTTTTACATACATTTTTTGCCAAATTAAACAGGGCAGTCTTGTGGTTTTCATATGCTTCAATTTCTAAAATTGAAAACAGGTGCATTGTGTAATATTTTTCAAAAATAGCATCTAAATATTTAAAATTAACAGACTTTTTTGCTTTTTTATTTGCTTTTGCAACATAAATTATTGCATTGTTTAAAAATCCCATTGTAAGCCATTTTTCATATAAGTCTCTTTCGTCTACGTCGGCATTGCGTTTTATACCCATAGATTTTAAAACAAGATATAGTTCTTCATTTTGTTTTTCATAGCCAAGCAGTTTTTCATTTACTGCCATAGAAGTCAACACTCCATCTTTTGCCCAATTTTTTGCAACTGTTAAGATATATGGATATCCAACATTGTTGTCTTTAAGGTCGGTGCAGTATTTCATTATCATAAGAAGTGCACTTTGTTCCATATGCAAACTTTCAAGAGTTGCGTAATATTCGTAAAATTCGTTTGGTGTTATCATTCTTCCACTAATTATCTCTTGTGCAGAAACATTAAACGAAGCATATTTTTGCTCACTAATTTTTGGGTGTTTTATCATTGCATTTTTTATTGGCATATATTTTACTTGAAATGGAATTGTGTCCAAAATTTGAACAAGTCCTTGCTCTTGCCAATACAAAAATGAACTTTCAATATCTTGCGTTGACATATTTAGTGCTTTTGCAAATTCTTCTATTGTGTTGTGTGTGCCATTTGCATCGTTGCAAGCAAAAAGGCCATACAAATAAACCTTGACGCAATCGCTAGGTGCATATGGCATAAAAGATGTTATAAACATATTATCTATTGGTGTTTTGTTGTCTACTATAATTTGTGATGAATAACTGCAAAAACTCATAAAATCCTCATTTTAAACTTAGTACATTTTATCATATACTAAATTATTTTACAATGATTTTTAACCCAAACATAATTTAGTTTGCTTAAACATAGATTATAATGCAGGAGAATTATGAAAAAATATTTATCGCTTATTTTAATTGGTTTATCAATTTTTATTTTTGTTGGTTGTTCATCAAATTATGAATACAAGCAAAATCTAACATCGTATAGTTTAAATTTAGTTTATGATGAAAATTCTCAAACAATAGACGCATCGCAGTGCGTTGACTACATAAACTCAACAGATAACACACTAAACGAATTAAAATTTCATTTGTATGCAAATGCGTTTAGAGAAGGGGCAAAGGCTAGTGTTGTTAGTTTAGCAAACACTCAAAAGGCATATCCAAACGGCAAGAGTTATGGAAAAATAGAAATAGAAAGCGTAAAAATCGGTGAAAGTGATGCACAATTTGTTGTTGGTGGCAAAGATGAAAACATTCTTGAAATTTTGCTTACCAATGAATTATATCCAAACGACAGAGTTACAATTTGTATTGACTTTATTGTTACGCTTGCAAATATCAATCACCGACTTGGCTATGGAGAGAATGCAGTAAACTTATGCAATTTTTATCCTATAGCGTGCGTATATGAAGACGGCGATTTTGTTTGTGATTTATATAACTCAAACGGCGATCCTTTTTATAGCGAAGTGAGTAATTATGAAGTTGAAATGACATATCCAAAAAGTTATATTTTGGCATCAAGTGGAAACAAGATTGAAGACATAGAAAATGACACAACAAAAACAACAAAAATAAGCGCTGATAGTGTTAGAGATTTTGGTTTGGTTTTATCAAATAAATTTGAAACAAAAACCAAAAAATATGATGAAAGAGTATATATAAATTATTTTTATACAAGTGATAACAATGCTGATGACACTATGCTTTTAATAGAAAACGCACTAAACTTTTTTGAAGAAAAAATTGGAAAATATCCTTATGAAAATATAAGCGTAGTTGAAACTAATTTTGTTCACGGTGGAATGGAATATCCAAATTTAGTTTTGATTAGTGATGATATAGAAGACTATTCAACATATCGAGTTGTTGTTGTTCACGAACTTTGTCATCAGTGGTGGTATGGTGTTGTTGGCAATAATCAGTTTGATTACAGTTGGATTGATGAGGGACTAACGGAATTTTGCACAGTGTACTTTTTTGATAACTACCCACAATACGAACGAACAATGGAGAATATGATTAGAGCATCAACTTTTTCGTATACAACATTTATGAAAGTGTATAGTGATGTTCAGGGTCAAGTTGACACAAGTATGAACAGGGCTCTTGATGAATTTAATACTGAACCAGAGTATGTTTATAATACATATGTAAAAGGAATGCTTTTGTTTTCAACGGTTTACGAACTCGTTGGTGCAAAAAAATTTGATAATGCACTAAAATATTATTACTCAAATAATGTGTATGGTATTGTTACTCCAACAGATGTCATTAAATGTTTTTCAAGGGGAACTGGTAGAAATTTAGAAAATTTATTCAATTCTTATCTAGAAGGCAAAGTCCAAATTGTTGCTAAATAAACAAAAAGTGTTGTTTGATTGACAACACTTTTTTTTAGCATTAAACTTATAATATGGAAACAATGATATTAGAAAGACAAAATGAAATTGAAACTTTACCAAAAAAACAAGAAGAAGATTCTTGGATAAAAGATGATGTTTTGGTTGTTATCTTATTAAACAAAAATTTTGATTTTGTTGCAACAAGAACGCCATACGACATCGATATTTGCGGAAAAAAAATGTGGGAATGGGTTGCACTCAGTTGTCTAGATTGTGAAATAAAAACAACAGTTTGCACAGAAGAGAGCGATATATTAACACTAATTAAACCATATTTAAACAATAAAAAATGGACTTTTGTTTTGTATAGCGATACACCTCTTTTTTCATCTTCCACTTTTATTAGTGCATTAGAATATGTTAGGGCAAAACAAGTCAATGTTCTTAAATTGCAAAGGGGATTTGTTTTTAATACAGAATATATAAAAAATGCAGAAAGTTTAATCGGTATGCCATCAACTGAATTTGGGACAAAGCAAGATTTTTTTGTTGTTGACAATTCAACATCATTATATGAAGTGAACAACATTATTAAAAACAGAATAATAGATTTTCACATAAAAAACGGAATAATTATTGACGATAAAAATTCTGTGCACATTGATGCAAATGTAGTTATTGAAAGTGGAACTGTTATTAAACAAAACAATGCGTTATACGGACTTACTTATATTGGAAAAAATTGTGTTTTAGAGCCAAATAATGTAATAAAAGATAGCATAATTTCAAATAATTGTGTAGTTAAATATTCATATATTGAAGAGAGCAGAATTTCTGAAAATATTGTTGTTGGGCCATTTGAAAGCATAATAAATAAATCTAATTAAGGGAAAATTATGAAACTTGTTGTTGGCTTAGGAAATCCGGGAAAAGAATATGAAAAAACCTATCATAACATAGGTTTTTTTGCCGTGGACAAAATTAGTGATGAATACGGACTTGATTTTACAAAAAATGAATGTAAGGCAAAAACTTGCAGTGTGTATTTAAAAAATACAAAACTAATTCTTGCAAAACCACAAACATATATGAATTTGTCGGGCGAAAGCATAAGGGAATTAAAACAAAAATACAAACTACAAAACAGTGATATTTATGTTTTGTGCGATGATATAGATTTACCCCTTGGAAAAATTAGATTACGACATAGTGGAAGTGGGGGGACACACAACGGACTAAAAAACATTGTGCTTAACATTGGCGAAGATTTTAATCGAATAAAAATTGGTGTGGGCAGAGATGATAAGTTTAAAGATTTAGCAGATTTTGTATTGTCTAAAATACCAAATGATAAGCAAGAAGTTCTAGATAGTTCTGTTATGCAAGTAATTCAAATTTTACATCAAGAACTTGGGGAATAATGGATATACTAAACATTATAAAAAATTCTAGCAATATAAAAAATGCAAGTGAATGTTTAAATAATAACATTCGCTTGTCTTTGTCTGGAATGGGTAGTGGAGAAAAGAGTTTGCTCATTCATTATGTAGACAAAAAATGTATTGTTGTTTGTAAAGATTTTGTTTCGCTTAGTGAACTTAAAGCATCACTTTCAAGTTTTGGACATAGAGTTGGCATAATAAATTATGGTTTAAATTCTCCAATTTTTTCATATAATCAAGATAATAGTTCTATGCTGGAATTTATATCAAACATTTTTGATTTTTACTTAAATAAAATTGATGTACTTTTGGTTTTGTGTGAGAGTTTGCTTCAAAGATTACCCAATAAACATTTTTTAAATAAATATTTAACATTTAAAAAATCAAAAGATTATAAGTTCCAAAACATTGAATACACCCTTACAAACATTGGTTATAAAAGAAATGAATATGCAACAAAAAAAGGTGAGTTTTCTATTAGAGGAGATATCGTTGATATTTTTCCAATAAATAGTGATAACCCAATAAGACTTGATTTTTTTGGGGATAATCTTGAGAAAATATCACAATTTAGTTTGGACACGATGAAAGCATTTGACGAACTAGATGATGCTACGATATATCCAGCAACTATTTTTATTTTTGGTGAAAATAAAAATAAAATAATTGATAATTTTAATAATGAAATAAAAAAAATAAAAATAAATAATGATAATTATTCAAAAATAAACGATATAAAATCATATTATTTAGTTAATTTTGAAAATAGTTGGCTTTCAATAAATAATGCTTTTATTTTACCTTTTTTTAATTTTAATGATAATTTATTATCATTATTTAATGAAAATTTAATTTATTTTGACGAACCCAAAAAGATTTTTGATGATTTTAATTTAATATATAATAATAATTTAGACAGCATAAATAATTTAATAAAAAATGGTGAATTATTGCCAATTCATAATAAATTTAATTTTGAATTAAATGAAATTTTAAATATAAAAAACTATTGTTTATTTGATAATTATAGCAATGTATTTTTAAATTGTGAAAAAACTATTCATTTTAGAACCATTGGTTCACGAAAGTATATTTTTGATTATAAAGCGCTTTGCAGTGATATCAATATTTATTTATCATCAAATTACAAAATATTTTTGTTTTGTGGAACAAAAGAAAGTTTAAATAGCATAGGAACATTTTTGCTTTCAAATAATATAAATTATCAACTTGAATACAAACCTAACAACAAAGCACAAGTAATTTTGGTTGAAGATTATTTGGAACTTTCTGCTAGTTTTTTGGAAGCAGGCTTAATCTTTATTGGTACAAATGATTTAATAAAAAGAACACGAACGCAAAATACAACGCTAAAAAAATCAACAAAACTCTATTTGCCAAAAATTGGAGAGTATGTTGTTCACGAAGTTCATGGAATTGGAAAATGTGTCGACATAAAAAAATTAAATCTTAATGGTTTTGAAAAAGACTACTTTATTTTAGAATACAAGGGTGGCGATATTTTGTATGTTCCAACAGAGCAAGCAAATATGATTTCTGCTTTTATGGGTAGTGATAAAAAACCAACTTTAAATAAAATTGGTGGTCAAGAGTTTTCAAAAATCAAAGCAAAAGTCAAACAAAGTGTTAAGCAACTGGCTTTTGACCTTTCAAAACTTTATGCCGAAAGAGAAAAGTTAAAAGGACATAGATACGAAAAAGGTTCGTATCTTATGGACGAATTTGAAAATGCTTTTGAATATGAACTTACTTATGACCAAAATGAAGCAGTAAATGACATAAAAAAAGATTTATATTCATCAAAGATAATGGATAGACTCATTTGTGGAGATGTTGGATATGGAAAAACAGAAGTGGCACTACGGGCCGCATATCAAGTTGTTTTGGAAGGAAAACAAGTTGCCTTTTTGTGTCCAACAACAATTTTGTCCGTTCAACACTTTAAGACGACCGTAAACAGAACAAAAGATTTTATGTGTAATGTGCAAGTTTTAAACAGATTTAAAACCAAAACAGAACAAACGCAAATTTTAAAAGATTTAAAAGATGGCAAAATTGATATTTTAATCGGAACGCACAGACTTTTATCAAACGATGTTGTTTTTAAAGACTTGGGACTTTTAATACTTGATGAAGAACATAGATTTGGTGTTGCCGACAAGGAAAAAATAAAAAACTTAAAAAAAGATATAGATGTTTTAACATTAAGTGCTACGCCAATACCAAGAACATTAAATATGGCGATGACGGGTATAAGAGATATTTCAGTTATTGAAACGCCACCAAAAAACAGATTGCCTGTGCAAACCTATGTGCTAGAAGAAAGTGAAGCGCTTATAGTTGATGCTTGCAACAGGGAATTATCAAGGCAAGGACAGGTTTTAATTGTTTATAACAGAGTGGAGAAAATTTATGATTTTGCTAAACAAATCGGTTTTATGTTACCAAACGCACGAATTGGTGTTGCTCACGGTCAAATGCCAGAAAAAATTTTGGAAGATGTTATATTAAAACTCTATAACGGCGAGTTTGATATTTTAGTTGCAACAACACTC
>CASFMG010000017.1 GCA_949295755.1 uncultured Christensenella sp.
AGGCTCGCAAAATGCCCAAAAGCAGGAGTTTAGTTACCTAAATGACTGTTTTTGGGCGTTTTGCAGTAAACAAAGCAAGAAAAATTTTGCAAAATTTTTCGGTCATGCAGTTTTTCGACAGTCTGAAATAACAAAAGTTATTTCTCTTTTTTTATTGTAAGTTTATAGATTTCATTTTTTGCAACATTTCTTGATTTTGCAACAATTTTTATTGCTTCGTTTTTTTCTATTCCACTTTTAATAAGTTCGTCAAGTTGTTGTTTTGGAGTTTTATCAAAAATATTTTCTTTGTTTTCTTTGCAACCTTCAACAACTAAAACATACTCGCCTTTAATATCAAATTGTGGCAACTCATTTAAGTTAAAAAAGATTGTTTTTTCGTGTATTTTTGTTATTTCATTAACAAAGCAGGCTTTTCTGTTGCCCAAATTTTCGCACAGAAATTGCACATCTTTAATAAGATTATAAGGCGAAACATAAAATATTAAAGTACTTTTTAAATTTTTTACATTTTCAATTTGATTTTTTTTAATTTTGTTTTGTTCATCTAAAAATCCAACAAAAGTAAAATTAGAACTATCAAATCCACTTAAAACCAATGCCGACAAGCAAGCAGATGCTCCCGGAATGATTGTAAACTCAATATTATTTTTTATTAGTTTGTTTACAAGTATGTTGCCCGGGTCAGAAATAAGTGGCATACCTGCATCACTAATAACTGCAATGTTTTTATTTTCTTTGGCTAGTTTAACAATGCCGTCTGCACTATTTTTTTCATTAAATTTATGATAACTTATAAGTTTTTTTGAGATATTATAAAAATTTAATAATTTAAGTGAATTTCTTGTATCTTCACAAGCAATAACATCAACACTGTTTAAAACTTCAACTGCCCTATATGTTATATCTTTTAAATTACCTATTGGCGTAGCAACAAAATAGACCATTTTTAACCCCTATCTCTATATAATTTTTGTATTGTTTGCACATAATCGCCGTCAAGATTGTTTGTTACAAGCGTTGGCAAAACCTTTACGCCTTCTTTTCCACCCTTTACACATTCTATATATACGGTATTTGCTTCTTTTTTAGTGTTTGGTTGTGCAAAGAACATTTTTTTAGGTTCTAAACCATATTGTTTAAGTTTATAAACAAGTTCACAAACTCTGTTTGCTGGGTACACAATATAAAATTTACCTTTAAATTTTAACAATTTACTAACACAATATATAAGTTCTTCAAGTGGCAAAAAACTTTCGTGTTTGCACATAGCGATACTTTCGTCTTCACTAGGCTTGCAAGTTTGGTTTTTGTAATAAGGAGGATTGCAAAAAACAACATCAACATTAAAATCTATAAAGTTTTTATAATTTTGAATTTTGCTTTCAACAATTTCAATATTGTTCATATTATTGTAATCAACATTTGTTTTTGCAAGCAAGCAATATTTTTGTTGCATTTCAAAAGCATAAATTTTTTTGGGTTTTGTTTTATAATTTACAAGTATTGATATAATTCCACTACCTGCTCCAATTTCAACGCAAATATCGCTTTTTTTTGTTTTAACAAAGTTTGCCAAAAGCACACTATCGCTTGTAAAAGCATAGCCATTTGTGTATTGATATATTTTTAAATTGTCTAAATTTAAGTCGTCTAATCTAATATCATTATTATTGAGCATTGTTATCCTTATTCTCTTTATCAAACTTTACTTCACAAAGTTCAAACTCTTCAATTTCAAAATTATCTTCGTTTAATGTAAATTTAACTTGCACCAACTTTTTTAACAAATTATTGTATACAACTTGACCTTTTCCCCTTTTTGTTTCAACAACACTTCCAACTTTTGGCATTTGGTTTAAAGTTTCGGCATAGTGATTATTTTCATATGCTAAACAGCACATAAGTCTGCCACAAAGTCCACTTATTTTTGTTGGATTTAAACTAAGCCCTTGATTTTTTGCCATTTTTATTGTTGAATGTTCAAAGTCTTTTAAAAACAAATTGCAACAAACAGGGCGACCACAAGGACCAAGTCCGCCCAAAAGTTGAGTTTCAACACGAGAACCAATTTGCTTTAATTCTATTCTGATTTTAAAAGTGTTTGCAAGTTCTTTAACAAGTTCTCTAAAATCTACTCTATTATCAGATGTAAAGTTTATAACAACTTTTGTTCGTTCTAGATTGAGTTCTGCATTTGTAATTTTCATATCGAGATTTAATCTTGTTGCTATTTCTTCGGTTTTTTCTTTTATTTGTTTTTCTTTTTCGATATTTTCTTTTTTTGTTTGTATGTCTTTGTCTGTTGCAAATCTTAAAACATTTTTTAATTGTTCGGCATATTCATAGTCTTCTATAATTTGAATTGGTGAACAAACATAACCCAGTTCATTTCCCCTAACTGTGTCCACCACCACAACATCGCCAACTTTTAAATCTAAATTATTTGGGGAAAAAGAATATGTTTTTCCACCTTCTGTATAACTTATGTCAATTTTTGCTACTTGCATTGATATTTAACCTCCAAAATATTTACTAAAAGTCTTTCAAATAATAAATTGATAGAAACATTTGAACTCTGTCTTTGATTTGTTTCGTCAATTAAACTTAAAATTGCAATTAAAGAATTTTGCGAAAATTCTTCTTTTATTTCTTCAAAACTTTTTATTAGACTATTATCGCTAACAAGATTTTGACTATTACAATAAAAAACTAATAAATCTCTATACATAGACGACAAAGTTTTTAACACATCATTAAAATTTTCTTTATCCAACTTAAATGATAAATAATTAATTACATCAGAACTCTTTTTTAAATTGCACACTATATTCTTGCAAAAATTATATAGGTTTATATAATTGTCATTGTTTAAAATGTCAAGTGTTTTTCCAATATAGCCTTCGCCTTTTAAAATTGCCAAGTCAAAATTGCTATTTTGTTTATATTCAATAAACAATTCTTTTATTTGTTTTTTATTAAAAGAATTTATTTCTATTTTAATAAGTCGAGATTTTATTGTTGGCAAAACCTTGTCAAGATTTGCAGTTGACACCAAAAACACAACATTTTTAGGTGGTTCTTCAATAATCTTTAATAGTTTATTTTGCGATTCTATGCTTGAAATGTCTATATCATTTATCACGATAATTTTTATACTATTAAGCATTGGTTTTTTGTATGCTTGCTCAACAATATCTTTTGCATCTAAAACACTAAAATTTTTATCTTTTGGATAATACAATACATCAGGGTGCGAATTATTTTTAACCTTTACGCAGTCTTCACAAACAAAGCAACCATTATTTTTGCATAACAAACCCATTGCAAGTGCATTTATTGCAATTCTATTTGTTTGACTATCTAAACTATAAAAAAGATAACCACAAGAAATTGTTCCGTTACTTTTATCTTGCAAAATTTTTTGTATAAATGGTAAATTTATAAAATATTTAACTAAATTCACATATATATGCTACCACATTTAATAAAAAATTGCAAAATCAATTAAACACAAAAATATAATAGCAAATATGAAATCATAGCAAAAAAATTAACATAAAAAAATCGCAAAACCAATAAACAGATTTTACAATTTAATTCTGGAGCTAATGACGGGACTTGAACCCGTGACCTCCGCCTTACCAACTTAAAAATATTTTAAACAAATCTTGTGCTCAATAGCAATAAAACCCTTATAAATACTAGCAAAAATGCTAGTGTTTTTGATTATAGGTGCTAAAAATTTTAAAACTTGTGCACCTACATACACCTACGCCTATATTTTTGCTAAATTTTAGTGTTTTAGAACTGTCTAAAACTATGTAAATTTGTTTAATTCTTATTAGATAAAACTGTTGTTTTAAATAAAAAAATACAAAAAAGTGTTAAAATGTTTTGAACATTCCCCCGGAAAAATGCGATTTTTCTAAATTATTTTCTCGGAAAAATGTAATTATTAGTTAAAATAACAATGATAAATAAATGTAATTGTCTTTTTTGCTAATCTAAATTAATATTTTCTTCTGTAAATAATTTATCATCTAGGAATTCAAGTAAAGTCATATCAAAGCCACGGGCAAGTTGCATTATGGTTTTTAGTGTGACATTTTTATTCCTTTCATTCATTATACACATCATAGTGCCATGAAGTATGCCAGATTTTTGTTCTAAACGATAAAGTGTCATATTCTTTTCTATAAGCAATTTTGAAATTCTTAATCCAACAGCTTTACATATATTCATAAGCGACTCCTATGTATTTATAAATATGTATTTATAATTACCTATAGTTTAAAATAAATTCATTTTGAATATATGTTGTTATACCTACCTAAATATTTTGAAAAATCGATATAAATGTTTATACTAATTATGTAGATTTACCTACTTAGGTGGTGTATGTATAAAGTTTGTTCGTTTTTCGGTCATAGAGAAATCTGTGTAACGGAAGAATTAAAAAATAAGTTAAGAGATGTAATAGAAAGTTTAATAACCAAAGAAAATTTTGGAATATTCTTTTTTGGTGGATTTGGCGAGTTTGATGATTTGTGTCACGAAATTGTAACAGAATTAAAAAACAAATATTCTTTTATTAAGAGAATGTATGTTTGCGAAGATTATAAATTTGTTGATAGACCGCATAAAAGACCAAAATGGCTAACAAAAGAAGATTATGAAGAATTTATTTATCTTGATATGAAATACACTGGGTTTTACCAAAGAATTTATTTTCGTAACCTAGAAATGATTGAACAAAGTAATTTTATAATTTTCTATGTGAATAACACTGAAAATAGTGGTGCATATAAAGCAATGCAATATGCAAAACGGAAAAAGAAAACTTTTATAAATGTTGCTCAATAACAAAATGAAAGTGTATAGCCACAAAAGAAAAAGATTTTGAAATGTGAACTCAAATAATTATGGCACAGTTTAGTGAATATATAAAATTCAATGACATAATGCAAATATGGGTTGAAAAATAATTTGTTTTTTCAACCTTTTGTATTTTAAAAGGAGATTTGTTATAATATGAGTGTATTTGATAATATTCTAGGGAATTGGATTCAGGTTGTAGACAATCAAAACAATATAACTATAGAAGATTATGGTTATGATACTGGAGTTATAGAAGGGACAACAAAAAATCATTGTGTAAAGTGTGTGGCTGTAAATAAATGTTGTTTTAAAAATGAAGAAAATAAAAAACCAAAACCTTTTGATATAACCGGAATTGATATCTTGGATAGTATTATGAATGGAATAATTCCCGGATTGTATCATTTTAGATGTCATTGTAAAGAAGTGCCAGTACAAATTAATTCAATAGATGAGATAGAACTTATTGTCCCAGAGGGCAAAATACCATATTTATTTAAAAGCAAGTCCGGTTGGATTAAGTCTATGGGATATCAAGAAAAAGAATTTAGTGAATTTGTTGATATGTTACTGCAAAAAACAAAAGAAGCATATCTTTATGGGAATTATTATAAAGAAAACTATAATAACTTTGGATTTAAAATAAATTTAAATATTAGCATTCCAGGCAAAAATGAAAAAATAGGGAAAACATACAATGTAACAACAAATTATATGATTTTCCCAAATAAAAAATTAAAAATGAATACACCATTAGGAGGTTGGCAGTAATGAAAATGTTAGATGATGTTAAGGTTATAAAAGACAGAGATGAATATAGAAAAGAAAATATATTTGCTGGAATGATTGGCACAATTATTGATGCTGAAATAAGATTTGGTGAGTTCTTTGTTTGCTTTCAAGACCAAAGAGCACTAGACAGAGAATTTATGAGTAAAGAAGAAAATATTTTCAAATTAAAAAATGATATTTGTATCCCTATAAAAATTGAAGATTTAGAGTTGGTAAAAGATGGTGAGTGCACTGACGAAATGATTAAAAATAGTCTACCTAAAAAATATCCGGACTGGTATTGCAAAGTTGAAAATGGTTACATAATAAATCTTGAAGGCAAAAAGAAAAATAAAATTCCTTACGACTATGATAGTTAATTATTAAAATAAATTAATAAAGGGAATAAAATGAAAAATCAATTATATGTTAAAGACCAATTAGTAAAATGTTCAATTTGTGGGCAAATTGCTACTCAAGACCAATATGGTAATGGCGAATGTAAAAATTGTGGTTGGAAATTCAGTAAAGATGAAAAAGAGTTAGAGAAGAAAGCAGGAATAAGCTATCCTATGCTTGTAACTCCTACAACTGCAAGAGAACAATATAGACAAGGAAAACCCTTTAAGGCAACTTTTAATGAATTTGTTAATGGTTTATATTTTTATAGTGAAATGTTGTTTGAATATAATAGTGAAGTATATGAAGTGTTTTTAAAAGCTAATAAAAATTCTAAAAGTAATGACAATTGTTATATTGTATTTTGTAGTAAAAATTTTCAGCAAGAATATACTTCGCGAAAAGAATTTGAAAACAAAGCAAATATAAATGGGGTTTTGCTTAAAGATATGTGGGATAAAATAGAAAACCCATCATTTATGTATTGTGATTAATAAATATAAAATTTTATACACCTATATACACCTACCGTGCTAGTTTTAGATGTATTTAAACAGTTTTAGACCGACAATTCGTTTATGAGTTTTAGGTCTTTATTTTTATAATTTTTTGATTAAATTTTGACACCTACGACATCTAAAAAATACACCTATTGCATTTTTTGATAAGACTTGTGCTCTCTAAAATTGAAAATAAAAAATCGCTAAATCCCTTTGATTTTACAGGCTTTTAGCGACTTTTGTTTTTGGAGCTAATGACGGGACTTGAACCCGTGACCTCCGCCTTACCAAGGCGGTGCACTACCGACTGTGCTACATTAGCATATATTAAAATATATTTATTATTTTTGCTTTAATTTTGTCTTAAAAAGTTTTAAAAACAAATACCATTTAATTTTTTATTTAATTAAAACCTATTTGTAATTTAATTCTTCACACCTTTATATGTATATCAAATTGTAAAATAATTGTCAATTATAAGCAAGTTTATTTTTAAATATCTTTTTTATTTTTACTATTTATAAAAATAATCATAAAAAAAATCACCATAGTGGTGATTTTTTTATTATAATTATTTTATTTTTGTTTATTTATCCAAC
>CASFMG010000018.1 GCA_949295755.1 uncultured Christensenella sp.
TAATCATTATACCCAATATTTCCTATCTAGCGAACGATATTGTATTGCTTCTGCAATATGTTTTGGCAATATATCTTTCTCTCCATCCAAATCTGCTATTGTTCGTGCAACTTTTAAAATTCTATCGTGTGCTCTTGCACTTAAATTTAAGTTATCAAATGCAAGTTCCATAATTTTTTTACATTCATCGTTAAGAGAACAGTATTTTTTTGTTTGAACTACATTCATTTTTGCATTTGCATAAATTTTTGAATTTTTAAATCTTTCAAGTTGAATATTTCTCGCCTTATTAACTCTTTCTTTTATGTCTTGTGAACTTTCGCAAGTTTCGTTTGAGTTTAAATCATCGTATGTAACATTATCAACTTCAACGTGCAAATCTATTCTGTCCATAATAGGACCACTTAATTTTGATAAATATTTATGAATTTGTGCAGGTGTACATCTACATTCATTCTTTTTTGAGCCATAATTACCACATGGACAAGGATTCATACTTGCAATTAAAACAAAACTAGATGGATAAGTTATTGTTTGATTTGCTCTTGCAACGGTTATTTGGCCATCTTCAAGTGGCTGACGCAATGTTTCAATAAAATGTCTTGAATACTCCGGCATTTCATCTAAAAACAAAACACCATTATGTGCTAAACTAATTTCCCCTGGTTTTGAGTTTGTGCCACCACCTACCAAACTAACTGTGCTTGCCGTGTGATGTGGAGTTCTAAATGGTCGATATAAAATTATTCCGTCTTTTAAATCTAATTCTCCTGCCACACTATGTATTTTTGTAACTTCAAGTGCTTCATCAAATGTCATATCAGGAAGTATTGTTGGAAAACATTTTGCAAGCATTGTTTTACCACTTCCCGGTGGACCAATCATAAGCACATTATGACCACCTGCGGCAGCAATTTCAAGAGCCCTTTTTGCACTTTGTTGACCTTTTACATTTTTCATATCTACACTTTGTTTAGTGTTTTCGTTTTTTAATTTTTCAAAATTTGAAGGCTCAACAATTTTTAGATTACTATTTTCATTTTTATAACTTTCAACAACTTGATTTAAATTTTCTGCCGTATAAACAGTTATTCCCGAAATAAAACTTGCTTCAAAATAATTTTCTTGTGGAATAATAAATTTTGTAAATCCTTGCTCTTTTGCCGAAATTAAAATTGGCAAAACTCCATTAACCTTTTTTATATCGCCGGTTAACGATAATTCGCCTCAAAAAATTGTGTCATCTATTTTTTTATAATCAATTTGATTTGTTGCAAAAAGTATTGCCATTGCAATACCAAGGTCATAACAAGGTCCTTCTTTTTTTCTATCGGCTGGTGCTAAATTACAAGTGATATTTATCATAGGATATTCCAATCCCGAATTTTTTATAGCAGATTTAACCCTTTCTTTTGCTTCTTTAATTGCAGTGTCGCCAAGTCCAACAATATCAAATTTAGGAAGTCCACTGGAAATATCAACTTCAATTGTAACAGTATAACCTTCTATACCATTTAGTCCATAACTCAAAACTTTTGACAGCATATTTTATCCTTTTAAAAAAGAGTATATCATTATTGTTCTTTTACACAAAATAAAAAAACACGATTTTTTAATCGTGTTTATTTACAACTTAATTAGTTATTGTCTGCAGATTTAATTTTTGATGCTTTACCTGTTAAATCTCTAACATAGTACAATTTTGCTCTTCTTGGAGCACCTTTTCTAACAACATCAACGTGATCTACAAGTGGCGAATGTAATGGGAAAGTTCTTTCAACTCCAACACCATAAGAAATTCTTCTTACAGTAAATGTTTCTCTTACACTACCATTTTTTCTTGCAATTACAACGCCTTCAAATGCTTGTAATCTTTCTTTGTCACCTTCTTTAATTTTTACCCATACTTTAACAGTATCGCCAACATTAAATTGTGGTGCATCATCTTTTAAATTTTCTTTTTCGATAATGTCTATAATATTCATCCGACTTTTCCTCCTATTATATTCCCAAGTGTTCTTGTTTTTACAAAAAAATAACAGCGGACCACCCGAAGTCTATGCAATGATACCATATATAAAATTTTTTTTCAAGTAAAAAGTTTATATTTAATAAAATTTTTTTAAGAAAATGCGTTTATTATATGTTCAACTCTTTCATCAAAAATTTCTATAACATCGAATCTACAATTTTTATTAAACAAATTGTTTTTTTGCAAAAAATATGTTGCAACAAGTTTAATTTTGTTTTGTTTATATGTTGTAACCATTTCTCGTGGAAGTCCAAATTTTTTTGACGATTTTGACTTTACTTCAACAAAAACAATAACATCATCTTTTGTTGCAATTATATCTATTTCTCCAAGTTTACATCTAAAATTTGTGTCTATAATTTTATATTTATTCTTTTTTAAATGTGTTTGAGCAAGTATTTCGCCGATATCACCTAATTTTTTTGTGTTCATTTTTAACCTACAAAATGTTTTATAAAACTATCTCTATGTATTTCACATTTTCCATATTTTTTTAAATTTTCAATGTGTTCTTTTGTTCCATAACCTTTGTGTTTTTTAAAATTTTATATTGGATATTTTTCATCATATTGTTCCATAAGTCTATCACGATATACTTTTGCTAAAATAGATGCACAAGCAATCAAATAACTTTTTGCATCGCCTTTAATTATTGGCAAGTATTTACATTCAACATCAAGTTTATTTACCGCATCAACAAGAAGCATATCAATATTTATATTCATTTTATTTACACAATTAGCCATTCCAAGTTTTGTTGCATTTAAAATATTTATTTTATCAATTATTTTATGGTCTACTTCAACAATTTTATAACAAACGGCAGTACTGATTATTTTATCATATAATTCATTTCTTTTGTTTGCACTTAACTTTTTACTATCGTTTACACCATCTATAATTTTATTATCTTCAAGTGGCATAACAACACAAGCACAAACAACAGGTCCAGCAAGTGGACCACGCCCGGCCTCGTCCATTCCTGCTAAAATTTTATAACCTTTCTTTAAATACTCATTCTCATATTCCAACATATTATTCATCTAATGTTATTTTCCCTAATTTACCTTTTCTAAAATCATCAATTATGCTAAAACAAGTTCTATCATAGTCGATTTCGTTACCTTTTAACAAATAATGTTTTTTTATTGCTATTTGCTCCAAAATTTCCAAATTTGTTAAATTCTCAATTTTAATTTGATATTTTAAGTTTATTGCTTCTTTGTAATTCAATTTTAAATAATTTAATAAATATATGGCTAATTCGTTTATGTCAACAACTTCATTTTTTATGCTACCAATAATTGCCAAATTATGTGCAACTATTTGATTATCTAAATTTGGCCACAATGTTCCCGGAGTATCTAAAACTTCAAAACCGTTTTTTAACAGTACCCATTGCTTACCCCTTGTAACTCCTGCTTTGTCGCCTGTTAATGTCTTTTTTTGACCACACAAATTATTTATTAGCGTACTTTTTCCTGAATTTGGCACACCTACAACCATTGCTCTTAAATTTATTTTAATTCCTTTATTGTTATATTTTTTAATCTTATCCTTGCAAAGATTTTTCATTATTGGCTCAATTTGTTTGTTGGCACCACTAAGGGTACTATTTAAAACAATACATAAAGAGTTTTGTTTTGCATTTAATAATTTTTTGTATTTTTCCGTTTTTACATCATCTGCCAAATCTGATTTGTTTAAAACATATAAAACAGGTTTATTTACACTTAAAGCATCAAATTTTGGATTTAAACACGAAAAAGGTGCTCTACTATCTAGAACATAAATTAGCATATCAACTTTTTTCATTTCGTCAGTCATTTGATTTAGTGCTTTTGCCATATGACCGGGAAACCAATTTATTTTTTTGTTTTCGCTCATTTTTATCTCTTTTATTTTAATAAATCTGGTCTATTTTTTTTTGTTATAATTTTTGATTGTTCTTCTCTCCACAAATCTATATTTTTGTGGTGTCCACTAAGCAAGACTTCTGGTACTTTTTTGCCTTCAAATACTTCGGGACGAGTGTATTGTGGGTACTCTAATAATCCATTTGAAAAACTTTCTTCATTAAGTGAATCACTATTTATTACACCATCAATATTTCTAACAATACTGTCTATCATAACCATTGCAGGTAGTTCGCCACCTGTTAGCACATAATCTCCAATAGAAATTTCTTCTGCACCTAAAATTTCTAGTGCTCTTTCATCAACTCCTTCATAGTGTCCACACAAAATTACTAAATGTTCTTCTTTTGAAAGTTGTTTTGCTAAATTTTGATTAAAAACTTTTCCCCTTGGACTTGTAAAAATTACTTTTGAATTTGTTGACTTTATGCTTTTGTAAGCATCTACGATAGGTTGTGCCAACATAACCATACCTGCACCACCACCATATGGATAATCATCACATTTTTTGTGAATATCTTTTGAAAAATCTCTTATATTTATCACATTTATTTCAAAAAAATTATTTTCTTGTGCTCTTTTTAAAATACTATAATTTAAACGTTCAAACATTTCTGGAAACAAAGTTAATATATCTATTCGCATAACTTTACCTCATTATATTTTTGTTTATCAACAACAATACAATCATTTTTTACCATAACAACAATAGAAGTTAAAAATGGAATTTTATATTCTCTTTTATCTTCTTCAAGTATTGTTATAACATCAGCAGCACCATAACTTTCAATATCAACAATAGTTCCTATAAAATTGTTTGTCTTGTCAACAACATCTAGACCAATTAAATTTTCGGTGTAATAAGTATTTTCGTTCAAAGTAATGTCTTCTTGGTTTACATACAAGTTTTTATTGCGATATAATTCTGCATTTGTTCTATCCGATAAACCTTGCAAAGTTAAATAAATAAAACCCTGACGCAGTGACATATGTTTTATTTTTGTTGGTTCACTACTATTGTCAATGTAAACTTCTTTTATATTTTTATAAATGTCAAGATTAGTATCGGCAGGATATACTTTCAATTCGCCTTTAACACCCTGTGGTTTAACAACTTTACCTATTAAAATTTTCATTTTATCTCCATACAAAAAACAGGCAAAAATATGCCTATTATTTGTTTATTTTAACATTGTATCTTATTTTTTCTTTACTAGACACTGATTTTACAATTGCTCTTATACTTTGAGCAATTCTTCCGTTTTTGCCGATTACTTTTCCAATATCTTCTTCGGCAACATTAACTATTATATTTATTTCACTGCCCTCTCTTTGCGTGGTTATTTTTACGGCTTCTTGGTTGTCTACTAAACTTTTTACAATGTATTCAACTAACTCTTCCATAATCCTCCTTATAGTGCTTTAAAATTATTTTCTTTCAATTGCACCACTTTTAATTAACAATTCTTTTGCAGTATCTGTTGGTTGTGCACCATTTTTAATCCATTCAACAGCCTTTTCATTGTTAATTTTGATTTCAGCAGGATTAGTTAAAGGATTATAAGTTCCTAAAATTTCAACAAATTTACCATCTCTTGGTGATCTTGAATCTGCAACCACAACTCTATAAAATGGTGATTTTTTGTCTCCTAATCTTGTTAATCTAATTTTTAATGCCATTTTTCTTCTCCTTTTTTGTGTTATATATATATTATTTTTAGTAATATATCAAATTAGAATAATCGTCCAAAACCTCTTTTGTTCTTCATTTGTTTCATCATTTCTTTGGACTGTTCGAATTGTCTTATGAGCATATTAACATCTTGAATTGTTGTTCCACTTCCCTGTGCAATTCTTTTTCGTTGACTAGACTTGATTATATCAGGATTTACTCGTTCTTTTTTTGTCATACTCTGAATAATTGCTCTGTTTTTTACAAGTGCTTTTTCGTCTATTTTTGCACCACCTAACTTTCCACTAAGCCCGGGTATCATTGCAATCAAATCATTTATGTTTCCCATTTTGCTTAATTTTTCTAATTGAGATAAATAATCTTCAAAAGTAAATGAGTTTTCTCTAAAACTTTTTTCAAGTTTTTTCATCTCTTCTTCGCTTACTTGTTCTTGTGCTTTTTCTATCAAACTCAAAACA
>CASFMG010000019.1 GCA_949295755.1 uncultured Christensenella sp.
ACAAATTTTATTGAAGACATAATAAATAATGATTTAAGGGAAGGAAGGTGCGACCACGTTCAAACTCGTCACCCACCAGAACCAAGTGGATATTTGCATATAGGACACGTGAGAAATATTGTTTTAAACTATGGACTTGCACAAAAATATGGTGGAGTTTGCAACCTTAGATATGATGACACAAATCCACAAAAAGAAAGTCAAGAATTTGTTGATTCCATTCAAGACGATGTTCATTGGCTTGGTTATGACTGGCACGAAATACATTATGCAACAGAATATTTTCAAATGAATTATGAAGTTGCAGTTAAACTTATCAAAGAAGGCAAAGCATATGTTTGCGACCTTAGTCCCGAACAAGTAAGCGAATATCGTGGAACACTTACAGAACCGGGCAAAAACAGTCCATATAGAGATAGAAGTGTAGAAGAAAACTTAGAACTTTTTGAAAGAATGAAAAATGGCGAATTTGAAGCAGGTTCAAGATGTTTAAGGGCTAAAATTGATATGTCAAGTCCAAATATGAATATGCGAGACCCTGTTATATATCGTATACAATATCTAAATCATCAAAGAATTGGCAGAAGTTGGAATATTTATCCAACATATGATTTTTCTCATCCACTTGATGATTGTTATGAAGGTGTAACACATTCAATTTGTGGACCGGAATTTGAAGACCACAGGCCACTTTATAATTGGGTAGTAGAAAATAGTGGGCTAAAAAATCATTCACGACAAGTTGAATATGCAAACCTTTATATAAAAGGTGCAATTCTTGGAAAAAGATTTATTAAAAAACTAGTTCAAGACGGATTAGTAACAGGTTTTGACGACCCACGCCTTTATAGTTTAAGGGGACTTCGCAGAAGAGGTGTTCTTCCAAATAGTTTAAAAAAATTTGTTGTTGCCGCAGGAATTTCAAAAAGTAATTCTCTGATCGACCCAGAGTTTTTAAACCACTTTATTCGTGATGAATTAAATCAAGTTTCGAAAAGAGTTATGGCAGTTTTAAACCCAATAAAACTTGTAATAAACAACTGGGAAGAAGGTCAAGAAGAAGAAATTGAACTTGAAGACTATCCACAAAATGAAGAAACAACAAAAAGAACATACTATTTTGGTAAAACAAGTTTAATAGAACGGGAAGATTTTATTGAAGAACCAAATCCAAAGTTTTATAGACTATATGTTGGTGCCGAAGTTAGATTAAAAGGTGCATACATCGTTAAATGTACAGGTTTTGACAAAGATGAAAACGGTAACATAACAACCGTTTATGCAGATTACGAAGAAGGCACAAAATCAGGAACGAATTGCACTAAAAAAGTTAAAGGAACAATTCATTGGGTAAATCCAAACCACGCAAAACAAGTGGAAATACGATTATTTGAAAACCTTGTTGACGAAGAAAGTCAAGATGAAGTAGAAGGACAAGAAAGGGCAACAGGCGATTTTAAAATAAATCCAAATTCAAAAATTATTTTAAACAATTGCTATGTTGAAGACACAGTAAATTACAACTATGATGACAGATATCAATTTATAAGAAATGGATATTTTTGTTTAGACCAAGACACCACGCAAGACAAGATGGTGTTTAACAGGACTATCACACTTAAAGACACCAAGAAAAAATAACAAAAAAAGAGTTCGCAATAACTGCGTTTACTGTGTGGCTTGCTCACAAAGTTATAAGGTTACTACACTCCTTCGTGAGCAAACCACACGAGCCTTGTCCTTGTGGCTCTTTTTTTGTTATTTGACTACACTTAATATATAATAAATTTTTAAAATCTCACAATTTCTTTGTTTCTGGCGAACTTTGATACACAGTCATTTGCGAAAGCAAATTCCTGCGAGTGGGGGAACCCCAAAAAGTATTACCGGAAACTTTTTGGGGAGAGGAAAAACGGAGGGTAAAACAAAAAATTTGCGAAAGCAAATTGAAGATAAAAGCGACAGTTTTGACGACTTTGCCGAGCCTTGTCCTTGTGGCTCTTTTTTTATTTGACTACTACAAAATAAATATAACAAAATATAAAAACTCACAAAATTGTGAGTTTTTATTATGTACAAATTTTATATAGTCTTGTTTTCGTTTTCGTTTTCGTCTTCGTCTTCATCACCATTGTAAAAGATGTTTTCAACATCTTTTAATGGGTGATTTGATAATTCATCTCTACACGATTTTAAAAGTTGTTCTTTCATATCAGCAAGATGTCCATTATATTGAAAAGCGGCAACGGTATCGTGTCCACCTCCACCCATTGTTTTTGCAATGTTTGCAACATTTATTCCGTTTTTGCCTCTTAGACTAACATAATAAGAGTTATCTTCTTGTTTTATGGCAAGAATTGCAATGTCAACTCCTTTAATTTCTATTCCGTGATTTACAATTCCTAAAGTATCATCAAAATTTGCTTCACATTCTGCTAAATCCTGTTTTGTTAGTTTCATAAAAGCAATTCTATCGCCGGCCATAAATGTTAAACTATCTAATGCTTGTTTAAGTAAAAAGGCTTTATTTTTTGTGTTATTTTTAAAGAAATAATCATTTAACGCTTCAACATTTATTTTTCGGCCTATTATTTCCGTAATAACCTTATGCGTGTTTATTGTTATCGTTCCTTGTGTTAAGTTGTTTGTATCAGTGATTATACCACTATAAATAAGTCTACAAACATCATCACTTATTTTTGCGTTTTGCGACTTTGCTAATAAGTATAACCCTTCACAAGTTGATGATGTTATTAATACTATGTTATTTTTGGCAAAATTATCATTTGTTATATGATGGTCTATGTTTACCGTGTTTTTTGCTTTTTTAAAAAGTTCACTATATTTTCCCATTCTTGATAAACTAGCACAATCTACGCTTATAACTAAATCATAATTTTGACAGTTTTGTACGTTGAGTTCTATACCTTTAACAATGGCTTGATTTCTCTCGCCTATCTCATCGGCATCAACAAAAATATCTATTTGTTTTGGTTCAGAATTTTCATTTTGGTTTTGTCTGATAAGTTTTTTAAGTGCAACAGCAGAACAAAGAGCATCAGCATCGGGAGAGGTATGAGTGATAATTGCAATGTTTTTGCTACTTTTTATGTCTGCTACACACTTTAATAATGATTTCATTTTATCTCCTTTTTCGCAAAACACAAGTATGATATCATATTTTATGACAAAAGTCAAATTGTTGATTTTATTGTTATAATGCGTCAAATTAGGTTTGTTATTAGTGTTGCTAATGTTTTGGAGTTATGTTATAATACTTTGGTTTTAATATAATAGAGTTATTGGAGAAAATTATGATACAAGTAAACAATGTAACATTGCAATTTGGTGGCAGAGTTTTATTTAAAGATGTTAATTTAAAATTTACAAAAGGAAACTGTTATGGAATAATAGGAGCCAATGGTGCAGGAAAATCAACATTTTTAAAAATAATAACAGGCGAGTTGGAACCAAATAAAGGCGAAGTGATTAGAGATGAAAAAGAAAGAATGTCAGTGTTAATACAAAATCAAAATGCTTATGATGAATACACTGCACTTGATACTGTTCTTATGGGGCATAAAAGACTTATGGAAATTTCAAAACAAAAAGATGAACTCTATGCAAAACCAGATTTTTCAGAAGAAGATGGTATGCTCGCTGCCGAACTTGAAACGGAGTTTAGTGAACTTGGTGGCTGGGAAGCAGATGGTGAAGCAAAAACTCTGCTTAAAAATATTGGTATTGACGAAAATAGTTTTTACTCTTTAATGAAAAATTTAGACCCAAAACAAAAAGTAAAAATTCTTTTGGCACAGGCACTTTTTGGTAATCCAGATATTTTGGTTTTAGATGAACCAACAAATAACCTAGATTTTAAAACCGTTAAGTGGCTTGAAGAATTTTTATTAGATTTTGAAAATACAGTTATAATTGTTTCGCACAATAGACACTTTTTAAATAAAGTATGTACACACATTTGTGATGTTGATTATGGTCAAATAAATATGATGCTTGGAAACTATGACTTTTGGTATGAAACAAATCAACTGCTTCAAAAACAAGCAAAAGACCAAAACAAAAAGGCAGAACAACGGGCAAAAGAACTTAAAGACTTTATTGCACGATTTAGTGCAAATGCTTCAAAAGCAAAACAAGCAACTTCAAGGAAAAAAGAACTTGAAAAACTTACAATTGAAGATTTTAAAATTAGTTCAAGACGCTATCCTTTTATTGATTTTAAATATGAACAAGAAATTGGAAAGGAAATTTTAATTGTAAAAAATTTAACAAAAAAAGGTTATTTCAACAATTTAAGTTTTTCGGTTAGAAGAGAAGATAAAATTGTTATTCTAGCAAACAATAGTTTGGCTCCAACAATGCTGTTTAATATTTTAATGGGACTAGATAAACAAGATAGTGGAACAATAAATTGGGGAAAAACAGTTAAACCAACATACTTAATTCAAGACAATAGAAGTTATTTTGAAAATTGTTCGTTAAGTTTAGTTGATTGGCTTAGACAATACAGTAAAGACCAAACCGAAAGTTATATTCGTGGTTGGCTAGGCAGAATGTTGTTTTCGGGAGAAGAAGCATTAAAACAAGTAAATGTTCTCTCTGGTGGAGAAAAGGTGCGATGTATGTTTGCAAAAATGATGCTTGAAGCAGGAAATTTTGTTATTCTTGATGAACCAACAAACCATTTGGACCTAGAATCTATCACTGCACTAAACAAAGGTATGATAAACTTTAAAGGCTGTATGTTGTTTACAACTCACGACCAAGAAATTGTTGAAACGGTTGCAAATAGAGTTATTGAAATTGTTGATGAAAACACAATAATTGATAAAATGATGACATATGAAGAATATGTAAATCAAAAATAACATTATAAAAAAAATAAAGGATAATATAAATATTATCTTTTTTTTATTAAAAAATTATTATTCAATTAAATCTTCAAACGATACACCTAAAACATTAAGTATTTTAATAATATTTGAAAGTGTTGGTTCAATTTTGTTGCATTCCCATTCACTAACTCGTTGTTGTGTAGTATTTATTCTTTTCGCAAATTCTTTTTGACTTAAGTTGTTTGCAATTCTTAGTTGCTTCAAATTATCTCCAAAAGTTTTCATGCAATAATTATTACACTAAATTTAATGTATATACTTGACATACACTAAAAAAAGTGTTATTTCTAATATATAAAACACTAAATTTAGTGTATTTGCCAATAAATAAAGGAGGAAATATGAAAAAGCGACTAAAACTATTTTTTAGTATATTTGCAAGTTGCCTTGCTATATTTGCACTTTGTTTTGGAGTGTATGCAAGTGTAAAAGTTGAGTATCAAGTAAGTGGCACATTAAATTATGAAATTGACAATGCATATGTTGATATAGAAACAAGAGTGTATTCAACAAACAAAT
>CASFMG010000020.1 GCA_949295755.1 uncultured Christensenella sp.
CTATAAATGAAATAATTACTTCAATAATCTCATTCTCTATATTTATATGCTCCAAGTTGTCCTGTATAACTAAATTACTTAAATCGACATAAACCGCATCAATCGTCATTTGTATTGTAAAAATATTGGCTGAAATGCTAATATCGATGTTTAGAAGTCCATCATCTGTAAGTTTATTTTCAATAGTTTTTTCAAGCATTGTAAGTTTATCTCTATTTAACTGATATATATAATCTTCTTGTAATACAATCTCATTTTCATCAAAGATTAAAGAAGCATTAAAATCTTTTTGTAACAAACTAGGAAGTGGTGCAATAATGACAAAAATAATGACAAAATTAAAAATGGTTTTAATATGTGAAGATGAATTTCCTTCTGGTAAAAATAGATCAATCAAAACTGATAAAATACAAATTCCTGCAATAGATAAAATCCAAGACGAAATTGTCATATTAGCCTCCTTTTAAATGAAGTTTGCACTAAGCATAATCATACCCGAGACAAGCACATACATAAAAGCACAACCTACAATAATTACAATTAAAAGCGATATGCTTTTTGCAAGCATTGAAATAAAGTTAGATATTCTAGAATCAGTTATCGGTTCAAGTATTGCAGAAGCCAATTTTAAAGAAAACATAAAAACAACAAGTTTTACAATAGGCACGATAATTGTTGCAAACAAAAGTAGTAATCCACCTGCACCAACTGCATTCTTGATTAAAACACTGCTTGCAACAATTAAATTTAACCCATCAGAGATATAAGAGCCTAACAATGGAATAGTGTTTTTTATCGCATATTTTGCCGTTCTAAATGAAATTCCATCAACGCTACCCGCAATAATGCCCTGTATTGCTATAAAAGCAGAAAATATTGTAAAGACCGAACCAATTATCCACTTGAAAGCACTTGAAAAAAACGATGCAAATTTCTCTAATTTTACATTATTTGATAAATTTGAAATAATTGAAAACACCAATCTAAAAATGAATATTGGCATTAAAATTGTGGTGAAAATATTAGTTATAGTTCCACTTAAAACAGCAACAGCAGGTTGATAAACACTTACAGAGACAACCCCACCAATAGCCGTCATAACTGTGAGCAAAATAGGAAATGCTATATCCATTTGTGCTTTAATTGACTGAATGGTTGTTGATGTTAAATTTATCATTGATATTGTGCAAGTAACTAAAATAATAATAACAGTTCCATAGCATACAAAATGAATAACATCACCAAGTGATTTTGTTTTTCCGTTTGGTTTAGACGAAGACACTAAACTAAATGTAACACTAATAGCAATAACAATAGCAATTAGTGGTAAAAATGATAATACATCATCAAAAAACAAATTTAATATTGCCGACCAAATTGACTGTTGATTTTCGCTAAATTCACCTGAAATTATTTTTTTTATTTTATCTAAAAAAGAAGCCGAGCCAAAAATTTGTTTTTCATCATCGCCAAGTTGATTTAAAACATCTTCAAAATCAGAAAAATCTAAATCTCCAAGTTGAGAGTTTACACTTTCTTCAATTATTTCTTCAATTTCGCTTGCAGTCATTTCATCATCACAATAAACGACTTGATTTTTGTTATTTGAAAGCAAAAATGGAATACAAACAAATATAACTAAACACAAAACAATAATTGAAATTTTTTTCATGGCAATAACTCCACGATTATTTCTAATATTTTTGTAACTATTGGAAGTGCAATAAATAATATAATTATCTTTCCAGCAAATAAAATTTTATCTGCTATACTAGAACTACCTGCGTCACTGCATAAACTTGCAGAAAACTCTGTTAAATAACCTACACCAATAATTTTTAAAACTATTTTGAGTAGTCCGAAATCAAGTCCCGTTTTTTCAACAATGTTTGTAAAAGCATTGACGATATCTAATATGTAATTTATTGTTTGAGATATGATTAAAATACCACCACATAACCCAATAATTATGCTTATTTCTGGTTTCATTGGTTTAACGAGCATAGAAGCAATTACTGTTATAAGACCTATTCCAACAATTTTTATAATATCCATATAAGCCTCACAAACCAAAAAGATTTCTAACAGTGTCAAATAATGTATTGATTAAGTCCAAAACCATCAAAAGAACAATAATTAACCCTGCAAGCGTTGAAAAAGTGGCAATCTCATCTTTTCCACTTTGCTTTAAAATTTGCCCTACCACTGTCGTTAAAATTCCAACAGCAGCAATTTTAAAAATTATTTCAACACCCATACTTTCTCCTTAAATGATTAACAAACATACTAAAATTCCAAAGATTATTCCAAGTTTAATAAATAAACTAGCATACTTCTTGCACTCATCATTTGCTACGATATAATAATCATTTATTTTGTTTTGATAGGTTTTTATTTCTTTGCTTTGCGAATAAGCATCTAATCTTCCCAGAGAATTAAAAAACGAAAATATTAAATCCTTTTCTTCTTTTTTTAAAATTTTAATATGGTTGAAAATTTCATAATCAATTTTTTGTTTTTTATCTAATAACTCAAAAATATTTTTACATAAAGTGTTTAGTTCTTTACTTGAAAGATTTTCACTATTTTTTTGAATTAAATTTTTTAATTTGTCTTGTGAAAATGATACATCTAGTTCCAAATTAGACATAAAAATTTGTAAAGAAGAAAAAAATTTTTTCCTATTTATATAAAAAGCAGAAAGTTTAAATCCTATAAGCCCAAAACAAAAAATAATAATTAATATTAAAATAATTGTCATACTTCACCATTTAACTATTTTTGCAAATTTTTCATTGTATGTTCCTTCGTATGTTCCCGGTCCTTCTCTATTTGATAAAAGAACATATCTTTCAAAATAATATTGAGGTAGTTTTTCAAAAAAATTTTTTCTTTTCAGTTCTTCAATGCTTGAAGCGTGAATAGTTGCAACGACTTTAACTCCACAATTCATTGCATCAATCAAACTGTTGCAATCTTCTTCATTGCCAATTTCGTCAGTTACAATTAGCGATGGGTTCATTGACCTTATACACTGGTTAAAACCCTGCTTTTTTGAACAATAACTTATCACATCACAAAAATGCCCCAGATTTATGCCACTGTTATCTCCACCTGCTATTTCACCTCTTTCATCAATGACACAAACATTTAGGCAATAATTATTTTCACTTAACTGATATACAAAATCTCTTAAAAATGTTGTTTTACCTGCACCTGGTGGAGAAATAATCAAAGTATTTTTTATACCATTTTCACTAACTATATCATCAAAAGCACAAAGCGACATATTTTTAATTTGATGAGGAATACGAATGTTCAAACTTGTCCAATTTATCATTGTTTTTATTTGATTATTTTCTGTAACAACACTGCCACAAAGTCCAATTCTAACTCCGTTTTCCAGCATTATAAAACCTTGTTTAATTTGTTCATTTACGGAATATATTGAAAAATCACTGGCTTTGTATACAATATCGTCAATCATTTCTTTATTTGCAAAAATTGCATTGTTAATGTTACAAGTAAGCCCTTTTTCACAAATATAATAAGGTTGTCCCTTTATAAAAACAACAATAGGCTTTTCTTTTCTAATTCTAATCTCACTTAATTCACTAAATGCAATTTTGTAATTTATTATGTTAGACAATTGCTCTGATAAAACTTCTTGTAACATTTGTTTTCTCCCTAAGGTAATATATTTTTAAAAACTTAAGAAGATAACATAAAACAAAAAAAAATATGCAATACTAAAAAGTATTACATATTTCGACATAAAATAATTTAATTATTTAACTCTTTCCATATATGAACCATCTCTTGTATCTACACGAATTTTTTCTCCATTGTTAACAAATAACGGAACATTTATTGTGTAACCTGTTTCCAATTTTGCTGGTTTATAACTGGATTTTGCTGTATCTCCCTGAATTCCAGGTTCACAATCAACAATAGTTAGTTCAACGAATGTTGGTGGTTCAACAGAAAATGCAGTTCCTTTGTAAAATTGAATAGTTGCTGTCATATTCTCAGTCATAAAATTCATTGCATCTTCAACTTGTGATTTGTTTAGTGGAATTTGGTCATATGTTTCCATATCCATAAAATAATACAAATCGCCTTCGTTGTATAAATATTGCATATCTTTTCTTTCTATAACTGCAACTAGAAACTTGTCAGTGGGATTAAATGTTCTTTCCAAAACTTGTCCAGTAATAACATTTTTGATTTTTGTTCTTACAAATGGAGAACCTTTCCCTGGTTTAACGTGAAGAAAATCCACAACAACATAAACACTTCCTTCCATTTCAAAAGTTACACCTTTTCTAAAATCGCCTGCTGTAATCATTTATATCTACTCCTTAATTAAAATTCAATAGAGTATAACACACCAAATAAACAATAATCAACCATTTTTTAATGTCCATAAAATATTTTATAATCGCCATTTAAATATGTTTTTATCTTTTCAATGCTCTTTATTAGTTGACTTTGCGAACCATCGTAAAAATCTGTTCGTCCCACACCATTAAAAAATATTGTATCTCCAACAAAAATATTATTTTTATAAACAAAAGCGACACTTCCTTTGCTATGTCCTGGTGTGTGAATTACTGTAAAAATGAAATCTCCCACTTTGAGTTCACCCTCATCAAATTCAACATCTGCATTAAATTTTTCAAAAGATTTATAAAACAAATAAGCCAAATTATTATTTGTACATAATTTATCGGCATCATCTTTGTGAATGTAAATTTTAACACCCAAATCTTGAAACTTTTTACACGAAGCACAATGGTCAAAATGTCCGTGCGTCAATAAAATACCGCAAACTTTCAAATTGTTGCTATCCAAAAAACTTTTAATTTTTTCAAATTCTTCGCCAGCATCAATAATGACGCATTGGTTTTTATCATTTGTTATTATATAACAATTTTCTTGGACTTCGCCTAAACATAATCTATGAATCATTTTTTATACTCTTTCAAAAATATTTTTTAAAATTAAACTATCGGTCATCATTCTATCTTTTGACTCACATATAATTGTTGGAGTTAAATTCAAGTCTTTAATAACTTTTGCAAGTGGTTCAAAATCAGGTCCGTAAATTGTATCATCATAATTCAAGTGCCTGATTTCGCCTTTGTTGCCATACTCAATTTTAGAAAAATGTATATGACACGATTTTGCTCTATCACCCAACTTTTGAATTGCTAAATCAAGTATTTTTTTGTAATCTGCATAAGTTTTTAAACAACCACCACCAAGTGCATTTATGTGTCCAAAATCAAATGTTGGTACAAGGCACTCATCAAGTGTACACAATTCTATTATTTCTTCATATGTTCCTATTTGTTGTGGTTTACCCATTGTTTCAATACATATCTTTTTGTCTTTAATAAGTCCATTTTCTTTTACAATCTCAATAATTCTTTTTAAATTGACTTTAACTAATTCTATTGCACTTGTTCTATCCAGTTTCCCGCACGAACCAATATGCACAACATAATCTCTGCCACCAAAACAATCTAAAATATATAAACCTTTTTCGATATAGCCAAAAGATTTTTGAATCATATCTTCATTTGGATTTGCAAGGTTTATATAATATGGAGCGTGAGCAGAAATTAAAATATCATTATCTTTTGCGTTTTGTCCTATTACTTTTGCAGTTTGTTCACTAATATTTATCCCTCGTCCAAAAGAAAATTCATATGCACTTAATCCTTTTTCCTTTAACCATTTTGGTGCTTGTGTTGAACTTTTATTTCCTTCATCGTAAAAAACTTGTTCGTTTCCCGATGGTCCAAATCTAATCTTATCCATTGTTTTCTCCATTATTTTTATATTTCAAAAAATTTAAAATTATTTTGTTTAATATCTTCAAGCGTACAACTATCGTTCAATGCATATATACCACATTTAGTACGAATTATAGCGAGCATAGTACCATATGTGGATAATTGTTCTGCAATGTCTCTGCAAATACTTCTTATATAAGTCCCACTTGAACAATTTATTTCAAACATAAATGTATTTTTTTTTATTTGGCTTAATACCTTGCAACTATATATACAAATATGTCTAGTTTTTAAAGCAACTTCTTTTCCCTGTCTTGCAAGTTCATATGCCTTTTTTCCGTTTATTTTTTTTGCCGAATATTGTGGTGGCATTTGCTCAAATTCGCCTTCAAATTGCCTTGCTACTTCAATTACTTGATTTAAGGATATATCAATATTGTTTTTTTTAATCACTTTACCTTCACTATCAAGTGTATCCGTTTCTTTTCCAAAATAAAATATTGCTCTATATGTTTTATCTTTTTTTAAATATTCATCAAATAATTTTGTTGCCTTATTAACAGCAATTAAAAGTATACCTGTACCGAGTGGGTCAAGAGTTCCCAAATGCCCAATTTTCTGTGGTTTTAAAGTCCTTTTAACAATTTGTACGGCCAAACTAGAAGACATTCCAGTGGGTTTGTTTAAAACTATTATTCCATTTTTTTCAAACATTACTATCTCCCAATCTTACTGCTTTTAAACATTCTTCAACAATCAATTTTTCACAATCTTCAAGTTTGCCCCTAATTTCTCCACCTGATGCCTGCTTATGACCACCACCATTAAATTTTTGTGCTACTTTCGATACATCATAATTTATTAAACTTCTCAAATTTATTGAGTACACAGATTTTTGTTTTTCTGTCATTAAAAATGCTATTTTGGTATCTTCTAAATTTACTAATTTATTAACATAATCGCCAACATCGTGTTTAGTAAAATCATTGTCTTTCATAAAATCCATTGTTATAACAACATATCTAACGCCATCAATAAATTTAATTATGTTGTTTAATTTATTTGTTATGTCAAAAGTTTTTTGCGTTGTCAATTTAAAAATATTGTAATTTATATTTTTATAATTTGCACCTAATTTAAACAAATTGCTAGCAACTAAATGCGATGAGTACTCCGTATTATCGTGAACAAAACAACCTGTGTCGTCAGCAATACCCAAGTATAAAAAAGTGGCTGTGCTTGAATCAATTTTTTGTTTACTTTCCTTTATTATTTCATATATAATTTCACAACACGATGCTTTTTTACAATCTATATAATTCAATTTTCCTATCAAATCTCTATTAGAGTGATGGTCTATTACAATAGAATTGTTATGACTAATAAAACCATTTCCATATTTCCCTAACAATTTTAAACTAGCAACATCAACGCTAATTATTAAATCATATTTATTAAATTCAACATTTTCATTTTTTATAAAGTTTAAATTTAAAAACTCATATTTTTTTGATATTACATCGTCTATATAAGCGTCTACATTTTTATTGTATTTTTTACATAAAAAACATATGGCAGATATACTGCCCAAGCAATCACCATCTGGAGATTGATGACCAAATACTGCCACATTTTTACTTTGTTTTAATTTTTTTAATAGAAGTTTAATCTTCATTATCTTCTTCACTCTCTTTTGGAATATTTAAAGTGCTTAATATTGCATTTATATCTTCACTATGTTTTGCACCTTCATCAAGTATAAAAGTTAACTCAGGAGTATATGGTAATTTTACTTCTTTAACCAATTCTCTTTTAATATAACCCTCACTTTTTCTTAATTGTTTTAAAACAATGTTTTTATCTCCGGTATAAACACTAACACCAACTTTGCAATGTCTAAAATCAACAGATAAATTTACATAAGTTATAGTTATAAATTCATTTAATCTAGGGTCGTTTATTTTGTTTCTTAAAATATCATTTAAGGCTTTTTCTACTTCTGAATTTGCTCTCTCAATTCTTAGATTTTGCATATTAACCTCTTTTTACTTCAACTTTTTGATAAACTTCAAAAACATCTCCAACAACTATACCGGTGGAATCTTTAAGTTTTATACCACATTCATAACCATAGTTTATTTCGGCTTTATCGTCTTTTTGTATTCTCAATGCTTCAATAGATGTTTCCAATATTTTTTCATCATTTCTATAAACATTTACAAACGAATTTCTTGTAACTTTCCCATCTTTAACATAACAACCACAAACAATTCCACTTGCAGACAATTTAAACATTGCTCTGACTTCTGCATGACCAATTATTTGTTCTTCATATTTAACTGATAACATACCGCTAAGAGCATTTGTTATTTCGTCAACAACTTCATAAATAACTTTATATGATTTAACTTGTACACCCATAGATTCTGCAATTTGTTCAATTTTAGATGACAGTTTTAAATTAAAGTTTATAACAACTGCATTTGAAGCCTGAGCAAGCAATAAATCTGATTCAGTAACTGCACCTGCACCACTATGGATACAAACAACTCTCGCCTCTTCGTTTTTAATTGCAGTAAGTGATTGTTTTAATGCTTCAACAGAGCCTTGAACATCTGCTTTAATTATTATATTTACTGCTTTTAATTTGCCTTCGTTAACTTTGTCCATAAAATCTTCAAGTGAAACACCACTTGTTGAGTTTGCACGATTTTCCTTTGCTTTGGCTATTCTTTCTTGAATTACTTGTTTTGACAATTTTTCGTCAACTGCAAAAACTTTTTCACCTGAATTTGGAACCGAATCAAGTCCAAGTACAGCAACAGGCGTGCTTGGTGTAGCAACTTTAACGGCTTTTCCATTTTCATCATACATTGCTCTTACTTTACCATATGAAACACCACTCATAATAGAATCACCAACTTTTAAAGTTCCTGTTTGTACAAGAATAGTTGCAACTGGTCCTCTATTTTTATCAAGTTCTGCTTCTATAATAGTTCCGACTGCACTTTGTTTTAAATTGGCTTTTAATTCTTGAACCTCAGCAACGAGTAAAATCATTTTTAGTAGTTCATCAATCCCTACACTCTTTTTAGCAGAAATTGGAACCAAAATAGCATCTCCTCCCCATTCTTCAGGTAAAACACCATTTTCTGCAAGTTGTTGTTTAACTCTATCAATATTTGCTTCAGGTTTATCTATTTTATTTATTGCAACAATCATAGGTACATTTGCTGCTTTTATATGATTTATTGCTTCCACTGTTTGTGGCATAATACCATCATCTGCTGCAACAACCAAAACAGCAATATCCGTTACTTTTGCACCACGAGCACGCATTGCAGTAAATGCAGCATGCCCCGGAGTATCAATAAATGTAATTTTTTCGTTGTTTACAGTAACTTGATATGCTCCTATCTTTTGTGTAATTCCACCTGCTTCACCACTTACAACATTTGTTTTTCTTATTGCATCAAGCAATGATGTTTTACCGTGGTCAACGTGTCCCATAACAGCAACAACTGGTGGTCGTTTTTGCATATCTTTTTCATCTTCTTCGTGAACTTTTACATCTTCTAGCATTTGTTCTTCAAATGATTTTTCAATTTTTTGTTCAAGTTTTACACCAAGTTCGCCTGCAACAAGTTCGGCAGTAACAAAATCAATACTACTATTTATATTAGCCATAATGCCTAGCATCATAAGTTGTTTTATAATTTCAGTAACAGGACGACCCGTTTTTTCAGATAACGTTTTAACTGTTACATTTTCAGTCGTAATAATGGCACTGTCAATTTTTGGAGCAACAAAAGTTTTTTGTTCTTTTTTCTTTTTAACAAGTTTTCTATTGCCCATTTTGATACCATCAATATCTTCAAGGTCCATATCGTCAACAATGATATTTTTTCTTAAAAGTGCCTTTTTACTAATTTGTTTCTTTTCTTCTATTTGACGATTGGATTTATTTTTATTTCCATAATTTCTTTCAGGTTGAGATAAAACTGAACTACTTTCAATTGGTTCAAACACTTTAAAAGAATTTGCTTTTGATGATGCAAAGTTATTGTTTCTTTGACCAAATGGTCTTGTTTGTCCACTTTTATTCCAAGGTCTTTGCTGATTATTACCAAATGACTTTTGATTGTTATTATTAGATGTTTTCTGTGCCCAAGGTTTTTGGAAGTTATTAGGTCTTTCTTTATTAAAAGGTTTATTATTGTAATTTTGACGCTCTTTGTTAAACTTATCATTGTTAAATCTTTGAGATGACTTAAAATTAGAAACTTCTTGTTTCTTTTCTAATTGTCGAACTTGAGTTGTTTCGGTTTCATTTGTTGATTTTGTATGCACAATTTCTACAACTTTTGTTTCAACATTTGATTTTACTACTTCATCTTGTTTGCCTTCTCTTAATTTTCTTTGTTCGTGAATTTTTCTAATAGCATCGTCAAGTTGATTTTTAGACGCCCTTAAATCACGAAGGAAAATTTGAATTGCTCCGCTTGTTTGAATTTTGTAGATGGATTTTAAATTGTTTAATCCATTTGAATTTTGTTTTTCTACTTGGTTAGCCAATATCATCACCTCTCAAATATTTTATTATTTCTTCAGATAAACCTTTATTTTTTATTCCTACAATTTTGCAATTTTGTATGCTGACAATTTTAGAATATTCACAATTTTCTATTCCATAAACAACACAACTTTTATTTAATTTTATTTGATTGACAATTTTTTGTGAATTTTTACCTATGTCTAAATTATAGAGTAAAAGATACAATTTCTTATTATAACCTTTTAAAGCATCAGAACCTATAATTAGATACCCTGCCTTATTTGCTATATTTATCAAACCTTTTATTTTATCAATGTTTTGTATCAATTAACTCCTCACTTATTCTTTTATACACATCAATTCCAATATTGTGTTTAAATATCTTATTTAAAACCTTTTTGTTTACAAGTGAATTTATACATTCATCGTTTTTGCAAACATAAGTGGCTTTTCCACAATATTTTTTTTTGTTATCTATGAATATTTTTTCACCTTGATTAGATAATCTGTACATAAGGTTTTTATTTTGTTTTTTTCTACACACACAACAAGTTCTTAAAACTTCTTTCATTATTCACCATCTTCGGTTATATCTTCTAAACTTGCAAATGAATCGTCTTCTTCGTCAAGGTCAGTAAGTTCATATTCAACTTCTTTGACTTCATTATTGTTTATAGAACTTTCTGGTTTTACATCAATTTTCCACCCAGTAAGTCTTGCAGCGAGTCTAACGTTTTGTCCCATTTTACCAATTGCTAATGACAATTTATCATCTGGAACAATAACTCTTGAAGATTTTAAACTTTCGTTTATTTCTACACTCAAAACTTTTGCAGGACTAAGTGCATTTGCTATATATTCTAGTGGATCATCTGAATACGGTACTAAATCA
>CASFMG010000021.1 GCA_949295755.1 uncultured Christensenella sp.
AATAAATATTCAATAATTGCAAATTTACCATATTATATTACAACACCACTAATATTAAAATTTATTCAAGAAACAAAAAGAGTAAATAAAATCACAATAATGATACAAAAAGAAGTTGCCGAGCGTTTAGTTGCTCCTTGCAATTCGAAGGACTATTCAAGTATAACAGTACTTTTAAATTTTTATGGCGATGTAAAAATATTAAGAAGTGTAAACAGAAAAATGTTTATTCCAATGCCAAATGTAGATTCGGCAATAGTTCAAATAGAGTTGAAGAAAAAATATGATTGCGATGAAAAAATGTTTTCAAACATAGTTAGGGCAAGTTTTGCAATGAGAAGAAAAACTATTTTAAATAATCTTACACAAGGCTTAAATTTATCAAAAGAAAATGTTTTAACAATGCTTGATACTTGCAAAATACAACCACAACAAAGAGCAGAGAATTTAACCATTCAAAATTATGTAGACTTAACAAAAACATATTTCGACATAATAAGTCACAAATCTAAATTTTAAGTTTAACAAATGTTATAAGAGTTGCACTATAATATATAGTGTAATTTTTTATAGGAGAAACATTATGTTATTTAAAAAGACTTTGGTGCTTTCCGACATTGGTGGAGGCAATCAAAAAGCAGTTGTTAGTTTTGAAAAAGAAAACGGAGATATTGTTGGACAGGTAAAGTTGTACAACTTTCACGATGAGCCAAATGGTATATTATCACTTGGATTAAAGGAAGGAGATAGAGTTGTTAAAGCGGGTATGACAAAAACTGCAAATATGAAATACTCTTTTAGTTTTAACACTCCATTAAATTTAGATGAATTTTCGTGTGCCGTTGTAAATATTTTTCGTGGCGAAGCAAAACCTATTTTGCACGGTTCAACACAAAACACAAAAGTAACAGAACAATTTTTAGCACAAGCAGTTATGGAAATGGAAGATGCAAAAAGTATGGAAGATTGCAAACAAGTTTTAGACAATAACAACATACATCTTTTTGAGCAAGACGAAATAGAAAAAGAAATAGACCAAAATATGTGTAATAGTGATTGCAAAGAAAAATGTTCGTCGTGCAAATATAGATATGCGTTTTTTTCTGGTGAAGAAGAAAATAAAGAAAGTGAAACATTTTATGATGGAATTAGTGAAGACATAAACAAATTGTTTGAATCTCACGAAGAAGAAGAATTTTTATCTCAAATTATTCCATATTCAAAATGGGTTAAAATAGAAAATGAAGACAGCGATGATTATTATGTTTTAGGCTTAATATATGAAAATGATGAAGTAAAATACATATGTTATGGTGTTCCGGGAATATATAGTGAAAACCCACCAAAAGAACTTAAAGGCTACGCAGAGTGGTTGCCACTCGATAGCACAAAGGAAAAAGAATACGGATATTGGCTAACATATCAAGATGCAACATCTGGCGAAAATGTTAAAGCAAGTTTTACAGTTGTGTAAATATGTGTATACAAATTGACAATAAGTAGTGGACAAGATATAATTGTTATGTGTATAATAAATGTCAAATGCTTTTAATTTATGCTTAACTAAAAACTCAGTTTGTGCACAATCTAAATATGCACAAAACAAACTTTAATAAAAGGGGTTAGTATGCTAATAATTATATCTGGTTCGGCAGGTGTTGGTAAAAATACAATTATAACAGAAATATTAAACAAAAACGAAAATATAAAACTAATGCAAACTTGCACAACAAGGCAACCAAGACATACTGATGGAGATATGCATAACCCTTATATATATGTTACAAGAGAAGAGTTTGAAAATAAAATCAAAAATGGTGAATTGTTTGAACACGAAGAAATACATCAAAACTTTTATGGAATGTTAAAGTCTTCTGTTGACGAAATTAAAAAAAGAGAAAATCACTATATTAAAGATATAGGAGTTTTGGGACAAATCAATTTAAAGCGAGCATTAAAAAACAAAGTGGAAGTATTATCTATATTTTTAACTGCACCAAAAGAAGAACTTATAAAAAGGCTTAAAGCAAGAGGCGACCACGATATAGATTTACGAATTTCAAGAATGGAATTTGAACTTAGTTATGCAAAAAACTACGATTATATTATAGAAAATATAAACAAAGAAAAAACATTAAAGAAAATTGAAGCATTAATAAAAAAACACGAAAAAATGGAACAAAAAAAGTTTAATAAAAGAGTATGATGAATATCATACCTTTTTTATTTGCAAAATTCGTAAAGTGCAATAGAAACAGAAATTGGCAAATTTAATGAATCAATATTTTTTGAATGTTCTATAATTATACTTTGACCAACATCTAAAAAACTTTTATCAAGTCCACTACCTTCATTTCCAAAAATGAGCGAAAAAGGTGTTTTTTAGTCTTCTTTTTTTAAACTTTGCAAAGTCTTTGTTGCTTGAAGCATAAATGGATAATATTATTTGGTGTTTCTTTTGTATATTCTAAAAAACTATTAAATAATTGTATTTTTATGCTAAAAATTGCACCCATAGATGCTCGAATTGTTTTTGGATTAAATATATCGGCACAAGGAGTGATTATTTCAATGTTTTTAATGTTAAAGCCTAAACAAGTCCTGATTATTGTTCCAAGATTTTCCATATCACTTGGATTAACTAAAACAACATTGTTAGAATTTTTTTGTAAACTAGATATGTATTTTTTAAACACACCAACAATTATTGTGCTTTCTTTGTCTACAATTTTTTCAATTTATTTTGTACAATATTCAATTTTAATGTATTTTGATTTGCAAAAAGCGATAAGTTTTTTTGTATCCAAAGTTTTTTTCAACTTTTCGTGTATCATTATTTTTATAATATCACTTGGCTTGTTGTTTATTAGTTCAAATGTAGGAAAGATGCCAAAAGTGTGAATATTCTAATTCATTTCTATATTTTTCCATAATTTAGTCCTTTTTAATAATACATTTAAAAAAACAGAGGTGCAACTTTTTCACCTTTGTGTTTATAATGTTTTAGTCATTTTGATTGTCGTTGTCATTTTTTTGTTCTTTCTCTTGTTTTTTCTTTTGCTCTCTTTGTCGTCTTTTTTCTTCTCTTTCTTTTCTTTCTATTATAGATTCTCTTTCGTTTTTTAATTGCTTTGCAAAAGATAAACCAAAGAAAATATCTCCAAATACCGCAAATGTGATTATCTTTTTGGCTCTTTTGTTACCTTCGTCAAATATGTGATCATCATTCAATTTTGCTTCTTTTTCCATTTCAAAAACTGCTAGTAAACAAAATATTGTCATAATTAGTGGAATTAAACAAAATATACCCCAGATTGAACCTAATGGATTTCTTATTATTGTTGCTAAAATAATTAAAATCAAAAAACCTTGCATACAGCAAATTGATTTTGTTGCAAATGCGTATAAATCAAAAAATTCATTTCTTTTTGTCTCTTCGATTTGTGCTTGTTCTTCATTATTTTTGTTTGTTATTTTTTTATAAATATATGAAATTGAAAAATATATTGCAAAAGATATAATTAAAAAGCAGGGAATAATAATTAAAAGATGCCAAGGAAATGAAACTTGTATTCCTATTTTTCTTAAAATTTTTGAATAAGTCATTTCGGACAAATTACATTCTCTTATCATAAGAGATAAACTCATACAAATTGATGTTAAACATATATATCCGGCAATAGCATACCAATATTTGTTTAAACTTGGCTTTATTTCTTTAATTTTTATTAAATATAATGGAATAAATATGAGTAACAAATTAAACAACATAGCAATTATGTTTAAAATATGATAATAACTATCATATATATCAATTATATCTATTGTGAAAAGTGATATTATTGCACTAGGTAAACCAATGCCAAGTATTGTAAATTTTAAAAACTCTAAAAATTTGCTTTGTTTTTTTGAAAAGGCACTAATAAATAACACAATACTTGATAATATAATCAATAATGATGGAATGTCTAATCCAAATGCCTTTGTTATATATAAAGCAGAGAAAGTTTTACTTTCGCTTATTGTCATTACTCTAACAATCCAAAAAATTGCTTTAGATAAATATAGAAACAACATTAAAGATGCTAATACAATCTTTGTAATTTTGATACTTTTTGCTGATTTTGTTCTAAAGGCAAACCATAATATAGCAACAAATAATATTGTTACAATTGGGAACAAAACTCTAAATAGTGTTGTGATGGTTATCATATTTCCGTTGTAACTAAGTGGATATAAATCAAACATAATAAATTGTCCTTTTAATTATTCAAGTTAGTATAACAAATTTTTTTGTAATTTAGCAATTTTTTAACAGTTGTTTTTTATTTATTTTGTTCTATCATACTAAAATTTTCGTGGCTTAACTTAGCATAGTATAAATTATTGTTTGATAAATCAAGGGTTCCTTTATAAAAAAATTTTGCTGTTTGTGTACCCTTGTCATTTTCAAGATTTATAAATTCGATATCATAAAAGTTATATCCCAAAATATTCAAAAAAGGATTGATATAAAATAAATCATTTTTTATGTAAACTATTCCAATCAATACTATAACAATGATAAATACAATAAACATACTCACTCTTTCCAATTCAAAACTCAATGCAAATAACACAAAAAGCGAAAAATAACCCAAAAAATATTGTTCAGTGATACAATTTTTTTTGATTATTTTAATTTTTGTTGATTTTGTATTATCGTGCTTAATTGATTTGTATGCACCAAAAACACCCAAAACAATTAAAATAGTTAAAAGTAATAATGTGAAAGAATTTAACACATTAAACGATAAATTATTGTTTATAATATCAATTATGATTTTTATCATAACTAAAAAATATAAAGGGACAAAAGCACTTAGATATAATAATATTTTTTTTATTGACATATTGATATTTTGTGTAAGATAAAGAAAAATATTTAACTGTAATTAAATCATAATCTTTACAGGCATTGACTAAAATATAATAAAATGCTATTATTTAATAACGAGGTTGTTATGGAAGATATGGAAAACAAAAACATTCTTTCTGATTCTCAAAAAGAAATATATGAAGTTGTTAAAAAATCTTGGGAATTAGACGGATACACATTAACAGATGAAGATGAAAAATATATGGTTAATATTTTAAAGGGTAAGACAACTGCTGATGAAGTGATTAAACAATTATTAAATAAAAACAAAAGAGGAAGTGATAATGATGCTTAAATATGACAGAACCCCAGACGATAAAAAATCGCAAGTGCCATATCTTGATAATAATCTTGGAATAACTGATGTTGATGAAATGATTAAAAAGGATTATCAGATTTCTCTTTTAAGGGCAACTGAACTTTTAAATAGTAATGAACTAAAAGACAAGCCTTTAAATTTTGAAACTTTGTGTTTTATTCATAAAAAATTATTTGGAGATATTTATCCTTGGGCCGGACGGGTTAGAGATGTTAATTTATCAAAAGGATATAGCACCTATTATTATATAGAAAATTTACAAAATGGAATAAAAGAAGTTTTTGCGAATTTGCAAGAAGATAATAAAATTGAGCATTTAACACTTGATGAATTTATTGAGTTGTACACTTATTATGATACAGAGATTTATGTTTTACATCCGTTTAGAGAGGGAAACAGTCGTAGCAGAAGAATGTTTATGGAAGAATTTGCAAAGAGAGCAGGTTTTTTTGTTGATTATAGCAAAATTGACCTAAAAGACTTGAGAAAAGCAGAAGATGAAGCATACGGATATTCGTCAAACCTTGGTGGTCCTAATATGCTTAATTTAAAAATTATTTTTTCAAAAATAATAACTCCAATAAAAAATTTAGAACAAGAAACAACACAAAAGCAAACAGTTGAACAGGTAATCAATCGTCATTTATGGATATACGAAAGGGAAGGTTGTCATAAATGGATGAACAACAAAACATTGTTGCAAGGAGAAAATGAAATAAAAGAATTATTAAAAAGTCAAAGTGGTGTTGAAAGAATTTGTGAATTATTGGAAAAGACAAAACAAGGTGTTAAAACTTTAAAGGTACGAAACAGAGCAGATAAATTTATAATGGCGCTAAAAAAGATGTATACAAAAAACAAAGTAGAGCAAAATTGCAAAGAGTAAAAATTAGTAAAAACCAATAAAAAAACAAAAAAACAAGGAAAAACCTTGTTTTTTTATAAAATTCAATCAAATTATGCTCTAAAACTTAAAATTCCGCCAGAATATATTATTGAAAATAATAGCCAAAGCATTGATAAAAATACAAGTATATAAACAATAGAACTCCAAATATTTGGTTCTTCACCAAAGATTGCTGAAACTAAATTGTAATTAAAAATTCCTATAAGTCCCCAATTTAGTCCACCTATTGCTAGAAGTATAAATGCTATATAATTCACAACAACCATTTTACTTTCTCCTTTTTTATGATTTTAAATCAAAGATATTATGTTGATAAAAAAAATATTTATTCATTTTTTGTTTTTTGTTGACAAACATTTAATAAAATTATATCATAATTACAATAATTGAACAAATATTCAACTTTTATTTAGGGGGAGTAATTTATGGGGAAAAGCATAATTAAATGTGATTGCAATGTTCTGCACGAAGATGTTGTAAAAATTTACAAAAAAGGATTTTCACAAAATAAATTGTTGATTGATCTAAGCAAATTTTTTCATTTGCTTAGCGATAATACAAGAATTGGTATTTTGAGTATTTTGGACGATAATGAAGTTTGCGTAAGTGATATTGCATCTATACTTGATATGACAAAAAGTGCAATCTCGCATCAATTAAAAATCTTAAAAGATGCACATTTTATTTCTTGTCAAAAAAAAGGCAAAGAAATTTTTTATACTTTTTCTAACGAATATGTTAAAAAAATTTTTGAACTTGCAGTGGAAAATTTACAAATTTAAAAATTGGGAAATTGAATTTAGTAGTATGCACAATGTTTACAAATATAGGCATAGATTTGTTTGAAATTGATGCTTATATTTTTTTTTATTATATTTATAATAATATTGTAAAAATCAAGTATTTTATGCTTGACATTGTCGAAACTAATTTTTTATAATGTTTTCGTAAGAATCAATATATAGTTTCACACGCTATATAATCACACAACTTCTTGCAACTCTATGAGGTAATAAATATGTCAAATATGTCAAAAAAATTGCAAATTGCATTAATGCTTTTTATTTCAATGGCAACAATTGCTCTTGCTACCATTACGGGCGTTTATGCATTATCATCATTAAATTTTGGAACAACAGGGGGTATTAAGTTTGGACAAGATACATATCCACTTGTTTTAGAACTTAATGGTGGCCAAGCCAAAGGAACAACTTTAACAAGTTATACATATTCCGATGATGTTGATTTTGTTTTACCTGATGGAAATGAATATGCAACAAAAACAGGATATACTTTTGATTCCTGGTGTAGTGATGAAGCGCTTACCACAAAGGTTACTTCTATTCCTGCAAAAACTAGGGGATCAAAAACTTTTTATGCAAAGTGGATAGAAAATGCTAGTTATTTAAATAGAAATTGGAAAACAATTTTAGGTATAACAAACTCTGATGTAAGCAAAATTACATTCACATCAGATGAGTCTTTGATACCCGAAGGTGTTGATTCCACTCAAGTTGGAACAATAAGTTCAACAAGCATAACAACATGGACACAAAACGCAAGTTGTTTTGGAGTTGATGCATATTTAAGCACAGTAAACGACAAAACTGAAATAGTATTCTATTCACCATATACAATTTATGCACCAAAAATTTCGGAGTATTTGTTTAGCGATAACTCTACAAATAAAATTTATTTCACATCTCTTAGTGACATTGTATTTTCTAATTTTGACATAAAGTATGTTACTCATATGGCATATATGTTTTTAAATTGCAGTAACTTAACAAGTTTAAATTTGGCGAATTTCAACACAAGCAATGTAATTTCTTGTTATGGATTATTTAGTGGATGTTCATCATTAATTAGTGTTACTTTTGGCGAAAACTGGAATCTATCAAAAGTTGCAAGTTTATATGGCACATTTAGGGATTGCTCAAGTTTAAGAAGTTTAGATTTAAGCACATGGAAAACTTCAACATCATTAACAGCACTAAACTCAATGTTTTTTAAATGTACGAATCTGGAAAGTATTGATTTTGGAGATAATTTTGTAACAAGCAGTGTAAAATCATTTTCGCAAATGTTTGATTTTTGTAATTCGTTAACAACATTTGATGGAATAGAAAAATTTGACACTTCTAGTGCAACCGGAACAGGGAGCAATTCTTTCTATTATATGTTTAGATATTGCTATGGAATGACCGAACTAGATTTGTCAAACTGGACAGTTGATAATGTTCAAACAACAATTGCTATGTTTTATGACTGTTCAAATCTTACTACTTTAAACCTATCTGGTTGGAAATTACATCAAAATACAAATGCGAGTCAAATGTTATTTAATTGTAACAGTTTGGCAATAATAAAAACTCCAAGCCAAATAAATTCTAGAGTTATAGACCTTCCATCAGGCAAAAATTATTACAATCAAAAAACATATGCAGGTCCATATACTGAAATTAGCACAACTCAAAATAACTTAAATTGCACATTGGTATTGGGCGAGAGTTTAACATTTAATGTAAGTACTTCTATAGATGGAACAACATCAAAAGTTGGAATTTATCATTTGAACAATAGTGTACAAAATTTAACAATAGAAAATCCAACAAAAGCAGATTATACATTTTCAGGTTGGACAGTTTCTTGGGCTGACAGTATGCATGCAGATAATTCACTTTTGCCTACAATAAGTGGAACATCAACAACACTTTCTATTCCAGCAAATTGTTATGGAAATATAACTTTAACTGCAAATTGGAGAGAAAATGTAAGTTATTTTAATAGAGATTGGAAAACAATTTTAGGTATAACAAACTCTGATGTAAGCAAAATTGCATTCACATCAGATGACTCTTTAATACCAGAAGGTGTTGATTCTATTCAAGTTGGAATAATAAGTCCAACAAGCACAACAATATGGACACAAGATGCAAGTTGTTTTGGAGTTGATGCATATTTAAGCACTATAAACGACAAAACTGAAATATTATTCTATTCACCATATACAATCTATGCACCAAAAAATTCAGATGCATTATTTGGATATAGTAATGCGAATGCTACTGCTGATGATGTAAATGTTTTTTCTTCGTTGACAGAAATTATATTTGATAATTTTGATGTTAGTTATACAACTTCCACTCGTGGTATGTTCTACAATTGTACTGCACTTCAAACTTTAAATTTGTCAACTTTCAACACCATTAATGTAACAACAATGCAATCAATGTTTAGAAATTGTCGAAGTTTATCTTCAATAAACTTTGGTGCAACATTTAATACGTCAAAAGTTACAACTATGACAGAAATGTTCTATAATTGCAATTCTTTATTAGAACTAGATTTAAGTTGTTTTGATACATCACAGGTTAAAAGTTTTGCTTGGATGTTTTTGTGTACAAAAATTAAAAAAATTACATTTGCTGATAATATTAACACCAGTAAGGTAACAAATATGCAATCTATGTTCGCTAATTGTAGTAGTTTAACAACAATAACTAATTTTGATAAGTTTAGTTTTGCTTCAGCAGTTAATATCAATTCAATGTTTATCGGGTGTAAATCACTTACAAGCATAGAATTTAATGATGAACCAATAACAAGTGTAGTCAATTTGTATAATATGTTTGCTAATTGCGTTAGCCTTACAGAAATTGATGTGTCAATGTTTAATATAAACAATGCCACAACAATATACGGTTGGTTTCAGTCGTGTAATAATTTAACTAATGTTATTCTTCCTAAAAATGTTGTGAACAACAAAGCAATCAGTCTTTATGGAATTTTTAAGAGTTGTTATAAACTTACTACAATTGATTTATCGTCTTGGACTTTTAGCAATGTTACAAGTATAAATGAAATGTTTTCAAATTGTTTAAAATTGCAAGAAATTGATTTGTCTGGTCTTAGTTTACCAAACGTAACAGATACAGCTTCCATATTTTATAGTTGCAATCAACTAAAAACTATACATACACCACAAACAATAAGTGACAATTGCAGTTTGCAATTGCCATCGGACAAAAATTATTACAATCAAAAAACATATGCAGGACCATATACTCAAATTAGCACAAATCAAAATAACTTAAAGTGCACATTGGTATTGGGCGAGAATTTGACATTTGATGTAAGTACTTCTATAGATGGAACAACGGCAGAAGTTGGAACTTATTATTTGAACAATAGTGTACAAAGTTTAACCATACAAAACCCAACAAAAACAGGTTATACTTTTGCAGGTTGGACAGTTTCATGGACTGATGATGTGCATGCAGATAATTCACTTTTGCCTACAATAAGTGGAACATCAACAACACTTTTCATTCCTGCAAATTGTTATGGAAATGTAACTTTAACTGCAAAATGGCAACAAGCAGAAGCTAAAATAGGTAATGTTTATTATAAAACTCTTGAAGAAGCTATTGAAAGTGCAATTTCTGGACAAGTTATCGAAGTTATTATCAATGAAATTATTTTGGAATCTAGCGTCTATATTACTGACAAATCAATAACAATGAAAAATACTGATATTACAACTACTATAAAGAGAAACGTTACAACGGCAGATTTCTTTATGTTTATAATTTCAAAAGATTCTGAGTTAATTATTGAAGGATTTAATTCCACAAATCTTTTAATATTAGACGGACAAAATGGTGCCGGGGATTACTCTTTAATTTCTAATAGTGGTGTATTGACAATAAAGGGAAATACAAAATTTATTAACAACGATAATTCTAAGGGAACAAATGCAAGTAACCCTTATATAAGAGGCAGTGTTGTTATTAACGTTGAAAACTCTGGTGCGAAATTATATGTTGAAGGTGGCATATATCAAAATAATACATCTAGATATGGTGGGGTCTTTTTATTTAATAGTGGAACAAGCGGTTACATAAAAAATGCTCAATTTACTGAAAATTCATCAACAAGATATGGTGGTGCAATATACGCTTATGGAGCAAATATTACTGAAATATCTAATTCTATATTTAGCAATAATAGTTCTACAGATTATGGTGGAGTATTTTACTTGCAAAATATTAATAGTGTTACACTCGCAAATAACACGTTTAATAATAATTCGGCAACAGTTGGTGGAGTAATCTATTTAAACAATGAAAATATGATTGATATTGATTTTGTATCTGGAACTTTTACAACAAATACTGCTTCATCAAAAGGTGGAGATATAGCAATATATGGACAAACTAAATTGAATGTAAATGGTAACATTGCACTAAATTCTATATACTGCGATTCACTTGATACTGCAAATTATTACATTAATGTGAATACTGCAGATGTGAATATTAGTAAAATAGAATTTAACACAAATAAAATGACAACTGTAAATGGTAAATTAGTTGGGTTTGATGACAATATTTATAGTGAAACTTTGGCTAATAAAATTAAAGCAAACGTTCAAAATATTCCAAATGGATATGAAATAAAGAACAATGGGACATCGGGTTCAAAGGGAATATTTATCGCTACAATAATTTATGATATTGATTTTAACTTGAATAGTGGTTCTTGGGTAGATTTATATATTGCACCATCTACTTATACTGTTAAGGATGCAATTACTTTACCAACATCAAGTAATATTGAACGTGCGGGATATACATTTGCAGGTTGGTATGATAATGCTTCATTTAGTGGTTCTCAAATTACAAGTATCACGGCAGGATCAACAGGCAATAAAACATTTTATGCAAAATGGATTGCAAATACTCAAACAATTACATATTACTCAACAAGTTCAACAGCATATACAACACAAAATGTTAACTATGATGAAACATATAAGATGCCAACAACACCAACAAAATCGGGTTATACATTTGTTGGTTGGACGGCAACAAGCACAAGCAATAGTGCAGAATGGACAAGTGAAACACAAACTTGCAAAGGCAACAAGAGTTGGTATGCAGTGTGGCAAAGAGTTTATACATTAACTTATGCATATATTAATTCAAGTGGTGCAAGAGCAACAACATCATCAAGTCAAACAATAAAATATCCATACAACACAACAACCACAACTTATGAGTTTGAAATTGCCAGAGTGTCTAATAAAACATTTACTAGCGATAGTGTGCAATATACATTTATAGGATTTTCTGATAATCAAAGCACATATCAAGGCACATATGCAAATACAAGCGATTTGTCAGGCAAAACAACAGGAATAACTGTTTCAACATCAAAAACTTTATATGCAGTTTATAGTGCAGAATTAAAAATAACATATAATGCTAATGGTGGAAGTGGAGCACCTTCTCAAAGTTCTGGATATGCATACAAGAATGCAGGTGCAAGTGCAATAAAATCACAAGCTGCAACCATTACAATTTCGTCTACAACACCAACAAAAACAGGGTATACATTTATTGGTTGGGCAGATACAAATTCTGCATCATCGACGCAGTATAATGCTGGAACAAGTTATCAATTTAGTGCAAGTAAAACCATATATGCAGTTTGGAGACAAAATGCAAGTTATTTATATACCTTCTGGAAATATAAAATAAATAATTTAAGTAGTATTACATCAATCCAGTTCAAGCAAGAAGCAATAGATACATCAGATATTCAAATTGGAGCAACAAATAGCACAGGTTCAACACTATGGACAACAGCAACAACTTCGTGTCATGGTGTTGGGGCATATGTAAGTGGAACAACTTTAATAATTCGTTCGCCATACACAATTTATGCACCACAAAATTCAAGCATGTTGTTTAGTAGTGGTGAAAGGTCTGGTTGGCAAACAAAATTAACAAATATAACATTTGACAATTTTGATACAAGCCAAGTAATAAATATGTCATATATGTTTGCTTATTATTCATCTTTAACAAGTTTAAATTTAAGTAGTTTTGATACAAGCAAAGTAACAAATATGTCAGATATGATTAGATATTGTTCATCTTTAACAAGTTTAAATTTAAGTAGTTTTGATACAAGCAAAGTAACAAATATGACACATATGTTTGCTGATTGTTCATCTTTAACAAGTTTAAATTTAAGCAATTTTAATACATCAAAAGTAACAGATATGACAGGAATGTTTTATGAATGTACCAAATTAAAAACTTTAGACGTAACAGGTTTTAACACATCACAAGTAACAAATATGGCATCGATGTTTGAAGGATGCGCAAGATTAAATACAATACAATTTGGTTCTTCTTTTAAAACTTCACAAGTAACAAATATGACATATATGTTTGCTGATTGTTCATCTTTAACAAGTTTGGATTTAAGCAGTTTTGATACATCGCAAGTAACAAATATGTCGAGCATGTTTAACAATTGTACATCCTTAACAAGTTTAGATTTAAGCAGTTTTGATATGTCAAAAGTGACCTATACAACAAATATGCTTACTGGATGCACTGCATTAGAAAGTATTACCACACCAATTGCGGTAAAAACTGTCATCGCTTTACCTACAGGTGGAACATGGATAAGAGAGGATAACGGAACAACACCAACAACAATTCCAGTATGTAGCGAAGGTAGTGGAGAGTACACGTTAAAAAGAGGTGCAATTTTAAATGCAAATTGGCAAAGTCAAATATCAAATCTTTCTTCAGTCACAAAAATAGTGTTTGAAAAATCTTCCACAACAGGTTCAATTAATGTTGGTGCATCATCTCTAACCAACTCTTCAACATTTGTTAACACAATAACTGCAAGTGTAGATAATGGTACATTATATATTCGTTCGCCATACACCATTTATGCACCACAAAATTCTGCTAATTTATTTGCGAATTTAGATGCACCACAAATAATATTTGATAATTTTGACACAACAAATGTAACAGTTATGTTTCGTATGTTTTTTGAGTCTACATCTTTAATAAGTTTAGATCTAAGAAGTTTTGACACAAGCAAAGTAACAGATATGAGTGAAATGTTTTTTGGTTGTGAAAGTTTAACAAGTTTATATCTTACAAGTTTTGATACAAGCAATGTGAAGAATATGACTAGTATGTTTAAATATTGTAAGTTATTGAAATTTTTAGATTTGTCAAGTTTTGTAATTAATATAACATTTTCTGATTATGATTTTGGTACAGATAGTATGCTGGATAGACTTGATGCATTAGAAGAAATTAAAACACCAAAAATATTAAAAACATCGATTGTGTTACCTGCAATACAGGGAGTTTGGTATAATGAAGAAAATTCAGATGTTTATGACAACATACCTGTTTGCATCAATGAAAGTGAAGGCAGTTATACAATTTTAAGAGGTGCCGTGTTAAGCAAAAGTGCTTCGTTTACATCTAATTTGATACGACATATTTATTTCCAACAATCAGACACGAAAGGAAATATCTCTATGGGGGCAGATTCGATAAATGGTTCTGGTCAAAACGATACCGTAACAGGTACAATCAAACTTAGTGTTGATAGAGTTCGTTCGTTATATGTATATTCAAAATATAAAATTTTTGCGCCAGAAAATAGTGCTATGTTGTTTTTCAGTGCTTATGCATCAAAAATATTTTTTGACAATTTTGACACGAGATTTGTAACAAATATGGCAGGAATGTTTCTGGAATGCAGTAATTTAACAGATTTAGATTTAAGTAGTTTTGATACTTCAAAAGTAACAAATATGGCGGGTATGTTTGAAAGTTGCGAAAGCTTAAATACTATACAATATGGTTCATCATTTAAAACTTCACAAGTAATAGATATGTCTAATTTGTATTACATGTGTTTAAATTTAACAAATTTAGATTTAAGTAGTTTTGATACTTCAAAAGTAACAGATATGACTAATATGTTTGCAGGTTCATCATTAATAAGTTTAAATATATCGAACTTTACAATATCATCTTCTTGCAATGTTAATAATATGATAGAGACTTGTTCATCGCTGATAACTATATATGTTCCAAAGACAATTGCTTCTAATGTAAGTATTACATTACCAGAAGGTAACTGGACATCGGGTTCAACAACATATTCAGCGATTACTAGTGCTTGTGCAGGAAAAACTCTTACAAAGCAAACTAATTATGTGGCAAGTATAAATGGAAACAATTACGAAACTTTGGAAAGTGCCATAAATAGTGCTAACGATGGAGATACGATAATACTTTTGAAAGATATAACAAATGTTCGTGAACAATACACGATAAATAAGTCCATTACTATCACGTCGTATTCAGATGTTACAGTAAACGCGTCAATCGCACCTTTCTTTACCATAAATTCGGGAACTTTAACTATTAAAACAACAGGTGAGAACATTTTGTCATTTATTAACGACGATGGAACTGTTTTTGTAGTAAATCAAAATGGTAATTTAACGATTTCTGGTAGTCCAACAATTGAAAGCAATTCCGATTATGCAATAAATCTTAACTATGGTAAAAACTTAAAAATTTCAGGAAGTCCAACTATAAACGGCAATATATTTGTTCAAGTATATGATGGAGAATTGAGTAATGCTGTTGTATTAGGTGGAGATTTCAATGGTACAGCTAGATTCGTTTTTAAGGGTGATTTAAATGATGATGGATATATATTCAAAGGAACTTATAGCACAGGTAACATGGGAGTTGCTGGATATGATTATCTTGAATCTGCTAGGCCTGATTCTGGTTATGTTTTGAAACCTCATGATGGTTATGGTTATAAATTTAATCCTGAAGGTTGTTTTACATCTGATACCTATGTAACAGTATGGGATGAAAAAAAGAAAAAACTAAGAAGAAAGAAAGCAAAAAAACTAACTTACAAAGATAAACTTCTTGTTTGGAACTTTGACAAAGGTTGCTTTGAATTTGCAAATGCACTTTGGATTCAAAAAGAAAAAGTTGCAAACAAATATACTTTAATAACATTTAGTGATGGTTCAAAACTTAAAGTTGTTGAAGACCATGCTGTATTTAACTACGATAAGCAATTCTTCTGCCCAATTTGTTCAAATGAAAGTTGGGGTTGTCCAATAGGAACAAGAGTCGTTAAAGAAGATGGTAGCATTGTAACCATTGTTTCTAAAAAAGTTGTAAACAAAAAGGTTTACTTTACAAACATCTTCTCAAAATATCATATGAATATATATACAAGTGGAATTTTAACATCAACAGCATTCAACAATATGTATAAAATTGAAAATATGAAATATGTTAAAGATGTTGAAAAGAAATGTTATAACTTAACACTTTTAGATGGCATAAGTGATGATTGGATTGATGGAATGAGATTAAAAGAATTTCCAGATGAAATTCTTATTGCAGGCATTAAACACTTTGCAAATTGCAAAACATTTAAAGATTATATTGACATGAAAATTAGTGAGCAAAAATTTGACTAAATAAAAATCAATATACAAAAAAGGCGAGTTTATCTCGTCCTTTTTTGTGGTTGACATATTTGCATTTTTGTAATATAATTTTAACGAGAATAGAAATATTCGGAATTAATTTGTTTTCAAATTATCAATTGTAATATCTTGTTTTAAGGCTATGCTAATAAGGTATTAAAAAACGGAACAAAACTGTTCCGTTTTTTTAATAATTGATTTTTGTTTTTTGTGCCAAATATACTGCAATTTCATTATAACTTAAATCATTTAAATTTTTATTTATGTCAAAAGGACTGGACATTTTTATTAATTGTTGTTTATTTATTCCACCTATTTGTTTAAAAAACAAAAATTTGCCTTTTATAAGGTTGTTATATAAATTATATTTGCAATTTTCATTTTTGTCCTTTAAAAAATAGGGCAAGTTTAAATTTAATTCTTTGTATGTATCAAAAATAACATTTTTTAAAAAATACTTTGTTTTTTCGTTCAATTTATCTGGTTTAAATTTTAAACATTTGATTTGTTCATTAAAACGGGGAGATATGTTTTTATCATCATTATAAAGTGATGGATTTGGATATGAAATTTTATGTGTTTGCATAATTACAACAATTCTTTGTGCTTCAACATTGTTTTTATACTGGCTAATTACTTCTTTTAAATTTTGTTTATATTTGTTTATTGTGTAATCTATAACTCCATAATTATAGTCAATTTTGTTGTTGTTTTTAAATATTTGATATTCGTATCCTAAAAAATTAAATGTTATAGGCATATCGTCATTGGTTAAAATTGTAAATTTATCACCTTCTGTGTGAATTTTTTCTTTATTAAATATGTTAGAAGCAATGTTTTTATCGTGAAATATTTTTTGTATTATTGATAAAATTAAATTTAGTGAAAAATCCTTTTTTAGTTTTTTATTTATAAAAATGTTAAAATCATCGCCATAATGAAAACACACTGCATTTCCAATTTTGTTAAATTCATTTTCTAGTTGTTCTTCTAGATAACTATCCATTATTTCAGCAAAATAGTTGCTTGTGCTAAGTCCAGCAAAACAATAAGGCACTTGTTTTACATATTGTTCCAAAAAATATCGTTCTGTATTTTTTAATTTAAAACATTTTATAAATTTATCATATATATATTCACTTGAAAGATTGTTATAGTAATTTTTAAAATCAAATCTTATTATCGTAAAATTATGAGAGTTTATTGAATTATCTAAATAATTTAATATTTTTTGTGTTGGCACTTTCATATTGGCTAAACCTTTATTTTGCATATCACTTATATTTTGCACAAAATATTTTACTAGATAGTACTCTAAACAAAATTTATCACCAAAATACGCAACACTTCTTTTCTTACCAAGTGATATAATTCTTTTAAATTTTATTTTTGATTTAAAATCTACATCTTTGTTAGTGTATTGTTTTTTTATTCTATCCAAAATTTTGGTTTGTGTATCTTTGTTTGTTACATTAGAAATTTTAAATTGCTTTTTTACATAATTTTCTATTACATCAATTATTTCATTCATAAAAATATTATAATACAAAATAATTTTTTTAAAAAATGATTTGACTTATTTTTAGAAGATTATTACACTATTCTAGTATCAACTTGTGCCTTGACTTTTACAATCTTTAATGTTATCATAAATTGTATATAAGGAGGGTAATGTGGAAGAATTTATAAATAATATAATTACATTTGTTTCACAACTTGACCCTATTTTAAAAGTTGCTCTTGTTGGGCTTTTTGCAATTTTAGATATTTTGATTATAATTAGTTTTGTTAAGGCAATGGGTAAAGGTGATAAAATTAAAATAAAAGTTGTAACAGTGTTATTGTTTATCATTTGTTCAGGTATTTTAATATTTTTGAGTATTTATAGTTTTTAAGGAGTTAAAATGAAAAATATATTATCACAAGTTTTGGCACTTGCACCAGATTGGGTGTCTGCATCGTTTCCAATAATCAGAATTGTTCTCGTTTCTATAATGGCACTTTGTGCCATTTGTATGACAGTTGCAATTTTGATGCAATCTAATTCAAATGATGACGCAACAAGTGCGCTGACTGGTCATGTACAAGAAAGTTATTATGCACAAAACAAGGGTGAATCAAAAAATGTAAGACTGTCTCGTGCAACAATAGCATTTATTTGTATAATAGCTGTTTGCATAGTGTTGTATTTTGTTAGTCTTATTATTTACCAAGGCTAAAAATAACAAAAAAAGAGCTCACAATAACTGCGTTTACTGTGTGGCTTGCTCACAAAGTTATGTAGGTAACTACACTCCTTCGTGAGCAAACCACACGAGCCTTGTTCTTGTGGC
>CASFMG010000022.1 GCA_949295755.1 uncultured Christensenella sp.
AGATTAAAAGAATTAAAATTGTTTAGGGAAGCAAGTGAAAAACTTGCAAATATTGAAGATTTAGACAAGATGTACAAAAAGCCTGATAAAATGGCGAATAATGTTAAAATTGTTTTAAAAGATATGGTTCTAGACAGTATGCTTGATGCTTTTGCTATTATGATGGCTACTGCACCTAAAAAAATCATTGAACAAGAACCAAAACAAATTGCAAAAGATCGCTTCACTGTTGCCGAAAAAATTATATCTATTAAAAATGAAGTCAAAGACAAAAAAATGGTTAAGTTTAGTGATTTGTTTGAAGATGATTTAACAAAAAGTGAACTAATAAACACCTTCTTAGCACTTTTAGAATTATTAAAAATGCAAATTTTAAAAGCACAACAAAGTGCGATATTCGGAGAAATTGATATATATTCAAACGAGGAAGGAATTGATAAGGAGATAGAGATCGATGAACAACTTAAAGGAGATTATTAAAGCCGTTTTGTTTATTGCAGGTGAAGGAGTAGAAATTGATACAATAATGGAAAAACTTGAAATAGACAAAAAAACATTTAACAAGGCATTGACAGAACTAAAAAATGATTTTGATGAAAATAGTGGGATACAAATTATTGAATACAAAAACAAAATTCAATTATGCTCAAATCCTTTGTATGCTCAGCAAATTTCAACTGTTTTGAATCCTATTCGTGAAAAGGCACTCACAAAAGCAGCACTTGAAACTATTGCTATTATTGCATATAAACAACCAATAACAAAACTAGAAATAGAAGAAATAAGAAAAATAAATTCTGCCGATTATGCAATACAAGTCCTTTTAGATAATAAACTTATTGAAATTGTGGGAAGAAAAGATGCTGTTGGGAAACCGTATTTATTTGGCACAACTGACGAATTTTTAAAAAGATTTAATTTAAAAGATATTTCTGAACTTCCTGACTATGAAAGTCTACTTGAAAGAATTGAAGTTATTAGAAACGAAACTTATGATAATCAACTTTCTAGTGATGGTTTATATAGAGATTTTGAAGTACCACAGGAAGAAGAAATACCGGAATTTTTGAAAAATGAAAAAGACATAAAACAAATTAAAGCCGAAGACCAAGAAATGCTCGACCATATAGATGAAATTTTAAAACAAAACAATATTCAAAAAATGGATTTCACTCAAAGACAAGATGAAACGGCAAGTTAAAGTGATTTTGCATAAATTTTTAAATTAAACAAACAATAGTGACATGGAAAGTTTATATTTTCTATTGCCACTATTTTTTATTGTTGTAGTTATTTTACCATTAAATTTTAGACTTAAATTATGTTTCAATGCTCAAAAGGGAATAGTATATGTTTCAATTTTTTTATGGAAATTTAAATTAGTACTTTTTAAAATATTTCCTAAAGATAAAAATATAATCATAACAACAAAAAAACATAAAAAAGAAATTGAATTTTCCTTATCTATAAAGCAAATTTATTTTGTTGAACAATTTACAAACAATTTAAAAAGTAAAACTCAAATTAGAAAAATTTGTGTTTATGGCAGAGTTGGTTATTTTGATGCATACAAAACGGCAATAACTTGTGCAACTATTAACTCGTTTATAGAACTTGTTTTTTGTTATTTAAAAAATAAAAAGCCAACTTGTGCATTTAAAAACAATGTTTGCCCTTGTTTTAATAGAAATATTATGCTTTTTAGTCTGTATACAAGTTTAACAATAACGCTTTTTGATTTATTGTACAGTGTTGTAATTTCACTATTCAGTTTAAGGAGTAAAAAATATGAAAGAGATGCCAGAAAATCAAAAATATCTTGAAGACCTTGTAAATTCTTCCATTTCGCAAATTAGGCAATTAGCAGAAGCGAACACCATTGTCGGCAATCCAATATTAAGTCCAAGTGGAAGCATAATAATTCCAATAAGCAAAGTATCTGTTGGTTATGTTGTTGGAGCAGGAGAATATAATTCTGTTGCAAAAAAACTACCTTATCCACTCGCAGGTGGAAGTGGTGGTGGTGTTAGTGTTACGCCAATAGGATTTATTGTAGAAACTGAAAATGAAATCAAATTTATAGATGTGGAAAACAAAACTGCATACCAAACAATCTTAAATTTGGCTAATACAATACTTTCTAAAATCAACATAAAAAATAAGGAAGAAAAAAATGAAAATGAAAAAGATTAAAGCCATATTTTTATTATTTGTAACTTTAATTTGTTTTTGCTTAATATTTACACCTACAACAAACAATGTTGTTTTAGCACAAAATTCTGCAACATCGATGATTGTAATTGAAGCAAATTCAAATAGAGTACTATTGAGTAGTAACGAAAATCCACTTCGTGCTAATGCTAGTACAACTAAAATCGCTACTTTTTTAACTGTTTTAAAACATTGTGATGATTACGATGAAAGAGTTAAAGTTGATGATAGAGCCATAGGTATACCGGGAACTTCTATATATTTAAAAAAAGGCGAAATTTTAACAGTTAGGGAGTTGTTATATGGAATGATGCTTGTTTCTGGAAACGATGCAGCAACGGCACTAGCATTACATATATCAGATTCAATTAGTGAATTTGCACAACTGATGACTTGTGAAGCGTTAAATTGTGGCGCAAAAAACACAACTTTTAAAAATCCTCACGGATTAGATGAAGAAGGTCATAAAACAACTGCTTATGACCTTGCTCAAATAACAAGAGAATGTTATAAATATCCTATTTTTGAAGAAATAGTATCAACTAAAAACACAAAAATCCCAGATAGTACGGGAAATGGATATAGGTATTTGCAAAATAAAAACAAGTTACTTTGGTCACTTGAAGGTTGCAATGGTGGTAAAACAGGTTTTACAAACGATGCAGGAAGATGTTTAGTGGCAAGTGCAAAAAGAAACAATATGCACTTAATTAGCGTGGTTTTAAACTGTGGTCCAATGTTTGAAGAAACTGCAATGCATATTGAAGATTGCTTTGCAAAATATCATATGTCAACAATTTTACCACCATATAATTACATTAGAACTATTGATGTATCACGAAGTGATACACAAAAAGTTAAAGTATATACACAAAAAGGTTTTATGTATCCACTTACAGATGATGAGGAACAAATGATAAAAACCGAAATTAGTTTACCATCAAACATTACTGCACCCATAAAAAAAGAGCAAATTGTTGGAGAAGTTAAAATATATCTTGATAAACACTTGCTATTTTGTGAAAAAATCTATACTATGGAAGATGTAAGTTCAAATAGAATAATAGATAACTTCAAAAAGATAATTTCAAGATGGTGAACAAATGAGAATAAATAAATATTTAGCATTGTGTGGTGTTGCATCGCGAAGAAAAAGCGAGCAGTTTATTGTTGACGGAAAAGTTAAATTAAACGGAAAAATTGTAACAAATCTTTCAACAAATGTTGACACAAAAAAAGATAAAATAGAGTTAGAAGGCAAAGAATTATCTTTGCCTTCTAACTATGTTTATTATAAATTAAACAAACCAAAAGGATACCTTTGTACTGCTTGTGATGACAGGGGTAGAAAAACAATTTTTGATTTAGTTAAAACTCAAACAAGGTTGTTTTCCATTGGCAGATTAGATTATGATACAGAAGGACTTATTTTACTTACAAACGATGGGGATTTTGCACAAAAGATAAGTCATCCATCACACGAAACAGAAAAAGAGTATATTGTGAAAATTGAAGGGACTATTCTTGAAAGTGAACTCGCAGTTTTAAGAGCAGGTGTGGTAGAAAACGGCATAAAAATGCCAAAAGCAAAAGTAGAACTTTTGGAAGTTGTAAATAATAATTCTAAATTGAGTGTAACAATTCATGAGGGACAAAACAGACAAATTAGAAGAATGTTTGAAGCAATAAATAAACCCATAAAAATGCTTAAAAGAATTAGAATAGGAAATATAAAACTTGGCGGACTTCAAAGAGGCGAATATAAATCTTTAAACGATTTTGAACTTTATGAACTTTTAAGGTGAAAAAATGGATATAATTGTTATTGGTGGTGGTGCTAGTGGACTTATGAGTGCGTATTCTTGTGCTAATAGTGGACACAATGTAACTATTCTAGAAAAAAACGAAAAAGTTGGTAAAAAATTGTATATTACAGGCAAAGGGAGATGCAATGTTACAAATTATTGCAACACTCAAGAATTTTTTAACAATGTTGTAACAAATCAAAAATTTTTGTATAGTTGTATAAACAGTTTTACACCTTCTGACACAATAAACTTTTTAAAAGAGTTTGGTGTAAATACAAAAATTGAGAGAGGGAATAGAGTTTTTCCAGAGAGTGATAAATCTAGTGATATTATTAAAGCCTTACAAAATGCTTGTATATGTAAAGGTGTAAAAATTATTTTAAATCAAAATGTTATTGATTGTTATAAAAATCAAAAAAAATTTTATGTTTTAACAAAAGATAAAAAATATATAAGTGATGCTTTGGTAATATGTACAGGTGGTAGTTCATACAAATCAACTGGAAGTGATGGTTTTGGTTATAAATTGGCAAAAAAATTTGGACATACTATTGTTGATATAAAGCCAGCACTTTGTCCTATAAGGTTAAAAAACAAGTGGATAAAATCTATTGAAGGATTATCATTGAAAAATGTTCAATTATCGGCATATAGCAAAAATAAACTAATAAAAAAAGAATTTGGTGAAATGATATTCACTTCTAACGGAATAAGTGGCCCAATTGTTTTAACAATTTCTAGTTATATAAATAGAACTAATGATGTAGAAATGTTTTTAGATTTTAAACCTGCACTAAATGAACAAAAACTTGAAAATAGATTATTTAGAGAGTTTGATGCAAATAAAAATAGTCAAATTAACACAATTATGTATAAATTATTGCCAAAAAATTTGGTTGAAATATTTTTGAATGTTTGCAATATAGATAAAATTCAAAAAATAAATTCAATTACTTCTTTGCAACGAAAAACAATAATAAAAAATTTAAAAAATTTTAAACTTGATTTTGATAGTCTATACGACATTGACTATGCTATAATCACAAGTGGGGGTGTAAATATAAAAGAAATAAATCCAAAATCTATGGAAAGTAAAATGGTTAAAAATCTTTTTTTTGCAGGCGAAATTTTAGATGTAGATGCTTTAACAGGTGGATTTAATATTCAAATCGCACTCTCAACAGCAAATAGTATAGGGAAAGGAGTTTTAAAATGATTATTGCAATAGATGGTCCAGCAAGTGCAGGTAAGAGCACACTTGCAGTTATGACTGCAAATTCTTTAAACTTTCATTTTTTAAATACAGGTATGATTTTTAGAGCAATAGCATATTTAATAGATAAAAATAATATTGATATAGCAAATAATGAAGCAATAAAAAATATTTTGAATACAACAAAAATAGAAATTAGATTTAAAGATAAAAATCAAATTGTTTTTGTTAATGAAGAAGACACATCTAATTATGTATCTTTGCCTAAAATTGCCAATTTAGCATCTATATATTCTCAAAATCAAATTATTAGAGAAAAAGTTAGTGAACTTCAACACGAATTTGCAAACAAATTTGATGTTGTGATAGAAGGTCGTGATATAGGAACACAAGTTTTTCCCAATGCTGATTATAAATTTTTTGTTACGGCTAGTATTGACGAAAGGGCGAAAAGAAGATATCAAACATTAAAAAATAATAACCCAAATTTAACATTGCAAGATGTAAAAAAGCAATTACAAGAGCGAGATTATAACGATATTCATAGAAAAATTAGCCCACTAATTCAAGCAAAAGATGCTATTGTAATAGATACTTCAAATGATACAATAGAGCAAAGTTTAAACAAAATTTTAAATTGTATAAAAGTGAGGTAATATGTTTTATTGGTTTATAAAAATAATTGCGTACATACCATTTTGGATATTATATCCAACAAGATTAAAAAATAAAAAAAATTTACCCAAAGGGAAATGTGTTATAATTGCTAACCACACTAGCAACATCGACCCTCTTTTATTAGTTAATATGATATGGCGAAAACAATATTGTGTTGCTAAAAAAGAATTGTTTAAAAACAAATTGCTAAAATGTTTTTTAAAACATATGAACGCTATTGAAATTGATAGGCAAAAAGTAGAAATTTCAACCGTTAAACAATGTTTGTCAGTTTTAAAAAATAACAAAATTTTAACAATTTTTCCTGAAGGAACAAGAAATAAAACAAAAGAGCCATTAGGTGAAATAAAAAGTGGTGCAAGCATTTTTGCAACAAAATCAAGTGCTCCAATCGTTCCAATTTGGATAAAGAAAAAACCAAAACTGTTTTGCTTTAACACCATAACAATAGGTAAACCATTTTATATAACAAAAGAAGAAAGTGAAAATGGCGATGAAATAATGAAAAATAAATTATTAGAGTTAAGGGAAACAGTTATAAATAAAAAATAACCACATCTGTGGTTATTTTTATTAGACAAAATAGTTTTAGGTTTGTTATATTATTATTAGATTGATTTGTTAGGAGAAAAAATGGAAGAGGTCAAATTTGATTTAAACTCTATTGATAAAACTTTTGCTAAATATAAAAAAAATGATATTTATGATGGTGTTGTTGTTTTAAAACGTGAAGACGGAGTTGTTTTTAACATAGGTGGAAAATCTGATGCGTTTATAAACAAAAACGATTTTACTGATTATAATCAAATAAAAATTGGTGATAGATTTAAAGTCGCAATACTTGGCACAAAAACAGAAGACGGAATGGTTGAAGTTTCAAAAAAAATTGCAGATAACATAATTATTGGTTCAACAACAGCGGAAAAATTAAAAATTGGTTCAGAATTTTCGTTTTATGTTACAGGAATTAAAAATGGAACTTTAATTTCAAAATTAGGAATGTACGATGTTGTTGTTCCACACGATGAAATTGATATTTATTTAAAAAATTTAAACTTTTACTTGAATAAACAACAAACGGGAATTGTAACAGAAATAAATAAGGAACAAAAACTTATTGTTTGTTCTATGAAATTGTTAAAAGAACAAATAAAAGAAAGTCAAGAAAATTTATTTTGGAATAGTATTTTTATAAATAAAATTGTAAAAGGTAAAGTTGAAAAAATAATGCCATATGGTGCATTTATTGACGTTGAAGGCGTTTCTTGTTTTATTCATATATCTGACTTAGCATATGAAAGAGTAAATAATGTTGCAGATTATATTAAAGTAAACGAAACATACAACTTTAGGGTAATTAAAGTAGATAAGCAAAATAAAAAAGTTTCACTCGGATTAATACAACTTGGAGAAA
>CASFMG010000023.1 GCA_949295755.1 uncultured Christensenella sp.
AGTATAAAAATAGAAGGAAGAATGAAATCTCCGTATTATGTTGCAAATGTTGTCAATGCATATAGAAGAGCACTAGATTTAAAAACAAATGTAAAAACAGAACAAATGGAAGAATTAAAAGAAGAACTCAATAAAACAAGTCATAGACAATACACAACAGGTTTTTATTTTGGTGGAAAAGATAAGGAATGTTTAACAACTTCAATGCCTGTGCAAACGAGTGAATTTATGGCAGTTATCCTAAATGATGCTGACGGCGAAAAGGTATTGATTGAGCAAAGAAACAGGTTTAAAATTGGCGATAAGTTAGAAGTTTTGTCACCAAATCAAACTTTTAATCAAAAAATAAAATTAATAAAAATGACAGATGAAAATGGTACAGAAGTTATAGATGCTAAAAATGTTCAACAAAAATTATATATTTACACAAATTTAAACCTTAAAAAAGGCGACATACTAAGACAATAAAAATCTCACAAATTTTGTGAGATTTTTTATAATAAAACAAAACTTGCAAATATTCGACTTTAATAGTTCTAATCAGTCAAATTTTGTATTTTACACAAAAAGTGATGATGTTATAAAATTTTTTGTGTAACAAAAGGAGAAAATTATGAATGGTAGAGAATTATTAAAACAAATGGCAAAACAGGCAAAAGATAGATTGCAAGGAAGACAAGTAACATCAACAACAAGGGGAAATGTAACCTGTATAAGAAACGGAGAAAATCATATAAAAACTGTCACTATTAAAAATGACATAGATCAAGATATGTACACTAAGGTAAAAGACAGCATAAAAAGTGATGCAACAAATCCATTGAATGAACTTATTGACTTTAATTATTATAAAACTCTTTCAAACGAACAAAAAGAAAGATATTTCTTTAAAATTGCAGATAAATATAGACAATTAAGACAAATGTATGAAAATGAAAAAATAAAAGAAGTTAATTAAATAATTGCAATGAATAATTCACTATGATATACTTATTTTATGGAAATTTTAGATAGTTTAAATGAAGCACAAAAACAAGCACTCTTATGTACAAAGGGTGCTGTTTTGGTAACTGCTGGGGCAGGAAGTGGGAAAACCAAACTTTTAACACATAGAATTGCTTATTTAATACAACACGAGCATATTGATGAAAACAAAATTTTGGCAATAACATTTACAAATAAAGCAGCAAGAGAGATGAAAGAAAGAGTATCTAATTTATTAGGAACACCAAATGGTGTGTGGGTTTCAACTTTTCATTCAATGTGCTTAAAAATCTTGAGAAAACACATAACAAAACTTGGTTCATCATATACAAGTGATTTTTCTATTTATAGTGAAAGCGATAGCGAAAAAACATTAAAACAAGTTATTAAAGATTTGTCGTTAAATTTAGAAAACTATAAACACTATGCAAATGTTATAAGCAATTGTCAAAATGACAATATAGATATTTACACATATTCAAAAAGATATTTAATTGAACAAGATGATTTAATAAATATTTATGAAACATATCAAAAAACATTAGAAAAAAACAATGCACTTGATTTTGATAATTTACTTACAAAAACATACGAATTGTTTGTAAATCATAGTGATGTATTAGATTATTATGCAAATAAGTTTGAATATATTTTTGTTGATGAATTTCAAGACACAAACAAAATTCAATATGACATTGTTAAACTCTTATCAAAAACGCATAAAAACATATTTGTTGTGGGAGATGAAGACCAATGTATTTACACGTGGCGAGGTGCTAAATTTAGAAACATATTTGATTTTAAAACCGATTTTGCACCTGTTAAAATATTTAAGTTAGAGCAAAATTATAGAAGTACAAAAAACATAATAGATAAAGCAAACAAACTCATTAAAAACAACACAGAAAGATTTGATAAAGTGCTTTGGACGGAAAATGACGAAGGCAAGAAGGTTGAATGTAATGAATATTATGATGAACAACAAGAAGCCGAAAGTGTTGCAACAAAAATTATTAAATTTATAGAGTTATATGGATATAAATATAGCGATATAGCAATACTTTTGAGAATGAACGCACTTACTCTGCCGTTTGAACAAAAAATGCTTAATTACAACATACCATATAGAGTTTATGGTGGTTTTAAATTTTATGAAAGACAAGAAATAAAAAATTTAATTTCATATTTAAGGTTGTTTATAAATCCAAACGATGATACTGCACTTTTGCGTATAATAAATTTTCCTAAAAGAGCGATTGGTGATGTTGCTATTAACAAATTAAGAGATTATTCATACTCAAAAAATTTATCTATGTTAATGGGAATGGTGCATTTATATAACAATAGTCAGGACAATGGTTCTCTATATGCAAAGATAAAAGAATTTGTTGAAGTGTATCAAAACTTAAAAGATGATTATAAAAATGTTAGACTTGATGAGTTTTGCAAAAAGGTCATAGAAAAATTCAATATAAAAACTGCATATATGGAGAAAAGTGATGAAAACACCGATAAATTGTTAAATTTAGATGTTTTTGTTAATTCTGTTAGCGAATTTGTATACAATAACCCTGATGCAACTTTAAATGAATTTTTAGAGAGTATAACTCTTGAAACAGATTTGGATTTTATGGGAATTGATGATACAATTACAATATCAACTGTACACTCTGTTAAGGGCTTAGAATTTAAAGTTGTGTTTGTTGTTGGACTTGAAGAAGGATTATTTCCTATATCTCGTGCTTATGACAGCAATCAAGAAATGGAAGAAGAAAGAAGACTGATGTATGTTGCAATGACAAGAGCAAAAGAAAGATTGTTTTTGTCTTATGCAAGCACTAGGTATTTGCACGGAAAAAGGTCGCCAACTATTGCAAGTAGGTTTATAGAAGAAATAGGTGTAAATTTACCAATAAAACCTAAAAGATATTTTGAAAATCAATATGATTATAATAATTACGGTAATAATTATAAAAGCACTTTATGTTTAAATATTAAACAACAAACTTCGTCTACAACAACGCATTATGGATATACCACGGCAATGAGTATCAACAAAGAAGAAAAGCCAAAGAAGGATACGAGCATATATAAAAAGGGACAGATTGTAAATCACCCAAAATTTGGTAAAGGAACTATATTAGATATTGTTGATGACGGCGTATGTGCTGATATAGATTTTGAAAAGTTTGGTAAAAAAACTTTAATTCTTGAAATTGCACCACTTGAAATATTATAGGAGTTCTATATGGAAGAAATGCAAAAACTTGTGGATAAGTTAAACAAATATGCATATGCGTATTATGTTTTAGATAAACCACTTATTTCTGATGTTGAATACGATAAGTTATACGATTCTCTTGTTTCTATGGAAAAAGAAACAGGAATAGTTTTGCCAAATTCTCCAACTCATAGAGTCGGTGATACAATTTTAAAAAATTTTAAAAAAATTACACACAAAATGCCTTTATTTAGTTTGGATAAATGTCAATCAAAGTTAGATTTAAAAAATTGGATAAACGATATAAAAAACAAAGAAAAAAATGTTAATTTTACATTGGAATATAAATTTGATGGTCTTACAATTATTTGCACATACAAAGATGGATATTTTGTGTCGGCAGCAACTCGTGGAAACGGAACTGTTGGCGAAGATGTAACTGCACAAGTTAAAACAATTCAAAGCGTTCCACTTAAAATAAATTTTAAGGGCGAACTAATTGTTCAAGGTGAAGGAATGATTACCCTTGAAAATTTAAAGAAATTCAATCAAAAATATCCAAATGAAGCACTTAAAAATGCAAGGAATGCAGTAAGTGGCGCAATAAGAAATCTTGATGCAAAACAAACTGCTAAAAGAAATTTGGATTGGTTTTGTTATAATGTTTTGTATGCAGAAAATAAAACTTTTAAAACACAGATTGAAATGTTTGAATTTTTAAAAAACAATAGCTTTAAAACATCAAATTACAAAGTTTTTGATAATGCTGATGACATTTTAAATGAGATAGATAGTGTAGATAAAACAAAATCAAGTTTAGATATTTTAATTGATGGTATGGTTGTTAAATTAAATCAAATTGCCCTTCGAGAAGATTTTGGTTATACATCAAAATTTCCCAAATGGGCAATGGCATACAAATTTGAAGCACAGGAGCTTAGCACAATTTTGAAA
>CASFMG010000024.1 GCA_949295755.1 uncultured Christensenella sp.
TCAATAATTTTTTGTTTATCTCTTTCGCAAACAATTATGCCGTTTGCACTCAGTAAATTATATTGATGTATAATATTTAAACAATTCTCATAAAAATCACTTGCGTATGGTGGGTCAATCAAAATTAAATCAAATTTTTCTTTAAAACTTTTAAGTGCAGTTTTATAATCATTATGAATTACTTTTGCATCAACACCTACATTTTTTAAATTTTGTTTAATAAGTTTTATACTATTTATATTACTATCAACAAAAATCACTTCTTTTGCATTTCTGCTCAATGCTTCTATTCCTAGTGCACCACTTCCACTAAATAAATCTAAAACTCTTACACCTTGAACAAAAAATTGCAATTTTGTAAATATTGCTTGCTTTACTTTATCTCCTGTTGGTCTTATATTTGTTGTTACCGGCGAATTCAGTTTTTTACCTTTAAATTTTCCTGCTATTACTCTCATAACGTTATGGTAACAAAAAAATGATATATTTTCAACTATTCTACAATTAAATTAGTTCTGCTGTTATTTAGTCCCGTTAATATTTCATATTCACTAAGTCCACTATTTTGCGCCCAATAAGAAGCATCTTTAAAAACAACAACATCATCACCTACATAAGCATCAATATTGCTTATATCGACCATAAAAACATCCATACAAATTTTGCCAATTATTTTTGCTACTTTATCGTTTATAAAAACTTTCATATTTTCTTGAAATTGTCTAACCATTCCATCTGCATACCCAAAAGGAACAATAGCAACTTTTATTTTATTTTTTGTTTTATAATAACAATCATAACCGATGTATTCATTTTTGTCCACACTAAATATTTTAATTATTTTACTTTCAATTTTCATAATCGGTTTTGTTATATCACAACAATATCCAAAAAGAGCAATTCCAACTCTAACATAATCAATGTAATCTAAATTTTTATAATGAATCATACCACTTCCACCTATATGTACAATACATTTATTTTGTTTTTTAAGTATTTTTACATAATTTTTGAATATTTGAAGTTGTTTTTGTGTGATTTTTTCATTTTTTGTATCAAAGCAATGTGTATAAATTCCTTCAATAATAATATTTTTGTGCGAAATAATATATTTTAAAATTTTTGCAAACTCATTGTGTTTTTTTATTCCAAATCTATTCATACCAGTGTTTATTTTTAAATGAACTTTAATTTCTTTATTTAATAGTACAATTTCTTCAAGCTGCTTAAAATCATCAATAGACACAGAAATATTATATTTTTGTGCAATAGAATAATCAATACAGTAACCTAAAACCAAAATTTTTGCAGTTTTGTTTATCTTTCGAAGTTGAATGGCTTCCATTAAATTATGCACTGCAAAAAAATCACAACAATTTTTTAAAATATTACACACAGTTTTTAATCCGTGTCCATATGCATTGGCTTTAACCACTGCACATATGTTCTTGTTCGCAGTTCTTTTTAACATACCGTAATTAAACAATAATTGTTTTTTGTTTATTGTTTTCGTGGAATAATACTTCATAACAATTTATATATATTTTTTTGTAAATGTGTTACTCTTTACATTGATATTGACAAACAACCATTGTTGTTATAAACTATAAAATATTTTATGGAGAAACATTATGCATATTTCCAACTCACTAAAAATATCTTCAAAAATTTTAAGAACATCTTCAACAGTTGAAGATATAATCAACTGTGCTAAAAATATGATATTAAAAAACACAGATTCAAATCTTCACGAACGAATTTGTTCAAAAATCGAAAATTTAAATTTTGATATTGCAAATGTAAACGAAAGTAGTAAATATGATGAAACAAGTAATACGGTATATATCGGAGATAATCATATAACAGATATAAATGTATATTTACACGAAATGTTGCACGCAATAGGTACTGAATTTTTAGATGATTGCACAATAATAGGTTTAAACAAACGATTTTTTAAACAACTTGATAGCGACACAAAAATATTTTGTAATTTTGGATATGGAGCAAATGAAGGCTTAAATCAACTCTACACCGAAACATTTTTAAATAAAAATTATAAAATATCAAAAGTATCAAACGAATATTCATTTTGCTCTAATATTCTAGCCTGTCTTCAAGATTTAGTTGGTTTTGATAAATTTAAACAAGCACATTTTTCAGGAAAAGGCATAGATTATTTAATAGAGCAAACCATAAACGAATGTCATCTACCAAATGAAAATAAAATGTTAAAACTAATACTTCAATTAGACTTTTACAAAAAAGTAGCAAGAACACATATGATTTTTGGCGCTGAATTTTCTCCAGAAACACGATTACTTTTAACCGAAGCATACAAAAATCTTATAACAATAGCGCTAATAAAAGCAAAATTTGAAAACAAAAATATTAGTTATAAAGACATAATTAAA
>CASFMG010000025.1 GCA_949295755.1 uncultured Christensenella sp.
AAATGTTCCATCAAAGTTTACATCTTTTAACTGATTACAAACTTTAACCAAATATTTTGACCTATACCCTGCGCCCATATCTCTAAACTGCTGCTCTGTTATTTTATTAAGTTCGTCAAGCGTGGGAAAAGCGTAATAACCTTCCAAATTTTTACCATATTCCCTTATGCTCTGCATTGTTTTCTTTATACGGTCAATATGGTTATTTGCAGAGATAATAAAGCCGATTATAACTTCAATTAAATCTTGTTTTAAAATTCTTATTCCATAACCATATTTAATTGCATCAACCATATTCGAGTTTTGGTTTAATTTGTTTTTTATTTTAGAATAATCTGTGTCCAAATCAAAATAATTTACAAAATAGTTAGGGTTTTTTGTTTCAATAACATAGCAATTATCTTTAAAAAAGATATGAGCAAACTGGTCTTTTGAATAAACATTATAATCGTTTTGATTATTTTTTGAATATGTAAAAACTTGACCACATTCAAGTATATGTTCAATATTAAAATCTTTTGTGTTTGTAACAATAATTTTATCTTGTGTAATTTGATAATCCATAGATTATATTATACACTAAAAAAAACTTATATCAATATAAAAAAAAAAACAAAAACTTTTTTGTTTAAAAGTTTTTGTTTTTATTTCACAATATTAGAAAATTCTTTGGCACTTAAACACGCACCGCCAACCAAAAGTCCATTTATATTTTTTATTTTCAATAAATTAGTGCAGTTGTTTTGATTTACACTTCCACCATAAATAACACAAATTTTTTCGGCAGATTTTTGTGAAAACATATCCATTATTATTTGTCTTATATCTTCAACTGTTTTTTCAATTTCTTTTAGTGTTGGCATTTTGCCTGTTCCAATCGCCCAAATAGGTTCATATGCAATAATGATGTTTTTTAATTCATTTTCATATAGTCCTTTAAGTGCAATTTCAAGTTGTTTTTTCAATACCATTTTCGTTTTATTTGTATTTCTTTCGGTTCTTGTTTCGCCCACGCACAAAATACATTTTAAATTAACAGCAAGTGCTCTTATTATTTTTTGATTTATTTGTTCATTTGTTTCACGAAATTTTTTCCTTATTTCGCTATGCCCCACAAGTGTAAAATATGCCCCCAAATCTTTAACCATTAAATTTGAAATTTCGCCTGTGTAAGCACCTTTTTCTTCTGTTGAAATGTTTTGTGAACCATACACAACATTTGTTGAAACCAACTTTTGACTTGCAAGCATTAAATGCGTATAAGGAACACATAAAGCCACAACATTTTTGCAATCTTTAACAAGTGGTAAAAATTCATCTAGGTATTTTGCAAATTCACGAATTGTTGTGTTCATTTTAAAATTTCCAACAATAAACTTTTTCATAAAACTCCTTATTTATCTGATATAACTTCCACCCCCGGAAGAGTTTCTCCACTAATAAGTTTTAAACTTGCACCACCACCTGTTGAAATGTGATAAATTTTATCCGTCAACCTTAATGAGTTTATAGCCGACAAACTGTCACCGCCACCAACAATGGTTTTTTCTTTGTTTTTTGCAACTGCTTTGGCAATTTTTTTTGTACCATTTCTAAAATTAACAAACTCAAAAACTCCCATAGGACCATTCCAAATTATTGTATGTGCTTCTTTTATTACTGATACATATTCTTTAATTGTTTTTGGACCAATATCAAGTCCAATCATTCCATTTGGAATATATGGTGTTTTTACATTAAATGCAATGGCATTTGGACTAAAAATTGTTGAACAAACGTGGTCTTTGGGTAACAAAATTCTTGTATTTAAATTTTGGGCTTCTTGCAATATGTTCTTTGCATCTTCAACACATTCTTCTTCGTATAAAGACTTACCGATATCTAGTCCTTTTGCCTTTAAAAATGTGTATGCCATTCCACCACCAATTAAAACAGTGTCGCATTTTTGAATTAGATTATGAACAACTTTAAGTTTGTCACTAACTTTTGCACCACCTAAAATGGCAACAAAAGGTCTTTGTGGATTTTCAAACACAGATGCAATTGTATTTATTTCTTTGCCCATCAAAAAGCCAACAGCGTTAGGCAACAATTTTGCAACTCCGTATGTTGAAGCGTGTTTTCTATGTGCAGTTCCAAACGCATCATTTACATATATGTCTGCAAGTTCGGCAAGTTTTGCAGAAAATACAGGCGAATTTTCTTCTTCTTCCTTATAAAATCTTATATTTTCAAGAACCAATACTTCGCCTTCAGAAAGTTCATTAACCTTTTCTTTTGCTTCTTGTCCTATTGCACTTGAGGAAAATCTAACTTTGCAATGAAGATGTTGCACCAAATATTTTGCAACCGACACCATACTAAGTTTAGGATTAGGTTCACCTTTTGGCCGTCCAATATGAGAACAAATAATAACTTTAGCGCCTTTTTTTAATAAATATTTGATAGTTGGCAATTCTGCAATGATGCGACTAGCATCTAAAATATTGCCACTGTCATCAAGTGGAACGTTAAAGTCCACTCTCAAAAAAACCCTTTTGCCTTTTACATCTAAATCTTCAATAGTTCTTTTCATATATTTCACCCTGATATTATTGTATAAAATTTTTAAAAAAACACCAAACAATTTTAAATATTTGGTGTTAACTCATTATTGAGTATATTATATTCGTTTATTTGTCCTGCTTTTGCAACATTTATCCCCAATTTATTGGCATTATTATAAATTTCATTTTCGCAATGTATAGCAAAAAAAGTTTTATCGTTATTATTTTTTACATATTCAATAAATCTATCATATCCCAGATGTTTACTGTTAGTCATAAAATCACAACATTCTAAATATAAAACATCTGCTTTTTCTACAAATTTGTCAAGTTCTAGTGTATGAGTACAATCTCCCGAAAAACCCACTTTTATTTTACCATCATCAAATATGTATGCTATATCTTGTAGATTTCCGTGTTTAAGTTTAAAAAAACTAACTTCAAGATTTTCAATCATTATTTTTGAACTAAAATCTGTTATTTCTTTAATTCTAACAAAACCATCTGTATTTAAATTTTTATACTCTGGCAAAATAATGTCTCTTAAATTTTTAAAGTAAGATTTAACACCTTTAGGTCCAAAAATATAAATTACTTTTTTTTCCTTATGTTCATAATTCCAAATAGCATTATAAATATGATTTATAACGGCGAAAGTATGGTCTGAATGAAAATGCGTAACAAAAATATATTTAATTTTTTCAAAATTAACTTGCGCTGAATTGTAATACTTAAAAGTACCTTCACCTGCATCTACTAAAATATTATCATTTATACAATAAGAACTTGTTGGCCTATCAGACCACGTTGTACTACAACCAATTACCGAAACTTTTATATCCTATATCTCCAAAAAATTTTAACATATGATTATTAAGTAGTCAATATCTCCTTTAAAAGTTTCAAACTCTCATCAAGATTTTTTGTTAAAGCAAGTTTTAATCTATATTTCCCTGCATCTTTAATATCTCTTATATACCACAAAAAGTGTTTTCTTAGTGTTGTGCACAAAACTTCATCACTATAATATTTTTGCAAGGTTTTTATGTGAGTTTCAATTATTGAAAATTTATCTTTAAATGGAATATGTTTTAACTCGGCAAAAAACCAGGGCTTACCAAGTGCACCCCTAGCAATCATTACGCCATCAACACCTGTCTGCAACATTTTTTTATAACTTTGTTCATCAAAAACATCGCCATTTCCTATAACGGGAATTTTTACACTTTGCTTAACCCTTTTTATCGTTTCATAATCTACTGTGCCACTATACATTTGCTCTCGTGTTCTGCCGTGAACAGTGATTGCTTTTGCACCACATTTTTCGCAAAGTTTTGCCACTTTAACAGCCACATTATCGCCATTAAAAAAACCTGTTCTTATTTTAACAGTTATAGGTTTTTTTGTTGCTCTTACACATTTTGTAACAATTTCTTCAATTTTGTTTAAGTCCTTTAACAAAGCACTTCCATCGCCATTTTTAACAATTTTTGGTGCAGGACAACCAAAATTTATATCAATAATGTCAAATTTTTTTAGTTCTTCGCTTTGACAAACCTTTGCCATTTCATCTGCGTCATGACCAAATATTTGAACAACTTTTACCACTTCATCATCTTCTGTTGCTAAAAGTTTTTTTGTATACTCATTAAAAAATCTTATGGCATTACAATTTATCATTTCAACATAAGTAAGGTCTGCTCCACACATTCTGCACACTTTTCTAAATCCAATATCACTCACTCCTGCCATAGGTGCCAAAAACAAATTGCCAACTTCTATATTTCCTATTTTCATATAAATAGTTTACATCTTTATCGGTTTCAAATCAACTTTTTGTTACACTTAAAAACAATAACTTTTTTAGGTGGAACAAAGCAAACTTTATTTAATCTAATATCATAATATTTTCTCTCACACTTTTCTTTGATGAAAAAGGTGCCAAAACCTTTTATGTTTAACTTTTGCCCTTTTAATAGCATATCCAACAACAAGTCTTGTGCACAATTTAAAATTGTTTCTAACTCGTTTTTAGAAACATTTATTTTCATATTTAATATATTTATAAATTCTTTTTTATTCACTTATATTTTTATTAACATTTTTATTATTATTAAACAAATTTTTTATTTGTTTTATTGAAATTATTTTAAAAACAAAACAAATTAAAAAATACACAAACACAGCAAATAAAAGAATTATAGCGATTTTTAAATAAGCATTTATAAAAAGGTATTTATTTATTAAAAAAATTCCAATAAACATTATTAAACAACTAAAAATAGGCACAATAACCTTATTTAATTTTAATTTTATTGTCGTAATTTTTTTTACAAAATATAAATTCATCAAACATACCATTGCTTCACTAACACATATTGCAATACCCAAAGCCAATATATTTAATTTAGTAAATAAAATTAAAAACACAAGTAAGACAAATTTGACTATAAAACCTAAAATTTGACTATAAAGTGGCAACTTAAACTGTCCAAAACTATTTAAAATACTTGATGATATTTGTATAAAAGATAGCCAAATAATATTAAAACTATAAATACATAAATAAAACACTGATACATTTATATATTGAATTTCTATAGCCGGGAAAAATATTGTTATAATGTTTCGTGCAACTCCAACCACTCCAAATACACAAGGTAAACACAAAAACCAAATAAAAAAGTATGTACCATTAACCATTTCTTTAATATCATCATTTTTTGCAATTTTATAAGTAAGTGTTGGCAAAACGGCAACGCTTAAAGTTCCACATAGCAAAATTGGGAAATTTACAAGTGGACTAATCATTCCTGTTGCAATTCCAAAAAGTGATGTTGCAGTTTTTATATCTATACCCGAATATGTCAATAGATTTACAACAATAAAAGTGTCTAGACAAGATGATAGTGGCAGAACTAAATTATTAAGTGTTATAGGTAAAAATTGCTTAAACGAATTCTTTAAATCATCAAAAACAAAATAATTTTTACTACTAAACTTTAATTTTTTAAGTTGATAAATAAAAGCCACAAAAATAAATGAAGCGATTTCACTTACAAGTACACCTAAAAATGCTCCACTCACTGCATAGATTAAACCATATCTTTGCAGAAAATATGCAAAAGACAACCCTATACATAACTTTACGATTTGTTCAATTAAACCACTTATTGCAGTTGGCATCATATTTTCAAGACCTTGAAAATATCCCCTATATACGCAAGTTACACAAGAAAATAAAATACTTATTGCAACCGTTATGTAACCAAGATATGCACTTTGGTTGCCCTGTAATTTTGCAATAGGAACGGAAAACACAAGTAAAACAAGACAAAATACACTAGCAAAAAGCAAAGAAATAATTAGCGAACTTTTTATAACTTTGTTCATTTTCAATAAGTCGTTTTTTGCTCTGTAACTAGAAACTTTTTGTGCGACAAAAATAGGCATACCACCTGTTATAAAAACTAAAAATAAAGAATATACTGGAAATACCATTTGATACAATCCAATACCCTCTGTGCCTAATATATTAGATAGTGGTATTTTATATAAAGCACCTAAAAATTTAGATGCAAGCAAAAATAAACCAAGAATTATTGTATTTTTGACATAAACATTTTTCATTCCATATAGTTTTAGTGATTTTTAATATGTTTATGCAAAAAAAATAAAATTTGCTATTTACAATAATAAATAATTATGATATGATTATAATGGTTGATAAACAAGGAGAGAATATGTTCAATAACTCAATGAAAAAATATTTACAAAAAATAGATAGCGACCCAACGATTTATAAAGCATTTATGGTGGCATTTTATCAAGGCATATTGGATATATTGACTTCCAATAATTTAGGAACTAATGTTCGTATGATTCTTAAAGATTTAGAAAACACGGATAAAAATTGCTACAATAATTTATATAATAGTTTTGTGTCAATAAAAAATTCAATAACAAATAAAAAATTCCGAAATAATTTAATTTTTTTTGGCAGATCATTTCAAACGAAAACTGGTGAAACAATATTAGATAAACTTTGTAAAATGAGAGAAATCTTTAATTTTCAAGAAATTATTGAACTCCTTAAAAATACAGAATTCGATTTTAATCAGGACGGCATGGAAAAATTTATAAAGCCATTAGAAGATCATATTCAAAACAAAGATCATACTCAATAAAAAACTCATCTAATCAGATGAGTTTTTTATTGTTATAGATTTAACGAAGTGTTAATTTATTTTTCAAATATTTCATTTAAAACTTTTTCATAATAATTTTGTGAATTAGAATTGTTTTTTTGTACTTCTGTAGTTGTTTCATATTCCAATTTAATTTGAGAAAAATAAACATCACTATAAATATCGTTATTAACGTCATTTTGTAAGCCATCCTTATAAATATTACTTGCAAAATTCAAAAAATTATTTTTTATATTAGCATACATTTTATCTATTAAATTTTTTGATAAATTGTTATTTGTGTTTTGACTATGATTATTATTGAAATTGTTAAACTTCAATGTTTTGTTGTCGATATTTGCATTATTATTTATTGTACTGGTAATCTTTTTATTTTTTATTGCTTTATTATTCAATTTATCATTATTTTTGTTCTTATTTTTTTGAATAGGTTTTTTTGAGGATTTTTTTACTACCGCTTTGCTCTTTTCCCCACTCTTTTTATTCTCTGGTACAAATATTGTTTTTTTATCTAAACTTATATTATTTGTTTTTTTATTAAGTTCATAAAACTTCTTTTTATTGTAATACATAAAAATATAATTTTGATTAACAAGTTCTAGCCATTTTTTTGTTTCTTTTGTAAGTTTATCATACTTTAACATCAATATTTCATCGAGATATTTTTTTAAACTTCTCCAATACTCATTTGAATTACGACTATATTTAATCAACCTTATTTTTTCTTTTAATTCAAGAAGAACTAAATTGCTATCTATTTGTGATTTTTTTAATATTTTTAAAATTTGAATTACATAATCTTTTATATCTAAATCTAAATATTTTTCTAATGCATTGTTTAATAAGTTTTTATCTTTTAATAAGCGATCTAAAAGTTTACTTTGGTATTTTTTACTTTTACCTTCACTTTCATCTTTTGTGTAAAGATTAAAAACTTTTTTTAATTTATTAAAATAATCGTAATTGTCGAAATCGTTAAAATTAACTAAAAACGTTTCTAGTTGTTCTTTTTTATTAAGGAACTCATATTCTTCGATAAGGTATAAACTAGCAAACTTTCTACCTTCTTTTTCATTTACAAAAAATTTGATTATAAAATTTAATTTTTGTGTGCTTACATAACCAACGCAAATAACTTTATCCATTTTATAAGATATAACTTGTTTATCAATTTTTAATAACTCATCTATGACTTCATGAGAAATTACATATTTATTATCATTAAAATTACCCAACAACATAGATTGTTGTAATGCACATTCTTTTAAAAAAGAATTATAATAATCAGTCATGTCATCTCCTAATTAAATTGTACATCATATTAATTATTTTTACAACACTTTATTTGTGTACATTTATTAACTCTTTACCGAAATCAATTGCGTTTTCTACAAAATGTAAAACAATGTCTGCAAGTAAAAATCCATCTGTAAAACCATTGAAAAAGTCAGATATTAATGAATTATCATCGTTGGATTTATCATAAGAATTTTTGAAAAATTCCAAAAAATCGAAAATACCATTGTGATTTTGATCTAAATTGCTTATATAATTACTATAATTTAGATTGTCTCGTTTCGTTTTTTCAGTTGAAATGCGTGCTTTTTTATTTTTAATAATAGGCGCAAATAAAGGTGAATTTTCAAAACATTGCATTCTTGTCTGTTCTGCATTTTTAGCTTGTCTAAATATTTTTTTGTTCATTTTTAAATAAGTCTGATAAATCAGATGAAGTTCATTTAATGTTTTTTGATCTAAATCTTGTTTTCTTTTCTTTAATAACTTTATTAACTCTTTTTTTGCATAAATC
>CASFMG010000026.1 GCA_949295755.1 uncultured Christensenella sp.
ATTGACAAACTAAAAGAATATATTTACTATTACAATAACGAAAGAATAATACTTAAACTGAAAATGAGTCCGGTAAAATACCGAACTCAAAATCAAATCATTTAGTTAAATTTTTGTCCAACTTTTGGGGTGCACCCCATTTTTGTAGAGAGTTTTTTTTGTTTTTATTTTTTTTTAATTTGTGTTAAACTACTAAAGTTAAGGAAAAAATATGCAATATATTTGTTTTGTTTGCGAAGGCAATACTTGTAGGTCGCCTTTTGCAGAAAAAATAATGAATAAATATTTAAAGCAAAATAACATTAGTGATTTTAAATGTTATTCTTGTGGGTTGAATGTTGATAAAAATTCAAACATAAATAATTATGTTGTTGAAATTTTAAAAAAATACAAGATAAATGTTAAATCACGAAAACCAAAACAACTCACAAAAACACTAACAAAAAAATATGATTTGTTTATCACAATGACAAAAAGTCAAAAACAATATATTGATGCAAAAAATGTTTTTTCGTTTGGAGAAATGGTGTTTGGTGATGATATAGAAGACCCATACGGTGGAACAATTCAAGATTATATAAAAATGGCAAACACGATTGATATGTATTGTAAAAAACTTATTGAAAAAATTAAACTTATTAAGGAGAGATTATAATGATTATTCTTGCGTGCGACCACGCTGGTTATGAACTTAAAGAACAAATTAAGGCTTTTTTCCACAAGGAAAACATAACAACTATTGATGTTGGGACTTATTCTACCGAAAGGGTAGACTATCCAGATTTTGCAAAAGCAGGTAATTTAAAAGTTTTGGAAAACCCAAATAATATTGGAATTTATATTTGTGGAACAGGTATTGGAATGAGTATAATGGCAAACAGAAATCCAAAAATAAGGGCAGCACTTTGCACAACAACAAAATTTGCCGAACTTGCCAGAAAACATAACGATGCTAATGTTTTGGTTCTTGCTGGTAGATTTACATCAAAAACAAAAGCAATTTCAATTATTAAAGAATTTTTAACAACAAAGTTTGAAGGTGGCAGACATCTTAAACGGGTTAGAAAACTTAGTAGAGCATAAGGAGAAAATTATGAATTTTCCAACTTTTTTGATTTTCAATTTAGACGATAAACTAAATATTAACCAACTTGCAAGTTATATTGGCGATAAATATACAAAATATCAAATTATTGTTGCATCTACAAAATTTCACGAAAATGTATTTAATGTTGAAGAATTTGTTTTTGAAGAAAAAGACCAAGACAAAATTATAAATGCTTTAATGACAAAAGTGAATGGCAATAAACTTGTTCTTGCACGAAAATTAGACAATGATAATTTTGAAGAACTTGTAAAATTGGAACAAAGTTTAAAACACGAAAATCAAATTGCAAAAATAAAAAAAGAAAGAAACAAAGTGTCAAGTTTTTTATTTGATTTATTTAATAAAATAATAACATTTATTTTTGGTTATACTTTTTATGACTGCAATATCTGTTGTATGGCGTTTGCAAATGTTCCACTTGAAGTTATGAAAGTTATGGATAATTGTTCACTTTACACAAAGGTAAATAAGTGGAATGGTATAAATTTTGTTGATGTTGACGCAAAATTAAATTCAAAAGTGCATTTTAAACCAAAAATTCTAAAAAATATTATATTTGTGGCATTGTCAATTTTTATAATTGCTGGTGCAATACTAAGTTGGATATTTGTTGAATATATACAAAATCAATTTTTATTGCAACTGCTTTTGGTGTTTGTAATTGTTGTTTGTTTATATGTGGTTTGCGTTGAAATTTTAAGTATTTATGTAAAAAAACAAATTGGCGATAATATATTTGACAAAGCAAAAATTATGAATAAAAATTAGTTATGTTAGTCTTATTTGACTTAATATAAAAAAGGAGAAATTATGGAAAAAATAAAAGTTGGAATAAACGGTTTTGGAAGAATTGGCAGGCTTGTTTTAAGAGCAATTTGCAAAAGAGATGATGTTGAATGTGTTGCGATAAACGACCCATTTTTAACTGTGGACTATGCAATGTATTTGTTTGAATATGATAGCATTCACGGTAAATTTAAAGGCGATGTTTATGTTGACGGAGATTATTTGGTTGTAAACGGAAATAAAATTAAATTCTTTGCAGAAAAAGAACCTTTAAATATACCTTGGGGACAAGTTGGAGCAGAATATATTGCAGAAGCAACAGGTGTGTTTACATCGTATGAAAAGGCAAAAGCACATCTTGATGCAGGAGCAAAAAAAGTAGTTGTAACTGCTCCGGGCAAAGAAATGCCAATGTTTGTTATGGGTGTTAATCACAACTTTTATACAAAAGATATGAATGTTGTTTCAAATGCAAGTTGTACAACAAACTGCTTGGCACCACTTGTAAAAGTTGTAAATGATAAGTTTGGAATTAGTGAAGGACTTATGACAACTGTTCACTCAACAACAGCAACACAACTCACCGTTGATGGTTCTTCTAAAAAAGATTGGAGAGGTGGAAGGGCAGCATCTTATAATATTATTCCATCAACAACAGGTGCAGCCAAAGCAGTTGGCGAAGTTATACCAAGTTTAAAAGGTAAACTGACAGGTATGAGTTTTAGAGTTCCAACACTTAATGTTAGCGTTGTTGACCTTACTTGCAATTTAAAGACAGAAACAACATACGATGAAATTGTTGAAGCAATTAAAGAAAGTGCTAAAGGTGAACTTAAAGGTATTTTAGACTATACCGATGAGCCTGTGGTTTCTAGTGATTTTATTGGCGATGAACACACTTCAATATTTGATATTAAAGCAGGTATTATGCTTTCGCCAACTTTTGTTAAACTTGTCGCTTGGTATGATAACGAATGGGGTTATTCTAATAAAGTTGTTGACCTTATTAGGCATATGAATAAAGTTGATAAAATGTAAAAAACTCTACCAAATTTGTAGAGTTTTTTTGTTGCTTTTTTAAGTTATATAATTTGGGTTAGAGTATTCTTCAAGTAAAAACGTTCCCGGTCCGACTGCTGTTAGTTCTATGTCCATATGTGTTCTAAATACTCCTGTTACCGTTTTAACATATTTGTTTAGTTCATCTCTTAGTTTTAAATATATCTTTTCGGCAATTTCGGGTTTTGCTGAATGTGTAAAGTCGGGACGGTTTGTATTTTTGGTTCTACCATATAATGTAAAATTGCTAACAAGCATAATTTGTCCGTTTACTTTTGTTATATCGTTGTTCATCTTATCATTTTCATCTCTAAAAATGCGTAATTTTACTATTTTTTGTGCAAAATGCTCCACCATTTCTAGTGTGTCTGTTTCGTGCACGCCAAACAAAACAAGAAGTCCGTTTTGAATTTCACTATATTTTTTGCCTTCGCTATAAAGTGTGCAATTTTTAACTTTTTCTATTACTGCTCTCATTTTATATCCTTTTGTGTAAAATTATGTGGCAACAAATCTTCTAATTTATAAATTTTGTAATCATTTTCATTTTTTGCAACAACAATTTCCATATCGTTTGAAAATTCTGCCATTACCTGTCTACAAATTCCACAAGGGAAGGTATAATCACCGCTTTGTGAAACTATTGCAATACAAACAATTTCTTTGTCGTTATTCATTATTGCACTATCTATTGCCACTCTCTCGGCACAAATGGTTGCACCAAAGGTTGCATTTTCTATATTTGCACCAACATATGTGTTGTTTGACTTTGTCAAAACACAAGCACCAACTTTGAAATTAGAGTAGGGGGAGTATGAAAACTTTAGTGCATTTTGCGCTTTTTGTATTAGTTGTTTATAATTTATCATAATTTTCCTTTATTTATTTAAAACTTCACTAACTTTGCAAGCAACGGCAACGGTTGCTCCAACTATTGGATTGTTACCCATTCCAATAAATCCCATCATTTCAACGTGAGCAGGAACGGACGAACTGCCTGCAAACTGTGCATCGCAGTGCATTCTGCCCATTGTGTCGGTTAGTCCATAACTTGCAGGACCTGCCATAACATTATCAGGGTGAAGTGTTCTGCCTGTTCCACCACCAGATGCAACAGAGAAATATGTTTTATTGTGGTCATAGCACCATTTTTTATATGTTCCTGCAACAGGGTGTTGAAATCTTACAGGGTTTGTTGAGTTGCCTGTAATTGAAACATCAACATTTTCTAGTTTCATAATTTCAACGCCTTCCATAACATCGTATGCACCATACACTTTTACATTTTTCTTTTCGGTGTTTGAAAATGATTTTTCTTCTAGTACTTTTAAAGTGTGTTTTTGGTGGTCATATTCAGTTGAAACATAGGTAAAGCCGTTTATTCGGGCAATTATATATGCTGCGTCTTTGCCTAGTCCGTTTAATATAACTTTAAGTGGAGTTTTTCTTACTTTGTTTGCAGTTCTAACAATTCCCATTGCACCTTCGGCTGCTGCAAAACTTTCGTGACCTGCTAAAAAGCAAAAGCATTTTGTGTTTTCACTAAGAAGCATACTCGCTAAATTGCCGTGGCCTATTCCAATTTGTCGCTCGTCTGCAACGCTTCCTTCCAAACAAAAGGCTTGAAGTCCAACACCTATATATTTTGCTGCTTCTTCGGCACTTTTAGCATTTTGTGTTAGGGCAATAGCACAACCGAGTTCGTATGCCCAAACGGCATCATCAAAGCAAATTGGTTGTATGCCTTTTACAATTTGTTCTATGTTTATCCCATTATCTTCACAAATCTTTCTTGCAGTTGACAAATCTTTTATGTTGTATTTATTTAGTGTTTCTTTTACAGAGTGTTCTTTTTTGCCTAGATTAAATTTTTCCATAAATTACTCCTTTCTTGGATTGATGTATTTTACGGCATCGCTATATCTTCCGTAGCGTTTTGTCGACTTTTCTTTTGCTTCTTTATAATCTGTGCCGTTTTCTAGCATTTGCATCAAATTACCAAGATTAACATATTCATAGCCTATTATTTCACTGTTTTCGTCTAGTGCGAGTTTTGTTATATATCCTTCGGTTAAATTTAAGTATCTTGGACCAATTTTATTATTTGCGTAAACTGTTGAAACTGCACTTGTAAGGTTTTTGCCCAAGTCTTCAAGGGCAGAACCAACACTTAATCCACCTTGAGAAAATGCTGATTGACTTCTTCCATAAACAAGTTGCAAAAAAACTTGTTTCATTGCGTCATTTATTGCATCGCAAACAAGGTCGGTGTTTAGTGCTTCGAGTAGTGTTTTTCCTATTAGTATTTCGCCAGCCATTGCAGCAGAGTGTGTCATTCCTGTGCAACCTATTGTTTCAACAAGTGCTTCTTTTATTATTCCGTCTTTAACATTTAATGTAAGTTTGCAAGTTCCTTGTTGTGGTGCACACTTGCCACAACCGTGAGAAAAACCACAAATATCTTTTATTTCTTTTGACTGAATCCATTTGCCTTCTTCTGGAATTGGAGAACTGCCACGACTTTTTAAACATTTAACACATTCAATATTCATATAAACTCCTTTTAACCTTGTTAGTATACGATATTTTGTTTCTATTAACAAATCTTTTAATCTTTTTATTTTTTAGCAAGCGTTTTTTGTTGACAAAAATTGTTTTATGTAATAACATAATTTTGCTTGTGATGATAAAAACCAAGTAGGCACATTATGGGCAATCAGAGAAAAATCGGTTGGTGAAAGATTTTCAAAGTTTTGTGCTGAATTACACTTTTGGAGCAGGTCGCGTGTTTTGGCGTAAAAAAAACAAATAAGGCAAGTTTCTTGCAAAATAAGGTGGTACCACGAACAGCACATTCGTCCTTATGATGATGTGCTTATTTTGTTTTTATAGGAGAGAATTATGGTAGACACAAATTTATTTAACACACTTAAAGAAAGAGGTCTTTTGTATCAATGTACAGATGAAGAAAAATTAAAAAAATTACTTGAAAGTGGAAAACCAATAACACTATACGAAGGTACTGACCCAACGGCAGATAGTTTACACATTGGACATTGTGTGCCATATTGTATTTTAAGAAGATTTCAAAAGGCAGGACACAAAGTTATTGTTCTAATGGGTGGTGCAACTGCTTGTATTGGCGACCCTAGTGGTAAAAGTGAAATACGAAAAGTTATGAACAAAGAAACTATAAACAAAAACATAGAAAAAATAAAAAATTCACTAAAAATATTTTTAGATTTTGACGGCGATAATCCTGCAATTATTGTAAACAACAGTGATTGGTTTAACTCTTTTAGTTACATTGATTTTATGCGAGAAATTGGTATTCATTTTAATGTAAACAAAATGCTGTCTAACGAAATATATTCAAAAAGAATTGAAGAAGGTGGACTGACATTTTTTGAAATGGGCTATATGCTTATGCAGGCATATGATTTTATTGAACTAAACAAAAAATATGGTTGCACACTTCAATATGGTGGTGGCGACCAGTGGGGAAACATTGTTGCAGGTGTTGAACTTCAAAGAAAACTCAATTTTGCATATGGAACAAGCATAGATTTGGTTGGTGCTACTAATCCACTTCTTTTAACTCCAGATGGTAAAAAAATGGGAAAAACAGAAAGGGGAGCAATTTGGATAGATAAAGATAAAATTTCAGCATACGATTTTTATCAAGGTGTATATCAAACTCCTGATGCCTGCGTTGAAATGATGTTTGCTCTCTTTACTGATGTTGATATGAAAACTGTTAAAAAACTTATTAGTGAAGATATTGTAAATGCAAAAAAAGTTTTATCTTTTGAAGTTACAAAGTTTATTCGTGGAGAAGATGATGCAATAAAAGCACAAGAAGCCTCGCAGGCACTTTTTAATGGACAAGGCAATTTGGATAATGTTCCAACTTTTGAAGTTGGTGAGTGTGATTTGTCTAGTGGTATACCGGTTACTGATTTGTTTACATCTTGTGGACTTGTTTCTTCAAAGAGTGAAGTTAGAAGATTGTGTGCTCAATCGGGTATACTTGTAAACGATGAAAAAATAACCGATTTTAATAAAAAAATATGTTTGTGCGACTTAAAAGATAATTGCATCATATTAAAAAAAGGTAAAAAGAATTTTATTAAAGTTATAGTAAAAAAATAATGCAAAGTTTTGTTGAAATAAAAAAATCAAAATTTTATGCTTATGCGTTTAGTGTGAGTTGTGTTAGTGATGTTGATATAATATTAGAAAATTTAAAAAAAGAACACAAAAAAGCAACTCATATTTGTTTTGCATATAAAATTGTAAATGGTGTGGAAATAATAAAATTTAATGATGACGGCGAACCTAGTGGAACAGCAGGAAAACCCATACTAAATGTTATTGAAAAGAAAAACCTTAAAAATATTTTGATTTGTGTTGTAAGATATTTTGGCGGAATTAAACTTGGTGCTGGTGGACTTGTCCGGGCATACTCAAAATGTGCAAGCAGTTTGTTTTTGGAGGAAAAATGATTATAACTGATATTGTTAGAAGAGGAGAGAGTGAATTATACAAAGTTTATATTGATGATGAGTTAATTTATTTATTGCAAGCAGAGATTATTGTAAAAAACAAACTAAAAAAAGGACAAGAAATTGACAAACAAACTTTTGATGAGATTTTTAATCAAAGTCAAATGTTAACTTGTAAAAATCAGGCAATAAATTATGTTGCAAAATGTTTAAAAACTCAAAAACAAGTTGAATTGTATTTAAAACAAAAAGGTTATAGTGAATTCGCAATAAAAAATGCTGTTAAAACCTTAATTGATTATGGTTATGTAAACGATAAATATTTTGCAGAGTGTTTTGTTAAATCTAAACAAAATGCAAAAGGAATAAACTATATTAAAAATGCATTAAAACAAAAAGGTGTAAAAACAGAAATTATTAACGAAGTTACAAAAGATTTTAAGTCAAATAATGAAGAACTTTTAAATATAGCAAAAAAATATTTAAAAAATAAAACAATAGACAATTCTATTCGGCAAAAATTGTGCAGGCATTTATTTAGTAAGGGTTTTAATTTTGATGAGATAAACAAAGTAGTAAATATAGTTTTAAAGGACGAGTATAATGATTGGAATTGATATTTTAGAAATTGAAAGAGTAAAAAATTTTGTTGAAAATGAAAAATTGCTTAAAAGTATTTTTTTTGAAAGCGAAATAAAATACTTTAAAAAATTTAATAATCCTAGTGAAAGAATTGCTGGTTTTTTTTGTGCAAAAGAAGCAGTAAAAAAAGCATTTTGTTGCAAAGATGTAAAGTTTTTAGACATAGAGATATTGCATAAAGATTCTGGACAACCGTTTGTTGTTCTTCACAATAATGCAGAAAAAAGTTTTAAAAAAAATAATTACAAAAATATAGAGATTTCAATTTCTCATTCAAAAACAATAGCAACTGCAATTTGTAAAATAGAAACTTGACTTTTTTCTTTTTATTTGATATAACTTGCACTGTATGTATAACTCCAATCAAATATCAAAAATATATAAAAAATTAATTAGAAAATCATTGCAAAAAAAATATTCAAAATTGTTTGATGATAAATTTTATTCATCAATCAATAATTACGTGGGCAAATTAAATTATAAAGAGTTACTAAAGTATAGTAATACAATGGGGCAATGTAATTTTTTTGCACTTTTACTTTGTAAAATAATAAACCAAAGTTTTTTGTGTAAAGGATATTTAAATAAGTTAAATTGTATTAGAGATGGATATATTTTTGAAAAATTTGAACATTCGTGGGTTGAATATCAAGATTTTGTTTTTGATACTACTTGTAAACAAGTTTTTAAAAAGAATGCATTTTATCAAATTTTTAATGTTGAAAAAGCAGAATGTTACAGCCATAACGATTTAAACGATGATACTCTTTTTGCATTGTTGGGACTTAAATCATTAAAAAATAGAGAGTGTTTGCTTTGTGATAATTTTGTATTGGCTTTTTATGATGTTTTTGATAAAAATAAAAATAACGATGCATTTATGGAAAATGTTAAAATTTATTTATCAAAAGAAAAAATATTAAAAAAATTGTTAGAAATAAGTTTTAAAAATTTAAAAAATAATCAAAATATTTTTCAATAAAAAATGTTAAATAATTTTTCAACTGTGTTGAGAAATTATTTTTTTTTATTTTAGAATATATTTTATTTTTTGATGTAATCTAAGTTTATATAAAAAATTTTTGGAGATAATTAAATGAACAATAATTATAAAAAAATAAATCAAGAATTAAATAAACAAATTAAACAATTTGAAGATAAAAAAGGTAATGATTTTTCATTTTATCTTAACGAAAATGACCCCATTGTGCATAGTATGAAAGTGAAGGGGAAGTTATTTGAAAAGATTGAACTTGATGAAGAATTTGAAAATGCTGACCTTTTAGATTATTTAGGTTATGAAAGGATTATATCGTGCAAGAAAAACAACAAATAACAAGAGGTGATATATACTTTGCTGACCTAAGCCCCGTGGTTGGAAGTGAACAAGGAGGGCTTAGGCCTGTTCTTGTTGTCCAAAACAATGTTGGAAACAAATATTCACCAACTGTGATTGTTGCTGCAATAACAAGTCAACTTTCAAAAGCAAAAATTCCAACGCATATCGAACTTCCTGCTCACATATATAACTTGCCCAAAGATAGTGTTGTTCTATTAGAACAAATAAGAACAATAGATAAAAGACGACTAAACGAAAAAGTTTGTACAGTAGATTTTAAAAAAATGAAAGAAGTGGATAAAGCAATTCTTATTAGTTTGGGATTTTATAATTAAAAAAGTCGCATTTGCGACTTTTTTAAATTCTATCTATTCCTAAAAGATAATCGACACTAACATTTAATATCTTTGCTATATTGCATAAAGTTTATAAATCTGGCTCTCTATTATTAGTAGTAATCAACTCATAATTTTGATATGTTCTATAAGAAATGTTTAATTTTTCAGCCATTTCTTTTTGATTTAAGCCTAATTGTGTCCTTTCGAATTTTAAGTTTTTTGAAAATTTAATCATTGTATCTCTTTTTATTGACATTATACCCATAATGAGTATAATTTATGTATAACATATTTAAATTGAGTATATAATTTTTATAAAAAAAGGAGAGCATATGAAGAAAAAGTTAAAATTATTTTTCAGTATTGCGGCTTTAAATTTTGCAATTGCAATTATGATTTTGGGAGTTTTGGCTGCACAGCAAGTAACTTATACAATATCTGGAAGTATAAGTTATAATGTTGGTGGGGCGCTTGTAGATATTACTACATCGGTTTATAAATATAAAAGTGGCAAAAAAATTGATGAAGGAGACGACACATGGGGATATTTTTCTATGGCAGAACAATATGATGGAAGTTTGCCTTTTAGTGAGGAAGATTTAGTTTCATCTACTACATTTTCTACATATAACAATAATATGGCATTTGATTACAACGCAGAGGAAGCAAATTTAGACCTTACGGACAGTTTGGATTTTTCACAATGTTTTCAATATGTTATTATGATTGATATCGTTAAATATAACGGAGACGGTAATGTTTCTGCCGTTTTAAATGTTGATAAATTTAATGTTAATAATGGTTGGTTTTATAAATCAATGGATTTGGTCACTGTGCCAACCAATGAAGAATACGAAGGTAACCAAATTATCAAAACTATAGTTCTTTGTATTGGAATTGAAGATGTAACAAAAAAGTGTACCGGCGATTATAGTTTTAGTGTAGATGTTAATTATTTACCAAACAATTATGAATACACAGAAGGTGGATTAAAATATGTAGACACGGGAAGTTATTATGCTGTTTACGCTGCCGATAATTGTAATGGCGAAATTGTAATACCATCAACATATAAAGGAAAATCAGTTAAAATTGCAAATAATAAATTTACAACAAATGATGGGGATATGCCTATATACAGAACATTTTATGGCACGGGTATTACTAAAGTTACAATTGGCAGTGAGATAGAAGAAATTCCATATGGGGCATTTGATGGTTGTTATTCATTAAAAGAAGTTGTTTTTGAGTCAAATTCCAAATTAAAAATTATTGATTCATATGCTTTTATGAATTTTCAAGGAACATCTTTAACATTACCAAATAATCTTGAAAAAATTTATTTTGGAAGTTTTTGGAATTCTAGTTTAACTTCGATTGTATTACCACAAAACATCATATTGATTGGTTCGAGTGCATTTGAATGTTATGATATGACGGAAGTACAAATTATGGCAACAAATCCGCCAACAATAGATAGCACGACATTTACAAGTTCAGTTACAACTTTTAAAGTGCCAAGTGCAAGTTTAGAATTGTATCAATCTGCAAAAGGTTGGAATTTATATAAAGAAATAATGCAAGGTGTTTAGTTGAATAATCTTTAAATTTTTAACAAAAGTCGCAAATGTGCGATTTTTGTTATTTGACATAAATATATATTTTTGGTATCTTACTTTGCGTGAATAAAGAGAATAAACAAAAATTTTTAGATTATTTAGATTTATTGTTCGCAGATGCAAAATGTGAACTTAATTTTTCTACGCCTTTTGAACTTTTGATTTCTGTTGTTTTGTCCGCACAATGCACTGATAAGAGAGTTAATTTAGTTACACCAATTTTATTTGATAAATATAGATCGCCACAAGATTTTGCCAATGCAGACATAAATGAAGTTGAACAAATTATAAAACCTTGTGGTCTTTATAAAAATAAAACAAAAAATATAATTCAACTCAGCAAACAAATTGTTGAAAATTATAATGGCATAGTTCCCAATAATTTAAAAGATTTAACAACCTTAAGTGGTGTTGGTATGAAAACTGCCAAGGTTGTTTTAAACAATGTATATGGAGAAAAAGTTATTGCTGTTGACACCCATATTTTAAGAGTGTCAAATAGGTTAGGAATTGTTGATGAAAAAAATCCTGACAAATGCTCAATAAAACTTGAAAAAATGTTTAAGGGAAACATTGACAACTTGCATCACAAAATGGTTTTATTTGGAAGGTATTATTGCAAAGCAATTAAACCGTGTTGCGGTGATTGTAAATTAAAAGATTTTTGCAAATATTATAAAAAATTAGTTAAACAAGGCAAAATGTGATATAATACAAACAAAGGAATAATTATGTTTTTAGATAGAGTAAAAATAACAATAAAAGCAGGAAATGGTGGTAATGGTGCCGTTTCTTTTTATAGGTCTAAACTTACAATGAACGGTGGACCTGATGGTGGCGATGGTGGGAAAGGTGGCAGTGTTATTTTTGTCGCCAACGAAGGGATAAACACACTTTATGGATTTTCGTTTAAAAAGAAATTTGTTGCGACTGATGGGCTTAAAGGCGAAAAATGTCATAGAAAAGGTGCAGATGGTAAAGATGTTGTAATTGAAGTGCCTTGTGGAACAGTTATTTTAGATGCTGTAAGCGAAAAAGTAATTGCTGATTTAACAAATAATGGAGACAAATTTGTTGCACTTAAAGGTGGAAATGGTGGGCACGGCAACGAATATTACAAAACACCAACAAGACAAGCACCACATTTTTCACAAACGGGAGAAATTGTTAAAGAAAGACAAGTAATTTTGGAACTTAAAAGCATAGCCGATGTTGGACTTGTTGGGTATCCAAATGTTGGAAAAAGTACACTACTTTCGGTTATAAGTAATGCAAATCCAAAGATTGCAAATTATCATTTTACAACAATATATCCCAATTTAGGAGTTGTTTCTTATAAGGATAAAAGTTTTGTGGCTTGTGATATTCCCGGACTTATTGATGGTGCAAGTGAAGGAGCAGGGCTTGGGCATTATTTTTTAAAACACGTTGAACGTGTTAGAGTGATTGTTCATCTTGTTGACATTTCGGAGTGTGAAGGGCGAAATGCAGTTGAAGACTATTTGAATATAAACAATGAATTGAAAAAATATAGCGAAAAACTTTCAACTGTTCCACAAATTGTTGCACTAACCAAAATTGACTTATTAAGTGAAGAAGAATTAAATAAAAAAGTTAAAGATTTTGAAGAAAAAACAAAACAAAAACCAATTTTGCTGTGTTCAATCATACATAAAGGAATAGAAGAATTAAAGACAAGAATTTGGCAGGTATTAGAAAAAACTCCAAAACCTGCACCTATTGATATTGAACTTGACAATTTTGACACAAGGGATAAACAATCTTTTGATGTTAGAAAATTAGATAATGAAACATATGAAGTTTGTGGTGGGCTTATTGACAATATGATTAGGGGAGTAGTTCTAAGTGATGAAACTTCGTTTGCATATTTTCAAAATGCACTTAAAAAGTTTGGAATAATTGATAAATTAAAAGAAAAAGGCTTAAAAGTTGGAAATACAGTTATAATTAAAGATATATCATTTGAGTATGAAGAATAAGGAGAAAATATGATAACAACAAAACAAAGGGCATATTTAAGAAGTTTGGCTAGTACACTTTCGCCAACTATGCAGATTGGAAAAGAAGGTATTAAAGATACTTCGATAATTCAAATTGAAGATATGTTAGATAAAAATGAACTTGTTAAAATAAAAGTTTTAAAAAATTGCGATGAAGATATAAAGCAACTTGCAAATAATATTGCAACAAAAATAGGTGCTGAATGTGTGCAAGTTATAGGCAGTATTTTTGTTTTATATCGAAAAAGCAATAGAAAAGATGTTAAGCACATAGATATAAATGTTTAATTTATATCAAGAATTTCTACATTTTCTATTTTGTTATATTTTGGATTTGAAAACGAAATCAATGACAACACTAATAAAATTGTGGACATTATCACGTAATATATTTTATATGGAACAAAGAAACTTGATAAAAGTAAAACGACGGAAGCGATAAAATAGCCTTTTGTTCTTTTTTTGTTTAAGGCATAACTTATAAGGTCTTTAAATTCAAGTTTTGCTTCACTTTTTAATTTTGTTAAAGGGGGGAAATAGTTGTATTTTGTTAATAATTTTTCATAAATTTGATTTCCATCTAGAACATATATTTCAAGTGGAAGTTTTTGTGCAAGTTTTATTGTATTACTATCAACTTTGTTTGTACAAATTACAAGCCTTGTTGAAGTTTCTTTTTTAATTTGATTATAAATTAAAACTAAATCATCTGTGTTAAAATCTCTGTAAATAAAATATGGGAATAGTATAATTTTCTTATTTGTGTGAAATATTTCTATAAATTTACTTTTTTTTTGTGCTTGGTGTTTTAATTTTGCAAGTTCGTAAAAAAAATTGATGCTATAACTATCTTCCGAAAATATAAATGTATTGATGTATTGTTGTATTTTTTCATCTTCTTCTTTTAAGACGCTTTTCTTTTTTTGTTTCTTATTTCTAATAATGTTTATAGATAAATCTATCAAAATAGTGCAAATTATTGTTACGACCAAACTTAACCATATATTGTTGATAAAGTATCTACACCAAACAAAACACGCAAGGAATATAATTAAAATTCTAAAAAATGCATCAAATGTTTTAAAAAATGTGAATCGTTTCATATAATAATTATTGACCACATTATTAAGGTTAAACATTAAATTGACACTATACTGTTTTTTTGATAAACTATATCAGTATAATTAAATTACGGAGTTTTTATGGATATTGATGAATTATGTTTAAATATGGCAAATAAATTAGTTGAATTAAAAGCAACAAATGTTGTTGTTTTAGATATAGAAAATAAATCTAAAATTGCAAAAAGAATGATTATTTGTTCGTGCAATGATAATCAAGAAACAAAACATTTGGCAAATGCTATTAAAGATGATTATAAAGAAATTCTACCTTGTTTGCATATTGATGGAAGTTTTAAAGGAGTTTGGATTTCACTAGATTTTAAAGACATTTTTATAAATATTTTTACAAAAGAAACAAGGTTAAAATACAATATAGAAAAATTATGGAAAGACAATAAAAATTTTATAGAAATAAAATAAAATTAGGTATTGACTTAGTACTCGTGTTGTTTTATAATTTATATGAAAATAGGAGTGATTATGAAAAAAAGAAATATAGCACTTTTGGTGGCAGGAATTGCACTCGCAGCAGTTTTTGGTGTTGCTAGTGCAGGTATTGGTTTTTTTGTTTCAGGTCTTGCACCAATTGTAAAACTTGTTTTGTTTGATTTGGCAATACTTAGTGCTGGTTTGGGTATTTTTGATCTAGTAACATTATCTTCTTCTTTAGTCACTGGATATGTTAAAAGAAAGTTGGCTAAAAAGAAAGAAGCTGATTCTTTTGCACAACTTGTTTTGGATCAAGAAATGCTAACAAATGATAACCAAAATCAAAATCAATTGTCAAAAGATTTGGCAAAAAGTATGGAATACAATGCTGACAACAAAGATCCGGGATATTTAGGTGATAAGTATGGTTATGGCGAAACTAATGAGCAAACTATGTTAAAAAATCAACAACAAGGATATGGAGTAAGTAGTGCTTTTGCTAAGAGATTTAATACGAAAAGACAAAGAAAAATAGATAGAAAAGTTAAAAAAATCAATAATTCTATAAAAGAAAAAAGTACAAATAGTTCAACTAATATGTCTGGACCTTATGAATATAATTCTGTTATTCATATTAATTCTATAAATAAAGATGTTATTGATCATAGGACTGGTGCAAAGTTATATAGTAAGGATAATTTAGAAGAATTTAAAGAACTTGTTGAATCAAATGAATCAATAAAAAGTAGATATAAAGACAAAAAGAATAGACGTAATTTTGGTCATGTGGTATCAATACAAGGAGCTAAGATTAAAGGTACTTATGTTAAATCTAATGCTACTGATCAAATGTATAACTATACACATTTGCTTTTAAATGACTTTAAAGAAATGATTGAAAATGATAAAGAAATAGGTACTGACAATAAAGAGAAACGTATTAAAGAAAAGTATTTTCCTATTAACCTGGAATTAAGGAATTATAAAAATAGTTCTTCATATTCATCTAAAAGTTTAAGCATAAAAGATAAATCAGAATTAGAAAAATACATCCAAGATTTAAAAAATCCTGAGTATTCAAATTTTAAACAAAACAAACAAAAATTCAAACAAATTGAAAATATAGATTATGACTTTACGCAAAAATAAATTATAATCATAAAATTATTCTAAAATAAAAAGCCTATTAAGGCTTTTTTTATACATAATAATCGATTGACGATTATTTATTATAAGTGTATAATCAATTTATGTTTTTAGTTAGCAAAGGATTTAATCTATTTGGTTTAAATGTAAATTACTATGGACTCATTATTGCAATAGGAATGATTGTTGCAATATTAGTTGTATGCAAAATAAGTAAATTTCGAAATCTTAAACCTGACGATATATACTTAACAGCATTATATGTTTTGCCACTATCAATTGTTGGTGCAAGACTGTATTTTGTGGCATTTAGCGAACACTCATTCACTTTTTGGGAGATTTTTAAAATCTGGGAAGGTGGAATGGCTATTTACGGGGGTGTTATAGGAGGCACACTCGGTGTTTTGTTGTTTTGTATTATTCATAAAAAAAATTTTATTGATGTTGCAGATATTGCCGTTGTTGGGTTAATTTTAGGTCAGGCAATAGGTAGAATTGGTTGCTATTTTGGTGGTTGTTGTTATGGTGTTGAAGTTACAAATGATGCTTTTATGTGGTTTCCGATTGCTACTCAAATTGATGGTGTTTGGCATTATTCAACTTTTTTTTATGAAAGTCTTTGTAATTTTATAATTTTTGGTGTTTTTATTTATCTTATAAAAAAAATAAAAACTCGTGGAGTAATGACTTGTTTATATCTTATTTGTTATGGAACTATTAGGTGTGTAATTGAAACATTTAGAGGAGATAGTTTATTTATTGGACCAATAAAAGTTTCACAATTTTTAAGTGGTTTACTTATTTTAACTGGTATAATTTTATTGATTGTTATTTACACTATTAAAAACAAAAAGAAGGGAAAAATAGTTGAAAATAACAATATTTCTAAAAATACTTAATGTGTTTTTATTTGGATTATACTCATTTTGTCTTTTTAATAGTGAACTAAGACAAGTATGGTTTTCATTATTTATTTTGTTTTTATCCATACCAATTCTTGTTAAAAGTGCGTATTTTGTACAGGATTCAAAATTATGGTTAGGCAGTTTTTTGTTATTTGTTTCTATTTTTAACATTTATATCCATTTTTACGGTTTAAGTTTTAGAATTGTTTATCCTGTGTATATTTTAATTTTTGGATTATCTTCTTTTCTTGTTTTTGCGATTTTTCGCCAAAATATTCACTTAAAAGTGTTTGTAATATGCATTTTTGAAGTGCTATTATTAAGTATATATAAGTTTGCCTATATAACAACTATTGAATTTATTTTTATTCAAAGTATATTTGTTCTTTTTGTTATTACAAATATGCTAGTAAGGGCAAAAATAAATACTAGGAGTAATTAAAATGAATTTTACATCATCTAAAAACGGATACAATAAAAAAGAAGTGGATTTGTATATCGATGACTTAACTACAAAAATTAACGATTTAGAACGCAATACTAACAAATTAAATGATGAATTGCAAAAATTTAAAAACAGAGATAAAGAAATACAAGATAAAGGCAATAGCATTTCCATTGCTCTTACTGCTGCTGTTGAAAAAGCAAAACAAATTGAAAAAAGTTCTAATAATGTCTATAAGTTAAAAATTCAGCAAATCAATTTGTTATACTCTAAGTGGGAAAAATTACTAAATATTATTTTAAGTAAATATCCACAAATCGAAGAAGTTGAAAATGTTAAAGAACTTTTGGCAGAATTTAAAGACAATATAAAATCTACTCTTAAAGATGACTATAAACTTTGTTCAATAACTTCACCTGTTCAAACTGACAATGATACAATAAGATTGTTGCTTGGAAAACTTAGTACTTATTCAAAGTCCGAACCTAAAAGAGTTGTAAAAGTTGAAAGGAAACAGTTGCCAAAAGATATGCAAAATAGCCAAACGGAACTTGCTAGAATAGAGGATAAAGCACCACTTATTAAACCAATTTATAATGAAACAATTAAAGATAACGAAAAGTATGAAGATTTAGCAGATAAATTTTTGCAAGAAGACACAAGTGACAATAATGCATATGCAAATATAATTACTTCAAAAGTGAAAACAATTCCAGAAGTTAATGAATCGGGTTTTGATTTAAAAGAAGCAATTAATCCAAAAGAAGACTTAGATGAAATTATGAAAGCATTTGATTTTTTTAATGATAATGATAAATAAAAAGTAATGTAAATATATTTGACTTATTTGATTTTTAATCTTAACATATATGTGTATGGATGTTTTTAAAAATACAAAAAAAATTATTTTTTTTAAAATAGCATATTTTATTGTATTTTTATTGTGGATACTTACTTTTTTTGTGGTTGTTATAACATCTTTTGATGAGGAGGTAAAAGCATTAAAAGTGTTACCTGTTAGTTTGTCTTTAGATGGAGAAGGAACACGATGTAATCCATATTTAATATCTCAAGTGGGTGATTTTGGTTATTTAAAAAATAATCCGGGATATTATTATAAACTTTTGAATGATATTGATTTATCTGAGTACAAAATTAGCACAATTGATGAATTTACTGGCGAATTAGATGGTAATAATATGTGTATTATTTTACCAAAAATGACAAACAGTTTAATTAACACTTTAACGGGGACTATAAAAAATATAACTATAAATATAAATATAAATTTAGAAATTTCAACTAATATTATTGACAATTATAATTTTGGCGCTTTAGCGAATGAAATGTCTCTAAACAGTTGTCTTTCTAATGTAAAAATGACGGGCACGTTATCCTTTTCTGCCATTTTTTCTTCTTGGCAAGGTGGCGCTACGTCAATAATTAAAATTGGCGGATTTGTTGGTAATGTAAAAGATAATTATGTTTTTTCATATTGCATAAATAATATTGAAATCAATGCATCAGTTACAAATAATTCAAGAGTTATAATAGGTAAACAAAATAATTTTTACATATATGTTGGTGGCATTGTTGGATATGCTGATGGATCAGGCAAATTATCTCAATGTGGAAATACCAATCAAGTAAAAGGTTTAATATATAAGTCAAATAATAGTTATTCATATGTAGGTGGTGTTGCAGGGCATTATTCAGGTAAGAATACTATTCAAGAGTGTTATAATACCGGTAATATAACAAGTGGGGACAATGCATCATTTTCATCTTATGCGGGTGGCATTGTTGCTTATGCTGATACAAAGTTAATACAGTATTGTTATAATTCTGGTAACATATCTGCATTGGCAAAAACTCAAACATCTACTTCTTATATAAAAAGATCAAATAGAACAACTGTGGAGCAAAGAATAGATAATAATTATATGGGAAATCCAGATGAAGAGAAGTGGTGGTACAGTAATTTATTTTATTCATTTGTTTTGGGACCGGTTTTTTTAGGGCAAGGATTAAGTGAACCTTTTACATTGACCGAATATGAATATGATTATTACACAATTTATAGATATCCTAACATAACTAAAAAAGAATACGAAACAAAAGCTTATGCAGGTGGTATAGTCGGATTTTCAAATGATTCATTAAATATAAATGATTGTTTTAACAAAGGAAATGTTAAAGGTGGCACAAAATATACTCAATGTTATAATAAAGTTTTATTTTGTGTAAAATGGAGTACATATGCTGCGACTCCAGATTATTATAAAAAAGAATATTATGGTGGAGTAAAATTAAATCGATTGGGAGATAATTTTTATGTTACCAAAACTTTTTATTTTAATCAAATAGATAAGAAATATCTTGGTAACATAAATGGAAATGTTTTGGCAACAAATAATCGTTGTGCTAATAGTGGTTCTTTGCAACCTGATAGTAAAATATCAGTTGGTATACAACCAAATAACACATTTCAGGTTAATGGTGTTGTGACCAATACGACTTTTAGTATTATTGAATTTGAAGGAAATTATATCTTAAAACCTAGTTCGACTTACAGTGATATAGTTGACAAAACTAATGGTATAGAAGTTAGTTCTCAATTAGTTACTATAGATGGTAAAAGTTATGCTTCCGGAGAAAAAAAAGAATATAAAAAATATTTTAGATTTTACTAAAAAGTATATTGCATCACAGTTGTATTTAGAAATTGATACATTATTAGGTTATAGAAATCTAAACACATATGGTGGTTATGGATATTCTGTTTGTGGGTTTAAATCGTATGATCAAAAATTAGATAAAAATGGTGTTTTTAATGAGTTTTTAATTTTTGATATGAATGCTCTTAATTTACCAAATCCAATATATGATGATAATACATATAAATTTTTATCTATTAATAATTTAAACAAAAATTATTTTGCACAAGATGATGACATTAACAATGGCGAAATATTTTTAAAATGTTTTTATTGGGAATATGCTTAAATAAAAAATGCTATAGCATTTTTTATTTTATTTAATCACTGTAAAGTTAGTAAAAATAAACATTAATGAATGAAAAAAAATTTTTTATTATATATTTATTATATAAGGAACAATTAGCATTCAAAGATAGTTATAAATGGACTTTTATATTTTGATGCTAGGGATAAAATCCATATGTTAAAAATATTATTTATTTAAAAATATTTAAAAAAAATTACTTAAACAACTTGTTATTATATAAAAAAAGGGAAGTATTAGTAAAAAAAAATAAATTTTTACACATTTCTTATAAATAATAATCAAACTTATAAAATATAACAATTGCAATAGCAAAGTGTAACAACTTATTTACTTTTTAGTAATTTATTTAAGAAATCTAAAAGCAAACAAATCAATACAACTAACCGGTGTGTTTAAGAAAAAACGGAAAAAAGATGAAAAAAGTTAAAAAAAAGTTAAAAAAGTCGTTGACAATGAAAGGTGTATGTGTTAATATTTGTATGCTGTTCACAAGAAAGTGAGTGGCAAGAACCATAGCAATTGAATATGAAAGAATAGTAAAGGTTAATTGTTTAGAATAAACATACACAGTATACTTGTCAATAAAAAAATTGAGAGTACTAAACTATTTACAAGTCAGTAAAAGTATGA
>CASFMG010000027.1 GCA_949295755.1 uncultured Christensenella sp.
CTTTTGTTATTTCAGACTGTCGAAAAACTGCATGACCGAAAAATTTTGCAAAATTTTTCTTGCTTTGTTTACTGCAAAACGCCCAAAAACAGTCATTTAGGTAACTAAACTCCTGCTTTTGGGCATTTTGCGAGCCTCGCCTCACTAGTTTTTCGGCAGTCTGATTTATTTGTCTACACGCTGAAATAACTTTTTGTTATTTCTTTTTTTATGAGTTTTCTAATATTTTTATAATTGCCTGTTTTATTTCAGGCTTTGATTTTTTTAATAATTGAATAATATATTTATCGTTTTGATATTGGTCTATATCATAATAAAAAAACTCTTCCAACGAAGAATCGCAAACCTGCGTAATATCATTTATAACTGATATTGATGGTTCAAAATTTTTTCTGTATTCCAAACGATTTATATATGCTTCATTTTTGCCTATTCTTAAACTTAGTTCTCTTGCAGAAAGTTTTTCTCGGGTTCTAAGTTGACTTATTCTTTTTATTATCTCGTTTAGTTCCATTTTAATCTCCCTATAAAATTGTACCTTATTTTAAAAAATTTATAATAGGACGATATATCTCAATATGTACAAAAAAGTTTATAAAATATAGACAAATATATCTATATTAGTTGATTTTTATTTTTTGATATGTTATTATATGTCCGTGTGGAAAAGGAGATGTATATGACAAAAAGGTTAAAACTTTTTGCAAGTATGGTTACTTGTTGTTTTGCATTTTTTGCGTTGTGTTTTGGAGTTTTTGCAAGCATAAGTGTTTCGTATCAAATAAGTGGCAATATTTTATATGAAATTGAAGATGCATATGTTGATATAACAACAACAATGTTTAGTTCGTCTTCGCTTATGGATTATCAAGAAGGTGCAAGTATTGCACAAAAATTTTTAGCAGTCGATAAAAATCAAATAAATAGCACTGCTATGTCAAATGGGTTAACATTTAAGGGCACAAGCACTTTAACAAGTTTGGGCGAACAGTTTAACAGTTCATTGTCAACAAATTTTCAAGATATAGAATATTCAAAAACAGAAGGCTATGCCTATTTTTTAGTTGTTAATATAAAAAATTTATCAACAGAAGATGTTTGTGCTATTATGCAAGATGATTTAATTTTGCCACAAAACAGTTGGGATTTTAATTCGGGATACTTGCGTGCTTTTGATAGCAGTGCAACAAATAAAAATATTGTAATAGCCTTTGGACTTCTTGATGCAGGACAAGCCACAACAACAAATTTTAGTTTTGGTATTGATATCAGTCTTGGCGATTTAGAGCCAACAACAGATAAGTTTTATATTGATGAAAGTGATGATGTTACTGTTTATGGAGAAGCAAAAGGCGTTGTTGTTTTGCCTAATAGAGATGGTTTTAGTTGTTATTTATTTTATGATGATGTATATAATGGTTGTGGAATAACTCATTTTGTTGCGCCTTGCGAATATGAGTATATAACTGACGATATGGGCAGTGATTGTAATACTCCCAATTTGATTAGTGTTAGTGCTAATATTGATATGAGTTTTTGGATGTATTGTCCAAAATTTGTTTATATTGATATTCAGGGTTTTGAAGATAATTACAGTGTTTATGATGGTTGCCTTTATAGCAAAGACAAAACACAATTTATAAAATGTCCACAAGGGAAAACTAATGTTGACTTTTATAGTGCCACAACAACAATAAAAGATTGGGCTTTTGTTTCTTGTAACAATATTTATAGTATTGTTCTTTCTCAAAATATAACTACTATTGAAGAAGATGCTTTTGTTGAATGTCATAGATTAGTAGAATTATATAATATA
>CASFMG010000028.1 GCA_949295755.1 uncultured Christensenella sp.
ACGATAATATTCGTGTTTGGGACTTTTACACAATAACAAAAAGTTTATATCATTTCAAAAAACTTCCTTGGACAGATTTAATGATTTCTGGATATGTTTTAAGCAGTGATGGAAGTAAACTTGCAAAATCAAAAAACAACAGTAGCAATAGTCCACAAAATATAATAGAAAATTATTCGGCTGATGTAACTAGATATTGGGCAAGCAACTTAACATTGGGAAAGGATACAAACTTTTCGTTGGTAGAATTTGACAACGGTAAAAAACTAATAAACAAAATATGGAATGCTTCTAAATTTGTGTTATCATTTTTGGAAAATTACACTCCAAAACAAGTTGAACTTGAAATGATGGATAAATGGATTTTGGAAAAATACAAATCGCTTTATCAAAAATTTACAAAAGCACTAGACAAATATGAAATAGCACTTGCATTAAACGAACTTGAAAAGTTCTTTTGGAATTTTTGCGATAATTACATTGAAATTGTAAAGAGAAGATTGTATAATCCAAACATTTACGGTGAAAGACAATGTGAATCTGCAAAATATGCTTGCTATTATGTTTTGCTTGGAATTTTAAAAATGTTTGCACCTGTTCTTCCACATATAACAGAAGAAATATTTATGGACAGTTTTGCTAAAAACGAAAATCAAAAATCAATCCATATTTCAGGTTATCTCAAGATTGAAGAAGATATTGACGAAGATATTATAAAAATGGGAGATGCAGTTGTTGATTGTGTTTCACAAGTACGACAATTTAAGTCGCTAAACAAACTATCTCTTAAAACATTTATAAAAGATATTGTAGTGTCAAGCAAATACACAAATTTTTTTAAAGCAGTTGAGCCAGATGTTAAAGGTGTTTGCTCTGTCAACGAAATAAAATATATTGATAGCGATAATTTTGATGTTAAAATTGGCGAAGTCATAAATGAAGATAATTAAATATAATAAAAAAAGATAATGGACCATTATCTTTTTTTATTTAAATTATTTTCTTTTTATATTAAATTTTTATATTTTTCATTAAATTCTTCTTCGCTTATGTATTTCCAATACTCATAACTGTTGTGTTCATCTAATACTCCTTGCATTTCGTTATGTGTTTTATTTAATATGTCTAAATTTTGATCTTTGCCTTTAAGTTCATTATTTGGATAAATAGGGTCGCATATATAAACGCTTATCTTTGGGCGAGTTCGCAAAAGTTTTCCGATGCCTTTACTTTTTCTAAAGACTAGTACATACGGAATAATAGGTAGATTATTTTTGCAAGCAAAGTGAAATGCTCCTGATTTTAAAGGTCTGAGTTTGTTGTAATATGGCCACATACTTGCTTCGGGGAACAAGTGAATAAATCTTTTCTTTTTTAGATATACATTGACTTGCTTGTAAAAATTTATATTTGCTTTTGTTGTTTCGGGAAGTGGAATAACTCCATAACCTGATAACAATTTGCCAGCAACAGGTACATCAAAATTCTCTTTGTTTGAAATTATGTGCGAACGCCTGTTTCCTGCAACAAAATGTGTTGCGATACAAAAATCTACATAGTGAACGTGATTTGAAACTGTTATTGCTCCTGTTTTTATGTTTTTTATTTTTTCTTTTCCATAAACTTTAACGCCAAGAAACAATTTTCCATAAAACAAAAAAACGGGACGAGCAATAAAATAATACAAAATAAATTGCCAAATTCTATAAAAAATATTTTTGTTATATTTAAAATTTTCGTCAACTTTAATTTTTTTCTTTTTTGTTTTGTTAAAAAGAACTTTGTCATCAAAATTAGATGGCATAACAACAATATTTTGTTTAGGATATATTCTTTTTTGCATACTTATAAAATAGTATAATAAAAACCTAAAAAAGTAAAGTGATTGTTTTTTAAAATTCTTTATAATTATAAATTATTTGACATAAATTTATATATGTAATAAACTGAAACAAATAGTAATAAGGAGAGAAATATGGGATTATTTAGTTTTTTTAAAAAACAACTTTTAAAGGTTATTGAATGGAAAGATTCTTCAAAAGATACAATAGTGTATCGTTTTCCACTAACGGATAGAGATGAAATTATGACAAGTTCAACTCTAGTTGTTAGAGAATCGCAAGTTGCAATTTTTGTACATAAAGGTAAAATTGCCGATGTTTTTATGCCAGGGACATATAAACTTTCAACAGAAAACATACCTTTTTTAACAAAAATTTTATCACTTCCAACAGGATTTGAATCACCAATAAAGGCAGAAGTTTATTATGTAAACACAAAGCAGTTTGTTGGACTTAAATGGGGAACTCAAAATCCTATTATGATGCGTGATAGCGAATTTGGTACAATTAGACTTCGTGGTTTTGGAGTTTATTCTTTTAAAGTTGAAGATGCCAAAGTATTTATGAAAGAAATTTTTGGAACCAACGAAGTTTATAAAGTTGACGATGTTGGCTTGCAAATTAGACCAATGCTTATTCAAGCACTCACAGACGCAATTGCAGAGAGTAAGATTTCGGCTCTTGACCTTGCAGCGAATTATCGTGAATTTTCAAGTGAAGTTTTAAATGCATCAACAAAAGAATTTAATAAATACGGCTTAAAACTTTGCTCTGTTGTAATTGAAAACCTATCACTTCCAGAAGAAGTTGAAAAAACACTTGATGAAAGGACAAAACTTGGTGTGCTTGAAGATAAAATGGGAACATTTACTCAATATCAAGCAGCACAAGCAATTCGTGATGCTGCACAAAATCAAAGTGGTGGAAACCTTGCAGGACTTGGAGTTGGACTTGGTGCAGGCACAACAATAGGTGGTGTTTTTGCTGATAACATTACAACACAAAACAAACCAAAGGTAAAAACAACAACTTGTGTTAAATGTGGAGCAAAAATTAAAGATGGTGTAAAATTTTGTCCAGAATGTGGAGCAAACCAAGGTGCAGAATGTCCTGTATGTCATAAATCCGTTTCAAAAAATGCAAAATTCTGTCCAGAATGTGGAGCAAGTTTAAAACAAGAA
>CASFMG010000029.1 GCA_949295755.1 uncultured Christensenella sp.
AACCTTCGCATTTACGGTCACAAATTTTCTTTCTAGTGACCACACGCAAACTCCACTTCGCTTAGAGTTTGGTCACTACTCTCGTGCGAAGTCTGTCTTCGCTTTTAAGCAGTAACTTTTTATCTTTTTTGTTGACCTTTTGGCTCATTTTGCCTTAGGTAATCGAATCAATCTAAAACAGATTGAATGGCTGGGGTGGCAGGATTTGAACCTACGCATGCGAGAGTCAAAGTCTCGTGCCTTACCACTTGGCTACACCCCAATACGCCTATACATTATATATAATATAATTTAAAATGTAAAGACTTTTTTGATTTTTTTTACAAAATTTTTAAATAAAATTTTTTGTTAAAATTTTGGCTGGGGTGGTAGGATTTGAACCCACGAATGTTGGAGTCAGAGTCCAATGCCTTACCCCTTGGCGACACCCCATCAAAGAATGTAATAAAACATTCTTAAAAAGATTAGCAAAACACATTATATTTGTCAATCTAATATCTTAATATTCATCTAAAAAAGTTTTCTTTTCGCCATCTTTAACATAACCTATTATTGTCTTTAAATTAACTTTTTGAATGCTATTAAAAATATTCATATCTACTGCTGGATTGTTTTGTTTTAATGTTGCAATAAGTTTTTTTATTTCATTACGTTTCCCACTTATCTCTCCTTTTCTTATTCCGTCAGTAAGTTTGCAAGCACATTGTAAAAATTTTAGTTCGTTATAATTTGCCCAATGAATGATGTCTTCTTCTCTAACTAAATACAGTGGTCTTATTAGTTCCATACCTATATGGTTTGTACTTTTTAGTTTTGGCATCATTGTTTTATATTCTGCACCATAAAACATACTTAAAAGTATTGTTTCTATTGCATCATCAAAATGATGACCAAGTGCTATTTTATTACAACCAAGGCTCTTTGCATATTCATATAAATATCCCCTTCTCATTCGTGCACACAAATAACAAGGCGTTTCTTTTATATTTGATACAATATCAAAAATTTTAGTTTCAAACAATTTAATAGGAATGTTTAAGTTTTTTGCATTTTCTTCTATCAAATTTCTATTTTCTTTTTTATATCCGGGGTCCATACAAATAAATTCCAGTTCAAAATCTATATTCCAATGTGCTTTTAAAAGTTGCATACACTTTGCCATAAGCATACTATCTTTCCCACCAGAAATGCAAACTGCTATTTTATCATTTGACTGTATTAGTTGATACCTATCTATTGAATTTATAAACCTTTTCCAAATTGTTTTTTTAAACTTTTTTGTGATGCTATGCTCTACTTCTTTATATTTTTCCATTATAAATCTCCAAGTTTTGTTATTACATAATTTGCAATAAGTAATCCCGCTATTGCAGGAATAAACATAATGCTCGCAATGTCTTTAGTTTTTGTTTCTTTTGGCTTTTCAGTTGAATATAAAACCGGTACACCTTTTATATTCTTATCTTTTAATTTTTTTCTAATAATTTTCGCAAGTGGACACATTTGTGTTTTACTAATATCGCTTATTTTTAATTGATAAGGGTCAAGTTTTTTACCTGTTCCCATACAAGATATAACATTAACATTATTTCTTTTTGCATTTTCTATAATCAATAGTTTTGAAGAAACCATATCAATAGCATCTACAACAAAATCATATTTTGCAAAATCAATTAAATTTATGTTTGTATCATTTACACATATGTCCAAACATTCAACTATTGCTTCTTGGTTTATAGATTGTATCCTTTCTTTCATTATATCTACTTTTTTATTTCCAATAGTTTTATTTGTTGCAATTATTTGTCTATTTAAATTAGATTTTGCAACACTATCAAAATCAACGAGCAAGAACTCTCCTACTCCACATCTCGCCAAGCCTTCACAAACATAACCACCAACACCACCTATACCAAAAATTGCCACTTTTTTTGTGCCAAATAGTGCGACCTTATCTTTACCTATTAAATTTTCTAACCTTACAAATTCTTCCATATTAACCTTTATTGTGAATAATTATACATTTTTATGTATATATATTACCAATCTTCCTTAAATCCTTTTGTGTGGTCTTTAATATCATCATAAAAAGAATAATATTGTTGTTTTAATTTTTCATTTTGTTTTCTAGTTTTTGTTTTCATTTTTCTCCAAAACAACCAAAGTTTCTATGTTACTAGTATTCGGAAACATATCATATGGTTGTATAAATTTTATTTTATAATAGTTTTCGTTTAATAAAATTTTTAAATCCCGTGCAAGAGTATTTGATGCACAAGATAGATAAATAATTTTAGTAGGATTTTTTTTGATTATATTTATTAAAATGTCAGTACTTGCTCCCTTTCTTGGTGGGTCAATGATAATGCAATCAATCTTCTCCTTAATTGTTGGCAAGAGAGTTTGCACATCTCCACACAAAACACTCACATTATTCACATTGTTTAATTTTAAAATATTTTTTGCATCATTGCACGCATCTTGAACAATTTCAATAGCATAAACTTTTTTTGTTCTTTTAGCAAGCATAGAAGTTAAAACACCTCTTCCAGAATATAAATCTACCACTATATTACCTTCAACATTTTTCAATATATCATTATAAATTAAAGATTTTATATAATTGTTTATTTGCAAAAAACTGTAACTACTAACAAAAGATTTAACGTTTTCTTCACAAATTTCAATTTGTTTTAACCCATAAATATTTTTTAATTTTTCTCCATAAATGAGAAAATTATTTGAAGTATTTAAACTTATATAAACACCATATTTAATTTTTAATAAATTTAATCGCACAAAAAGATGTTCAATATTGGGCAAATTTATTTCTGTTGAAACTATTGTAATTAAGAGTTTTTTGTCAACGCATTTTAAATCTACAAGTTTTATTGTTCCTTTTTTTGTTTGTTTATTAAAACCATATATTTGGTTATCAAAAAAATATGAATTAAATATATCAATACATTTATTTATCGTTTCATCAGCCAAGAAACACTTTTTAATAACAACAAAATCATTAGTGCGTTGCTGGAAAAACCCTAATTGACCTTTTTCATTTACGTGAAAAGAAATATGATTTCTATAATAAAATTGTTTATCGCTCGCAATAACATCATTTATATCATAATTAAAACCTGCAAATTTTGATAAATTATTTTTTACAATTTCTTTTTTAATTTTTAATTGTTCGTCATATTTAATGTGTTGGAGATTGCAACCTCCACACAAATAATAATACGGACAAATTGGTTCTGTTCTGTTTTGGCTTTTTGTTATTACATTATTTAATTTTGCATAGAAATATGATTTATTGTTTTTAACCATTTCTACATCAACAATTTCATCTTTTAAGGCAAATGGAATAAAAACAACTTTATTGTCTAAAAGTGCAATGCCTTCACCATTTATTCCATACCTTACAATTTGCAAATTTTTAATCATATTTGTAATATAACACAAAAACAAAAACATATAAAACATTTTTATTTCACATTTAAAAAACCATACAATATAAGTATGGTTTTTTACATTATTTTTTAGGTGGAGTGGATAAATTTTGTTGATTATTATTGATTTTTGGAGAAATTTTATCAGGTGTTTTTGGTATCACATTTGTAGGTTGATCACTTACTTTTTTATCAGATTTTAATTTGTTGTTTGTATCCGTCTTTTTAGGTGGAAGTGTCTCTTTAATTTCTTTTTCTGTTAATTTTTCTTTTTCGTGATTTAAATTTAAAGAATTATTTTGCTCTTTTGTTTTATTCTCTAAATCTTTTACCAAATCCTCTTTTTTCTTGTTTTTAGAATTTTCCAAAACTTTTTCTTTATCCACACTTTCATTTTGCATAACTTCATTGATCTTTCTAGTTTTATCATCTATTTTTTGTTGTTCAAGCAATTTATCTTCTTTATATTTTTTTATCTCATTTATTACATTGATAACTAAAATAGCAGTAAGCGCTACACAAGGAATTATTATTAAAATTATTATGCCTACTGTACTAGTGCAAAAACTAAAAAAGTTACCAACAACGCTATTATCGCTGCTAAGTATACCAACAACATAATCTTCCATTATCCAATGTTCATCAGCCACATTATTATTTGCATCACCCATTGTTTGAAAAAATAACTTACCATAATTTTCATCGTCTGGATTAGATGGAGTTGATATATTTGCAATTCTATGCAAAATAACTTTTGAATATGAAGCGACTTTCTTTTGTGCTTCTGTTGCACCAGAGCCTAAAAATTCGCCCAAATTAATTTGCAAATTATAAGTTTGTTTTCCCATATTATCCACAAGGTCACCCGTATCAACACTAGGGTCCATATAATCGTAAAATGCAATAACATCACCAATTTTAAGTGTGTTAGTATCAATCTTTTTTACCATTACTACTTGTCCTTCGTGATAGTTTGGTTCCATACTTCCACTAAGTATCTTAACAGCAGAATAACCAAAAAGAGATGGAACTTCGTTATTTATTTTTGCTTTAAACATCAAAATAGATGCAATCAAAACAATCACAAAAAAAGGAATAAATAAAACATCGCCTAAAATTCGAAAGGTTTTTCTAAATTTTTCACGTTCAGTCTTAACTTCTTTTTGTTCTGCCATACAACCTCCATTTTAACAATAAAACTATTTACACATTTCAAAGGTATTATAACACTAACTTTAATATGTGTCTATTAAAATGAAGTTAAACAAAAATTATAAAAAAAGCATATCAATAGATATGCTTTAAGATAACATTTCGTCTTCTTCAATACTAATTTCGTCATCACTTATTTTATTGATGGACACTTCATATGCTGTTCTTGTTATTATTTCACCATTTTCTAATTTTTTTTGATATTCTCTTGATTGTATTCTACCAACAAGGTTCACTTTTTTACCAATTTCCAAATTTTTAACAAATCTTGCATTCCTTCCCCAAGCAATACAAGGCAAATAGTCTGATTTGTTATATGCTCTGTTTACTGCAATTAAAACATCGCATATTTCTCTTTTAAATGGTGTTGTTCTATATGTTGGTTCTTTACAAATAAAGCCCGTTATTTCTATTATGTTTGGATTCATTGTTTCATTGTATTCAATAACTTCTCTAACAAATACAGTAAGCATAAGTTTACTTTTTCCATCTTCAACTTTGTTGTAACTTCTAAATTGACCTTTAATTGCCAAGGTTGTTCCAACTACCATTTCTTTTGTTAAAAGTTTGTCTGAAATTGTTATTGGAATTAAATCATCTTGATTTGACAATCTTTTAACACTTAGTTGAATTTCGTAAAATGCTTCTCCAAAACTTTCGTGACTAAACTGTGGCTGTGTTTTTATTGTTCCACACAAAAACACTTTGTTGTTTGATAATAATTCGTATTTCATAAATTTTTCTCCTTAAACCTTAGGTTTTTGTACACCTGCTCTGTCGATAGTATAGTTTTCCTTATAGACTAAATCCCCAACAGATGTTATCGTGTAGCCTTGTGCTTTTAATCTATCAAGTATCATTGGAAGTGCATCAACAATATGGTCAGAGTTATTATGGCATAAAATTATTGAACCATTTTTTATGTTGTTAATAATTCTTGTTGTAATTTCTTGCGCACTTATTCCCTTCCAGTCTAGTGAATCCACATCCCATTGAACTGGTATTAAATTTAGTTCATTAGAAACTTCAATTACGGTATTGTTGTAGGCTCCAAAGGGTGCTCTAAATAGTTCCACTTTTTTGTTTGTGATTTTTTCAATCATTTCTGTGCAAGTTGAAATTTCCATTTTTACAGCATCACGAGATAATTTTGTTAAATCTGGATGTGTATTTGAATGTGTACCGATTTCAAAACCATTTTCGTTTATTTTTTGAACAATGTCGGGATATTTATCAACCCAAAATCCAACTAAAAAGAATGTTGCGCCTGCATTATACTCTTTGAGAGTTGACATAATTTGTTCAGTTTTATCGGCACCCCAAGACGCATCAAAAGTAATTGCGACTTGCTTTTTTTCTGTTTGTACACTATAAACAGGAACAAGTTTAGTGTTATAACCAAAAAACACTTGTGCAGAAGATGCACCATTGAATGAAATTGCCAAAAGCACAGTAACCAAAAGGACTAATAGCACATATTTAATAGATTTTAATTTGACAACACAAAACATTAAAACCTCACTTTTAACTATAATCATTATATAAATACATTCAAATGCGATATTTTTATAATGAAATAATATTTTGATTTTTTCTGTCGAAATACTATATTATTGAAAGTGATAAAATATAACCACTATAAATAAATTGATAACCAATTACCTAAAAATGTGTTAAGAAAATTTAATTAAAACAATATTATGATAGCAAAAAAATAATATAGTAAGGTTCGTGTAGTTTTCTCACGAAGGAGTGTAGTCTCCTTCATAAAAAATATTTGTATTTTTTTAAATAATGAATAAATATAGATAACAAAAGTGAGTGTCGTTGTGCAGTAAACGAAGCTAGAATGAATTGCTTTAAATTTTCAATAATGAATTGAATGTTCTCAAATAACAAA
>CASFMG010000030.1 GCA_949295755.1 uncultured Christensenella sp.
ACAACACTCATTGAAAACGGCATAGATTTACCAATGGCAAACACACTGATTGTGATTGATGCTGACAGACTTGGACTTTCACAACTATATCAATTAAAGGGTAGAATTGGAAGAAGTGATAGACTTGCTTATGCATATTTTACTTACAATCCGTCAAAAGTGCTTTCACAAGACGCATACAAAAGACTGGATGCAATTTTAGAATTTACTGAACTTGGAAGTGGTTTTAAAATTGCAATGCGAGATTTGGAGATTAGGGGCGCAGGCAATGTTCTTGGCAAAGAACAACACGGACATATGGAAAAAGTTGGATATGAAATGTATTGTAAACTGTTGCAAGAAGCAGTAAACGAACTAAAAGGTAAGAAGAAAAAGGAAGAATTGCCACTTAAAGTGGACATTTCGTGTCCTGCATTTCTTCCTGATGATTATGTTAAAGGTGATAGTGAAAGAATTAAATTATATTCTCAAATTAGTGAGATTTCTTCGCCTTTGCAACTTGACGAATTAAAAAAATCCACTATTGAAGCATTTGGCGACCTTCCAAAAGAACTTTTAAATCTGTTTAAAATTGCACTTATAAAAAATTTGTGTGTTAAACTTGAAGCAAAAAGAATAGTTTGTGATGCTGTAAACACCAAAATATATTTGTATAAAAAGGAAGAAATAATTTCTCAAAAATGTGCTGAAACAATAAACAAGTTTAAAGATATTTGTGTTTTAAAATTTGAAGATGTGCCAATAATTGTTTTAGATTTAAAAAATATGACAATTCAAGAAAAATTAGATTTTATTATTAAATTTTTATTAAACACTACAAATAATTAGTTTTTGATTGATTTTTAATTTTTGATAATATATAATAACTTAGTTAAATTGGAGAAAAATTGTGAAAAGGAAGATATCAAGTTTAGTTTTATGTATGCTTTTAGCATTTGTTGTTATATTAAGTGGTTGTGATTTATTTCCTAAAAATTACACTGCGTATTTAAACAAATCGGTTTGCACAATAACTTATGCTGACGGCGAAAAAGAAGAAATAACAACAGAGGCGTATATAAATGCTTTCAATAGTTATGGTTCAAGTTTAGTGCAAAATGGTTCAACATACGAAGAAGCAGCAGAACAAACTATTGAAGTTTTAATAAACAGATATGTTTTGTTAAATCACGCAAAAAGTGTAATCACATTAAATGAAGATGACAAAAAAGAAATATATGACGATGTTTATACTTCGCTTAAATCAAATTTAGAAACATACGAAACCGAAGTTCGTGAAAAGTGGGATATGGACAAGCCAAGTTCACAAGAAGATGAAGAAAGTGAGATTGTTTTGTATGAACCATATGTTCCAACGGCAGAAGTTGTTTATATTGACGGGCAATACAAAATTAAACTTTTAGACACAACAGAAGATAAACAAACAACTAATTTTGCTTCGCTTGATGCAGTAATAGAACAATTTAAAAATTATGCTAGTTATAATGACAATACAGACAATACAAAAGTTAGAAAAGAAGCATATAGAAGATTTTTAACAGTGCTCAAAAAGAACGAGCAAAATCTCAATCTCTCAACAGATTATGAAAGTATTTTAAAAAGATACGTAGAAAAACTATATAAAAGCACGGAAGAAAATTTATACATTACAAAGTTAGAAGATTATTATAAAACAGAAGAAGGTTATTCTACAATTTCTGTTACACAAGTTTTAAATAAATATAAGTCTTTGCTTCTTCAATCAAAATTTAAGTATGAAGCAAATGCTGAAAATTACGATAAGGCAATGCTTGAATCGTTTAAAGATGTTTACTATGTTGTAGACGATAATTATTTCTTTGTATCGCATATTTTAATGAAATATGATGAAACAAGTAATACAGGAGAACTTAGCCAAAAACAACAATATGACAACTTAAAAACTGAATATGAAAATGGTTATATAACAAAAGCAAAATATGAAGAAAAACTTATTGAACTTGCAAATAGTGTAAAAGCAAAAATTAGAAATGACAAAGGCGAACAAACAGGTGAAACAATAAGTGCAAGCAAAGTTCTTGCCGATTTAACATTAGATTTAAAATCGGCAAACACAAATGAAAAGAAATCCGAAATATTTAGGGACTATATGTATAAATATAGCGAAGACACTGGAACAGTCAATGCAGAATATATGTATATTGTTGGAACAGAAACTAGTCAAATGGTTGAAAGTTTTACAGAAGATGCAAGAAAATTAAACGAGCAAGGAGTATTTGGTTCAATTAGCACCAAACTCGTTGCTTCTGAGTATGGTGTTCATATATTATTTTATGGTGGAAAAGTTGAAAATCTTTTCACAGTTTCAAATGTTTCAACATTTAATTTAACAGAAAGTGATATTGAGATTTTAACAAATGCTAAATTGAGCGCACTTAATAACAAAACTGTATTCGATAAAGTATTTGAACTTTTAAGCGATGACAATTATTCTATTTTTGAAAATATGAACTTAAATGTTTTGAAAAAAGATTTAAAAATCGAAAAACATAAAAGCGTTTATGAAAATTTATAATAAAAAAAATAAAGGTTAAAGACCTTTATTTTTTGTTTTGTGGTTAATAATATTAAATAATCTTTACAATTAAAATTTATTTTGTTACAATTAAACGGCATGGAAAAGTTTGTCTTAAAAAAATTTGATAAAACAATAAAAATGGGAAAAAGTTCTCATATTTTTTCGTGCAAAAAAAAGTTAAGTGGAAAAGTAGAAAAAAATGATGTTGAGCAATTGGTGTTAGACTTAAATAATACAAAAAAAATAAATAATGAATTAAATGCCGAAATTGATGGTTCAACTTATAGTGAACAAGAACAACTTGAAGACGCCGAGCAAAGTGTGTCAAAGCAAAAAGGCAAAAAAAAGAAAATTTGGAATGCTATTTTTTTTGTAATAAATATTGTTGTTGTTTGTGGGATTTTATATTATCAATTGACTCACGAAAAAATATCTTCTTTTTCTGATTTAAAAGGTTTAAAGTTTTATTATATTCCCGTTTTATTGTTAATTTTTGTTGCAATTATGGTTATTGATGCATATAGAACAAATTTGTTTTTAAAAAAATCTGGCAACAGGTCAAGACCATATCTATGCTATAAAATGTGTGCAATAGGCAGATATTATGATAACATAACTCCAATGTCGTCAGGTGGTGAACCGTCTCAAATTTTTTATATGAACCATAGGGGACTTAACGCAAGTTCGTCAATTTCTGTTCCTATGGCAAGATATGTTATTTCGCAAATGTCGTGGATGATTATTGGGCTTATTGCTGTTATTTGTATTATATTTACAAATGTGATGGATGTCAGTGTTGTTTTGGTTGTGGGACTTTTGGGATTTGCTGCAAATATAACTTTATTATCAATTTGTTTATTACTTTCTATGAGTAAAAAAATAGGCAATAAATTAGTTGTTAAAGTATTGAGATTTTTGCAAAAAATTCACGTTGTTAAACATTATGAAAAACAATACGACAAAGTTATGAAAGTTGTTGTGAACTACCAAAACACAATGACGACATATGCAAAAAATAAATGGTTTTTCTTGTATACACTTTTATTGTCTATTATGGTATATATTTTAACTTATACAATGCCATATGTTATATATCTAATGCTTGGTGGAACAAATTACGGGATTTGGGCAAATATGCTTGTTTTTTCTGTTATTATTGAACTTGCATCAAGTATTATTCCACTTCCTGGGGGAACAGGAATGAATGAGATTTCATTTACTTTCATTTTTGCAAGTATTTTCCCAGAGGGAACTGTGTTTTGGGGATTGTTGTTTTGGAGATTTATGACATATTATATTTATATTTTACAAGGAATTTCTATTGTAATTTATGATTATTTTGTTGGAAATAAAAAATTTAAATGGCTTCAAAAAAAGTGGGAACTTGAAACCGAAAGTGCACTTTTTAAGGAAGAACAAATAAAAAAATATAACAAACAGCGAAAAAATAGAAAAAAATCATTAAATAATCTGCAAAAATAAGTATTTTTTTTAAAAATTTAAAAAATAAATGATCGATAGATATTTGAAAAAATTAAACGAGAGTTTAATTTTTTTCTTTATGTTAAAAATTAAATGAGGTTAATATGAATAAAAATAGTAAACGAAATTATGTTTTTGCAATTTGTATATTATCTTTTCTTTTAGTTTTAAGTGCAATATATAATTTTATGGGAGGATTTAAGTTTGATAACTTAATAGAAATAAATGCCGTTGTTGGAGATGATGTTGAAATAAAGTTAAATGGGCTAGGAGCAGAAGGGAAAACATTGGCCATTAGTGGAGCAAGTTTGCCAGATGATACCATTAAACAAAACATTCAAATAACTTTGCCTAACATCGAAACAACTAATTTGGTATTAAGGACAAAAATGGTTTTAAACGATACTTTTGTATCTGTTAGTGGTTTTAATTCTTGGCAACTAGGCGAAGATAATTACTACTATTTTAATGATGAATTACTCCAAAATCAAACAGTTGGTTTATCAAATGAAATACGATTATCCAATGATTTAATGTTAAATAAAAACAAAATATATTTTATTAACATTATTGTAGAACTTTTTTATGCTGATGGTCTAAATTTGTAATCGTAAACCATTTCTGGATTAAAAAATGGATATAAGTTTGCATCTTTTTTTCTAAGTGTTGTTCCATCAATAACTTTTCTGTCCATAAATAAAACTTTGTCCTTATTTTTTGTTGGCAAATATGAGTAAAAAGTTTTCATTCCAACTCCACAAAAAAGTTCAAATCCAGCATTCTCTAGTGCGATATGTTTTTGTGTTTTTTGTCCATTTTTGTATACTTCCCATTCTCCATATGGATAAACATAAATATTTGTTTTGCCAATTAGTGGTTCAACTTCATTTTGCCAAAGTTCAATTTCTTCATAAAATTGTTCATTTGATATACTAGTCATATGATAATGTCCGTATGAATGGCAAGCAAAGTTCCAACCATTTTCTTTTAATTTTGCAATTATTGGTTTTACTTTGTTTATTTCTTCTTGTCTATTTATTAAATTTTTGGACTGTGTTCTGTATCCAAGAATTCCATCATATCCCGTTAAATTAAGAGTTCCTTTGGCTCCACGAATAGAAAATGATGGGTGCTTTTCAACAAAATCTTCAAGTATTGGAATAAATTCATTTGAGTAAGAAATGTCTTCTCTGCCATTTATTAAGGTTGATGTTGCTAATTTGTTATTGTTGTCAATTATTATTTTATCAACCATACCCATACCCATTTTTTTATGGTCATAGTTTACATCATCAAAAGAAAGTATAAGTGGTTTTTTACCAACAGGCACTTTTATTTGTTGTTTTTCTATATTTCCATTGTTGTTTTTAAATGTTTCGTTTATATCGACTAATGCATAGTTGTTTGTATAAAGTGAATTTAAAATTTTTATAAATTCATCTTTTGTAATACAATCTATATCATAGTTTTCTCGCATAGGATTATTTTTTTTAAAAGCAATGTCGGGATAGGCTATTAAACAATGGGTGAATAAATGTTCAACTGTTGATGTGAAATAATATTCGTCATTACTAATTATGCCTGTAGTAAATACACTGCAAACAATCAAAAATGATGATATTAAGATTAAAAATACAATTTTTTTCATATTTTTAGTATGATATAAATTCCATAAAATAAACAATAAATTGCCAAAAAATAGCAAAAATGTATAAAAACAAGTGTAATTATTTGTGTTATAACTTTTTTGAGGTAGAAAATGGAAAATGAATTTTATGATAGAATAGTTTATAGAAAAAATGCCTTTTTAGAGTTAAAAGATTTTTTAACACAAAATTACAGCGATAAAAAAATTTTGCTTATATCAACAAAAAGTTTGGTTAATGCAAGTTTGACTGAAATAATGAATATGATTTCCGTTTCTGGATGTAGTTTTAAACATTTTATTGCAAAAAATAATTTTTCTAGTTATGAATTAAAGCAAATAAGTGAACTTTTAACACTTGAAAATTTTGATTTATATATTGTTTTTGGAGCAGGTAGAGCAACAATGGTTACGAAATATTTTGCTAACATTTTTTGTGTTCCTTATATCGTGTGTCCATCTTGTTGTTCAAATTCGTCGTTTTTTTCTAAAATTTGTATAAATCCATATGATAGTACAAGAAGTTTCATATGCGATTATCCACAAAAAATTTTTATAAATGAAAGTGTTATTAAAACAATGCCACGAAAACTTGTAAAACAAGGTGTTTTTTTTGTTATGGCAATGGAAGAAATGTTGACAGTGTCAACTATTGAAAATATTTTATTTGATAAGCATATTGATATGTCACAAATTGCTAAGATAATCACAAAATTAAAAAATGAAATAAAAGGTATAATGTCAGGCGATGTTGATAGTAAGTTGATTTTAACAGACATAATTATTGACTTATCATTTGAATTGGATAAAATTGACTTGTTTAAAAATGCTAATTTTAACTTATATACAATTATGCAAAAGGTGTTTGTTAATTCAGGAGATTTAACCGGTAGTGGAGAAATATATTTATTGGCATCAAAAACACTTTTACTTTGTTATAAAAATTTATTTTCGCAGAAAAAAATTAAACAATTAGAATTACCCAATTTTCCAAAAATTGTAAAAAATATAGAAAAATACTCTATTTTTCATAAAAAAATTAACAATTTATCATTTTTTAATGATATTTTATCTAAAAAAGAACTTTTAATTAGATTAAATAATTTAAAAGAAGAATTCTTATTTCAATGCAATAAAAGAATTGATGAGCAAACTAATTTGCTAGACATTATTAAAAATTATGATGATATCTTTACATATCAAACACCAAAGGTTAGTGATGTTTTTAGTGCTGTAAAAATTTTGCCGTATGTGTGTGAAAACAATTTTATTGTTAATCTTTTGGGTGGGCTTGGATTTGCAAACGCTTTTTAGTAACTATAAAAAATTAGGGTAACCTGATTTTTTTTTGTTTAAATATTAAATTATTGGCAATAAATTTTATATGAAAAAATTTATTGTTTTTTTTATGTTGTGTGCATTTTTATTTAGTGCTTCACTTTTTAAAAGTGAATTTGATTTTTCCAACTATAATCATTTGGAAGTTCAAGTATTTACATCAAACAAGCAAAACATCTGTTTTGACAATGTTAGCGTTATTGATAATGGGCAAGGTCAAATTATTTATTGTGATTACGAAAAATATAAAGACATAAGTAGTACGATTAATAATATTAGTGGCGTAACTTTTATTTTTGAAGGGAATAAAAATTTGTATTTTGATGTAATTAAAAAATTAAATGTTACTTTGTTAGAAAATAATTATGATAATTTTGTTGGATATTCAAACAAATTTGATAGCAGTATTTCATATAACGGGAAAAAAGTTAATGTTCAAGGATATTACAACAAAGGAAAAATTTATATTGGAACACCACTCCTTCTTGGAAGTTATTAAATTTTAAAAATTTATATGTATAACAAATTAAAATGTGTCAATAATTCGTGTGGAGGTAAAAATGGAAAATAAAAAAGGAAAGGTACTTAGTTTCATTAAAAAATATGGATACTATATGATGGCATTTGTGCTTGTTTTGGGTATTACTTTGGGTGTTGTGTTTTCAACAGTACCAACAGAAGAACCAAATCAAGATATAGAAACAGATGTAACACCGATTGTGTTTTCGTTGCCTGTTGAGTCGCCAAGTGTGATTAAATGGTATAGTGATAGTGAACTTATGTATAATGAAACATTGAAGCAGTGGGAAAGTCATATGGCAATAGATATGACATCTGAAAACTTAGATGTATACTCGGTTTTAGATGGTGTAGTAACAGATGTTACAACAACATATGAAGATGGAACAACAATCACAATTACTCACGAAAATGGTTTTGTTAGCAAGTATTCATCATTAGGCGAAGAAACTGATGTTACTATATCCGATGAAGTTAAAAAGGGTGAAAAGATTGGAACAATGTCACAATCAGCAGCAGATGAACTTTTAAGTGGAAATCATTTACATTTTGAACTTTATAAAGATGGTCAAAAAGTTGATCCTGCAAATTATTTAACATTATCTGATAAATAAAAAATTGGCTATTTTATACATTTATAGTGTTTCGTGTGTAAAATAGCATTTTTTATTTATAGTTAATAATAGTGGATTTTATCGCACACAAAAATGTATTTACATTTATAATCAAATAAACACTTTACTTTTTTTACAAAAAGTGTTACATTTTTAGTGTTGGAGGATATTATGACACTAGATAAAGTAAAAAAGTTAATCGCAACTCAACTAAATATTTCAGAAGATAAAATATCAGAGGATTCTAGACTTATTGAAGATTTGGGTGCTGATTCTTTGGATACAGTTGAAATGTTAATGACACTTGAAGATGAATTCGGTATAGCAATTCCAGATGAAGAAGCAATGAAATTGAGTACTGTAAAATCTATTGTAGATTTAATTGATTCAAAAAATTAAATTTTGTTTAAACAAAAAAGTCACTTATAAAGTGGCTTTTTTTATATCCCAATTTAATTATAAATTTTAAACACATTTTAAAAACCGACAAATTATGACATATTTTGAAATTATAGTTCATACATTGTTTTTGTTAGGAGATTAAAATTGTGTCTAAAAATAATAGAGTTATAGAATTTGCAAATTACATCATTGATAATAATTCAACAATAAGGAAAGCGGCGAGTTTTTTTGGTTATTCAAAAAGTACTATACACAATGATATTCAAAAAAAATTAAAAAAAATAAATAGTGATTTATATTTTAAAGTAAAAATAATTTTAAAAAATAATTTCTTAGAAAAACATATAAGGGGTGGTGAATCTACAAAACAAAAATATTTAAAAATTAAAAAATAATTTAAAATAAATAATTTTAATTAATTTTTCATATTTTAATTAATTAAAATATGAATTATTTTTTTATTTATTACAATAATTATTTATTTTTTTTCTTTCTTTTTTTTATATGTCGAAAATTGATAAAAAATTTATTATTATATAATAAATTATTTGACACAAGTTTTCGATAATAATATAATAATCTTGAATTTATTTACTATTATATAATAAAAATGCGACAATTGAAGACAATAAAAAAGGAGAAAAGGAATGAAAAGATTTAAAAATATTATTATGTCGATGCTTTTTGTTCTTGTTGCGTTATCAGGTGTTGTTTTTTCTGCGTGCAATAATAACAACGATAAAATGACAATCACTTTAAGCAGTGATAACATTCAAATTATTTTAGGAGAAAATGACAACTCACAAATAATTACGGCAACCGTTGAAAACACAACTGATGATAATGTTATTGTTGTGTATGATTCTGCCGATATTAAAATTACAACAAATTATGTTGGTAAGGGTGTTACAGAAATTAAAGTTGTCGCTTATAGACAATGTACAAATGTTGATGTAACTGTTAAAGGCATAAAAAAATCAGTTCACTTTTTTGTGTCTGCAACATTGCCTGTTTCTTCAATTGTTCCAAAAGAATCAAGTTATTATGTGGCGTATGATAAAGCAAAAGGTGGCGAGTTTATTTTAAGCAATTCTTTGTTTAATATTTTGCCACAAGGTACAAATCAAACTGAATTAACATATAGATTGTTAAATGCTGTTGAAGGCGTTTCTATTTTAAATAATAAATTAGTTTTATCTCCAAACCTTAACACTTCTGTAACATCGGTAAGTGTTGAGGTTATTTCTGCTTATAAGGAAACAATAAAAACAACTATTGATATTGATGTTGTTAGGGTTATTGATGTAGAAAATATACAAATTTGTGATGAATCTGGTCATGAACTTGGTGATGGTGAAACTGAATTCAATATTTCAAGAAGCAATCCTGATACGGCGATATTATCTTTAATTGTGCGTGTCCCTTTTAGTGTTGTGAACGAACTTGTTAGCGTTGAACCAAAATTTACATATCAAGATAAAGGTTTGTTACAACAAAATGATGTAATAATTTCAAAAGATGAAGTGGATGGCTTTTATCAATATTTGTTTACATTTACTGTTGATGAAAAAAACACAACTGCAGGAACAGACTTTTTATATTTTGAATTGTATTATCCTGAGTATATAGATGTTAAATCAAATACTGCCGACAAAGTTAATGGTAAATTAAAAATAACAACTTATGATGAAATTTCTGATATTTCTTGTAAAACCGATGATGGTTTTATCAGTTTGGATACGCCAATCAATTTGTATACAAAATATTATTCTCAAAACAAAATTGAAGGCTATTCAATTAAATTTGAAGCAATACCAACGACCGCAACATCAAATAAATTGTCACTTAATGTTGATATTGCCGATGAAAATTTGAAATTTTTATCTGTTAAGAATTCAATGGGAAATGAAATTGTATTTGTAAATGGTAAGTATTTATTTGAAAGTGGAGAAGAATTTTATTTTATTGCTAAAGAAGGATTTAGTGATAATGCAGGAATTACGATAACTGTAAAAAGTGAAGAAAATGACCTTATTCAAAAAAACATAAATTTTGTGTTTAAAAAAGGAATTAGTGAATTTGGTTTTGTTTATGATGGTGTAAATATTCAAAATAGTCGAAATTATTACTTAAACAATGAAACAAATGACCAATTTTCAAGCACGGTTGTAAGTTTTGCTGTAAATCCAAAAATTGAAAATATAGTTGCAGACACAATAGAAATCAACTCAAATAACAAAATTTTAAAATTTGCAACTTTTACTATTAGTGCAAACGGTGATATATTTGATTTTGTTGAACAAGATGCAGGCGATGGACAACTTGTTTATTTACTTGAACAAGGTATGGTTGGAGATTCATATAGATATGATTTAAAAATAAAATCTGTAAGTGGAAAAACAGGTGAAGGTTTAATAACTATTAAATTTGAATCTGG
>CASFMG010000031.1 GCA_949295755.1 uncultured Christensenella sp.
GCAACAACTTATTACAATAGACAACGTAAACGAACAAGGATTAAATAATGCAAGTGTATCTTTTGAAGTCCAACAAAATCAAATTAAACCAAGTGTAATATATAGAAATAATAGACCAATTATAACATTTGAGTTATCACTAAAATTAAACACAGTTGAAATTATACAAGAAACCAAACAAACAAAATCGCCAAAAGAAATTTATATAAGCGATGATATAAACAATAAAATAAACGACAAAATAAAAAGAGAAGTAGCACTATCACTAAACAAATTACGACAAGAAAAAACTGATGTGATTGGTGTGTATAAAATTTTATTTAGTGATAATCATAATAAATTTGATGAGTTTTTAAATAACATAGATGACAAAAACGATTTCTTGTCTTATGTAAAAATAAACATAAAAGCAGATTCAAAAATATTTGCAAGTTAACATTGCTACAATTGTTTTGTTGTGATATAATAGCATAACCAAGGAGCATTTATGAGTATTTTTAAATTTAGAAAAAAAATTATAGAACCACAAATACACGAAAGTGAAGACAATTTAAGTTTGACTGATGGTGCGCATATTTTGATAGGTTGTAAACGAATTGCACTATCCGGCAATGCCGTAGTTCTAGAAACAACAGATTCAACATATACAACAGTGTCGGGGAAGTCAAAAATAAGAGTTATGCATAGTGGAGATATTTATATGGTTACTCAGAATGCAAATATTGGACTTATTGAAGAAGGTTCAATCAATATTGTTACGGGTAATTCTAAAATTGACACAATAAATAATTGTAATATTGATTATTTATCAAAAAATGCGAAAATAAGAACTATCAACAGTGGTTGTATTAAATTTGTTGAAGACAATTCAAGAATTGAAACAATAAATAATGCAGAAATATTTTACATACGCGATAGTGCAAAAATTGCAACTGTAAATAATGCCAAAATTGAAGGTATTGCAATAAATGCTAAAATTGCAACATTTAACCACGGTTCAATCAATTTTGTATTAGATAATGCAAAAATAGGAACTATAAATTCTGGTGAAATAAATGAAGTTTGTGATAGTTGTGAGATAGGCACGATAAATGGTGGTGTTATAAACGAAATGATGGGCAATTGTATTATTTGTCAAAAAATTGGTGGCAAAATAAAACAAAAAAATGGCAATGCAATTATTGTTTATTTACAAAAACAAAAAAAACAATTAAAAAATCAGGTTTCAAGTAAAAATGAAAAACTTAACGACATCAATAATCAAATTAAGGAAGTAACAAAATGATTTGGGACATAATTTTGGATGCGTTTTTAGATACTATAAAAATTTTACCAATTTTATATTTAGTATATTTACTTGTGAGTTATCTTGGACATAACAACAACAACCGATACGCTAAAATTATGAACAAAACAAAAAAGTATGGACCACTTATTGGTGGAATAACGGGTTGTGTTCCGCAATGTGGTTTTTCTGTTGTAATGGCAGATTTGTATTCAAAAAATGCCATTACTGTTGGAACTTTAATGGCAGTTATGCTTGCAACAAGTGATGAGGCAATACCTATTATGATTTCAAATCCTAATTTTATTGTGCCTATGCTAATTATGATTGCAATTAAACTTGTTGTTGCTGTATTTTTTGGATATTTGTTTGATATAATTTTAAAATTATTTAAAAAAGAACAAAAAGTCGATATAAATGCTTTTACTAAAATTCATAATCACGATTGTGAACTCACTTCTTGCTCTCATACTCATATTGTTCATTGCCATAAGCAACAAGAAACAGGCGAAAAATGTGAACATCACGACAAAGAAAGCAAACACGAGCACCATAGTTGTATTGATAATATATTTTTAGATGCACTACTACATACTTTACAAATAACTTTGTTTTTGTTTGTTGCAACTTTAATAATTGGTTTAATTGTAAATTATGCAGGAGTTGAAAATTTATCAAAAATTTTTACAACAAATAAATTTGTTTCGCCATTTATAGCATCTTTGGTTGGTCTTATCCCTTCTTGTGCATCGTCAGTATTTTTAGTTGAATTTTATATGGCAGGTGGAATTACTTTTGGCGCAATGATGGCTGGACTTTGTGCAGGAAGTGGAATCGGAATTTTTGTTTTGTTTGCAAAAAACAGAAAACATATATTTATCAATATCATAATTATTTTATCATTGTATATAATTGGCAGTTTAGTAGGGATTGTGTGCAATTTGTTTGTTTAATTTTTAAATTGAAAACAACATAAAAAAACATCGCTTTTCGATGTTTTTTTTATGCAGGAATGTATTGGTCATCAATATTTGTTTTTCCATTTGGATTATTTATTGTTATTAAATCGTTTAGGTTAGGCGAGCCTATTTTTATTGATGCAGAATTATGAACTTCACCCACAACAATTCCAGATGATAAAGTTGGTTTGTTTTTTTGACAATTATAGGTGAGTGTAAATTCTAATCCGTTTTTATAACTACAATTTATAGTACCTGAATTTGTTTCTATAATATTATGATATTTAATGTTGCTAAATTTAATTGTAATACTTCCTGATTTTGTTTTTAAACTTGAAAGCATTGAATTTATTGGTTGAGTGATGTCGTTGGGTGTATTTAAAACAACATCAATTTTTCCACTATCGGTTTCTATATCAATTACATTAAGAGCACTATTTATTGTTACATTTCCCGTTGATGTTCGTATTAAACATCGTGAATATAATTTATTTATTGTGATATCAGAAGAATCTGAATTTGGAAGCAAAACTTCGCCTACTACAATATCAACGAAAATGTTTGAAATTAAAACTTCTTCGGAACACGTTAAATTTCCAGTGATTTTTGCGACATCTAACACACCTTTTCTAGCATCATACACTAAATTTCCCGTTATTGTTCCTATTTTTACAATAGAAGATTCTGTTTTTAATTTCACTTTATTTGAAATAATATCGCCAATCACAATTTTTGAAGAGTCTGATGTTATATTTAATGTGTCAGTACTTATTTTTGCATTTATATTTATTGTCCCACTAGGTGAATTTATGTCAACTTTATTTGTAAATGATGCTTTATTTCCTAAATTTATGTTTGAAGATTTTTGAGTTTCGATATTCAATGTTGAAAACGAAAAGTTGTCATTTTTCTCTGTGCCAATACTAATATTTCCACTGTCTGTGTACAAATTAAGGTTCATATCAGTTCTATTGTAATCTAATGGCAACAAAAGTTTTACAGTTGCATTTTTAGAAAAGAAAATTGAACAATCAGGACTGGTTATTTCAAAATTAAAAGTGTTAGTTGATTCATCGAAATTATAATTCCAAACAAAATTTTTTTGATTTCCACTTTTGATAATTCCAGATGTTGTAGAATCTAGTTGAATTTGTATTCTATTTATGTCTTTCATTATGACACTAATATTTGCGTAATCAGTAGTAATGTTAAAAGTATCAATCATATTGTTGTCTACCAAAGTGTCTATATAGGAAGAATTTTCATCTATACTCACTTTTGTTACACTTGATTCTACTCTTTTACCATAATAACTTATGCCAAAAATTTCTGTTCCAGGTGAAAAAATTAGAATTGCCACAATTACACTGGCAATACCAGTAACGATGGAACATAAAAGTAAAATATAAAATAATATGCCTTTATTAACAGTATTTTTCATACACATCTCCTGTAACTAATAATATCATATTTAAGTTTAACTTGCAACATTATTCTTTAATGTTATTTTATAGAAGGATATAGCATATTGAAATATGACATTTTCTACAAGATTTTATTTTATAATTTATAACATAGCCGACAACTAACCGGTGTGTTTAAGAAAAAACGGAAAAAAGATGAAAAAAGTTAAAAAAAAGTTAAAAAAGTCGTTGACAATGAAAGGTGTATATGGTAATATTTGTATGCTGTTCACAAGAAAGTGGGTAGCAAGAACCATAGCAATTGAATATGAAAGAATAGTAAAGGTTAATTGTTTAGAATAAACATACACAGTATACTTGTCAATAAAAAAATTGAGAGTACTAAACTATTTACAAGTCAGTAAAAGTATGAGTACAGAAATCAAAACTAACAAGGTAATAACTACGAAAGTAGATATTATACAAACAACGTTAGAGTTTGATCCTGGCTCAGGACGAACGCTGGCGGCGTGCTTAAAACATGCAAGTCGAACGGAATTTGTTTTTTGCACAAAGGGATTTAAAAACCAAGCGTGTTAGTAAATTTTGTTAAAAATTTACGACCCGCGTATAAGGTGAACTTAAAAATTTAAGAAATTTTTAAGTTAGAGAAATTTCTTTGTGCAGAAAATAGATTTAGTGGCGGACGGGTGAGTAACACATGAGCAACCTGCCTATTACAGGGGGATAACACTTAGAAATAGGTGCTAATACCGCATATGACCACAACTTGGCATCAAGAAGGGGTGAAAGGAGCAATCCGGTAATAGAGGGGCTTGTGCCTCATTAGTTAGTTGGTAGGGTAACGGCCTACCAAGACAGCGATGAGTAGCCGATCTGAGAGGATGACCGGCCACATTGGAACTGAGATACGGTCCAGACTCCTACGGGAGGCAGCAGTTAGGAATATTGGGCAATGGAGGGAACTCTGACCCAGCAACGCCGCGTGAAGGAAGAAGGTTTTCGGATTGTAAACTTCTGATCTGTGGGAAAAAGTAAGTGATGGTACCACAGGAGCAAGCCACGGCTAACTACGTGCCAGCAGCCGCGGTAATACGTAGGTGGCGAGCGTTGTCCGGAATAACTGGGCGTAAAGGGAGTGTAGGTGGCAATTTAAGTGAAATGTGAAAGACCAAGGCTTAAC
>CASFMG010000032.1 GCA_949295755.1 uncultured Christensenella sp.
AAAGTATAGAAGAATATCAAGCAATAGTTGAAGATTGGCTAGAATTTTACAATACAAAGAGATTAAAAAATAGGAAGAAATCTAAAATTTCTTCCTAGTGGTTTTTATTTTTGAGTGACCCCTTCGGGGTTCACTTCAAAAATGGTGGTTTTTTTATTGTTTTATTATTAATTTTTTTATTTTTTCCCAATTATATTTGTCGTTACCAAAATGTCCATAACAAGCAGTTTCTTTGTAAATAGGTGTCAATAAATCGAGTTCATCAATCATATTTTGTGGCGAAAAATTAAAATTGTTTTCAACTATTTTATATATAGTTTCAATTGCAACTTTTTCAGTTCCAAAAGTTTCAATATCCACACTTAATGGTCTATCTAAGCCAATGGCATAACTTACAGCAATTTCACATCTGTCTGCTAGTTGATTTGCAACAATATTTTTTGCAACATATCTTGCATAATATGCACCACTTCTATCAACTTTACTAGCATTTTTACTAGAAAAACAACCTCCACCAATTCTTCCAACACTACCATAAGTGTCCACAACAATTTTTCTTCCAACACAACCACTATCGGAAAAACTACCCCACACAACAAATCGTCCAGATGGGTTAATAATTATTTCCACATTTTGTTGATTAAGTTTTTGATATTTATTTAAAACCTTGTTTACAACTTCTTTTTTTATTATAGAATAAATATCATCGTGATTTAAACTTTCGCTATGCGACACCGAAACTAAAACGGATATAATTTTTATTGGTTTATTGTTTTCATATTCAACAGTAACTTGCGATTTTGCATCTGATTTAAATCGTTTATCTTTTTTCCTAAAATTTTCATACTCTCTCATAATGTTATGTGCAATCATAATAGGATATGGCATATAATACTCGTTTTCGTTAGTCGCATAACCATAAACAATTCCTTGGTCATTTGCCATAATTTTATCTTTGACAACTGCCTTATTTATGTCTGGCGATTGCGTAGATAGTTCTTTTATTATTGCAAAATCACAATCATATCCAATTTCTTTTAAAACTTTATTTGCAATACTTTCATAATCAATTCTTGCTTTTGTAGTTGCCTCACCATATATAAATAATTTATCATTTTTTATAGCACATTCAACCGCCATTTGTGATTGTGGGTCTTGTTTTAATGCTTCATCTAAAAAGCTGTCAGCAATAATATCGCAAGTTTTATCAGGATGTCCACAATTTACACTTTCACTTGTAATATATTTATTCATAATTTCTCCTTTTCTCCTATAAAATAAAAAAACCCGTGTAAACGGGTAATGTTTTTATATTACCCATTGCTCAGCCATTAGCACCTTGCAAATGCAGGTTGCTGTGCACTATATCGGGGCTGTCCCTTATGCACTCTTAATAGGTATATGCATATAATACAACACTATAATTTTATTTGTCAATGAAATTTGGTATTGACATATTGATTTCATAATTATATTATTATTTATGTAGGAAGTTGGTGATAAAGTGAAAGATTTTCTAATAAAAAAAATTAAATATATTGAAAGTGCTTACAATGAACTTTTTTGTGAACTTCTAGCAAAAAAATTAAGTATAAAATGTGCTAATTATCAATTAAAAAAAACAAAACAGAATGAATTAATTTTAATAAGCAAAAACTTTTTAAAAAGCAATGAAACTTTAGTAGAAGCATGTTCGTTTATAAAAAATCAAACAAATTCTTTAGACACATTATTAAAAACCTTAAAAGCATCACAACATTGTTCTACCTACGAAATGGATAAAAAACAAATAGAACTAGATTTGTTTAAAATAATAGTATTTGATTATTTAACAAGCCAATCGGACAGACACGACAAAAATTATGGTTTTATAAAAAGTCAAATTTGTGGAAAAACTCATCTTTGTGTTGCACCTATTTATGATAATGAACATTGTTTTGGATTGAATTGCAATGGTTTACAAAAAAATAAAAATGGCGATTATGACATTGATAAAATAATTAACACACCAATGTGTTTTGGTATATACAATGGACAAAACAATGAAAATCTACATTCCATAGGCATAGAATATTACGAAAATGCACGCGAGATTATTGATTACGCTTTAAAAAAGTCACACCTTGAAGCATTTTTAATACAATGTTTAAAATCTTCAATAATTGACGAATGTATTAATTACATAAAAAAAATAAAGCCAAAAATAAGCAATAAACAATTAGACCTTTATAAAATTTGTTTAACAAAAAAAATTGCAATGTTATTAAACACTTATAATCATGTTAAAAGTCTAAAAAATAAAAAACAAAACCAATTTATAAATATTTGTGAGATGTAATTATGAAAGACAAAATACAACCTATCATTAAATTAAGAAAAAATGTCAAATTCCCAAAAAATTTAGGAATCAGTTTACGGCATTTGACTTCTACTCCAAGAACAGATTCCTTACAAACTGCTTCCACTTTATCATTTGGTGGTGTTTGGTTTAATCTAAAGGGTCAGCAAGTATTATTTAAAACTTTTAATTACAATCCAGTCGAAGGATTAAAAGAATTTAGACAAATGAATGAAATTATTTGCTACGAACTTGCTAAACAATTAAAAATTCCTTGTGTCCACTATGAGTTTGCACATTTAAAAAAATCAACAGGTGTGATAACATACAATGCTTTAAGGGAAAATCAAGAACTTATCACAGGAAATGATATTTTAAAAGATAGCTATGAAAATCTTTTTGCTAATTATGTGTCATCACTTTTTGATTATATGTCAATACACAATTATGATGCAGATACAAATAAAATAATTAATCATCTTTATAAAATAGCAGTTTTTGATTTGTTGACTTTTCAAACCGATAGACATAAAACGAACATAAATTTTATAATAGAAGACAAAAAAACATTAAAACCGTTTCCATTGTTTGATAATGAATATGCCTTTGGTACTAAAATTTTTTATGACTATTTGCTAAAAAATCAAAATGAAAGTCAATCGATTTCGATGTCAACAAAAGATTTTATTGAGCAATATAACGAAGTTGCATGTAAAATATGTTTTAATATTAGAAATTATCAAGATTATATAGCAAATGTAAACAGTGCGGTATACCTTGCAACAAGACAAAATGATTATGCAACTTTTTTAAAAAATGCGATAAAAAATTTAGATATTGAAAAATGTTTACAAACTCTAAAATCCAAAGGCTGTAAATTTTCTCGTGAACAAGAAGATATTTATAGAAATTGTATAAATTTATCAAAGAAGATATTTCTCAATGAAATGACAAAACAAAACTTAATAAGTATACCTAAACAAATGGAAAATAATATCGAATATGAATATTAAGATCGCACAATCTTAATATTTTTTTATTGACAGTAAAAGTATATTTTGTTAAAATTGCACGATGTTTATTTTTTTGAGGAGGAATAATGAAAGTAAGTCAAGAAGAAATAGATTGGCTTAATATTGTTACGCAAAAAATTGAAGAAAAAATCGCAAAAACCGAACAGACAAACAAAAAACTTTTAGAAAGTTTAAAAGACAATATGAAATATATGTGGGACAGCATATATGAAATGGACAGTCAAGAAAAAGCTTTTGTTAAAAACCAAATGGCAATGCTTGACGAAACTCAACAAGAAAATATAAAAGAACTTATGTCGTATAAAGCATCACTTAAATCGCCATATTTTGGAGCAATCGACTTTGATAGCAATGAAGAAGGATTTTTGTCTTATAGAATAGGATTAAAAGGTATTAAAGATGGTTCCACAATTTACGTTGTTGATTGGCGTGCACCATTTAGTGAACTTTACTACAACTACGATGTTGGTTATGGCGAATATTACACTGGACTAAATAAAGTTACTGGAAATATAAAAAGCAAGAAACAATACAAAATAGAAGATGGAAAAATTATTTTTTGTATAGAAAGCGACATAAAAATCGATGACCAAATACTACAAGAAGTACTTGCAAAAACAGCAAGTGAAAAAATGAAAAACATTGTATCAACAATCCAAAAAGAACAAAATGCAATTATACGAAAAGAAACATCAAACAATTTAATAGTACAAGGAGTAGCAGGTAGTGGAAAAACTTCCATAGCACTGCATCGAATTGCATACCTACTTTACAAACATCGAAAAACTTTAACATCAAGTTCGGTACTCATTATCTCCCCTAACAAATTTTTTTCTGATTATATATCAAATGTGCTACCAGAACTAGGCGAACAAAATATTGCCGAAACAGTTATGGACCAAATATTAAAAGAAGAACTAGATATAAAAGAAAAAATTGAAACAAAATCAGAACAAGTTGAAAGATTACTAAATGACCAATTCGCAATAAAAATTTGTGAAATAAAAAATAGTATGAAGTTTTGTGAAGACATAGAAGAATTTTGCAATCAATATTTTGATGAAACTTTTAATCCAATCGACATAATTTATGAAAATTTTTTAATTTGTGATAAAGAAACATTGAAAGAGATGTTTACAAATAAATATAAAAACCGACCTGTATACTTAAAATTGAATTGGATAAAAGATTATGTATTATATAAAGCACAAGAATTTGAGTTAAAATTAAACAAAAGCACTTTGGACAAATTTTTTAAACCTATGTTCGGTACGTTAAATATAAACGATATTTATAATGAATTTTTAAAAAGATATTACAATTTAAGTTTTAATAAATTAACCAATATATACTTTGAAGATGCCATTCCACTTTTGTTTATAAAACAATACATATATGGACACACAACATTTAACAAAATTCAACACCTTTTGATTGACGAATTTCAAGATTATAGTCCTCTCAATTATAAAATTATCAACTCAATGTTTTTTTGCGTAAAAACAATACTTGGAGATATAAGTCAAGATGTATCAGGAACAAAAACAAAAGTTTTAGATAATTTTAACAAACTTGATAGCAGAGAGAGTGAAGTTGTCACATTAAACAAAAGTTATCGTTCGTCATATGAAATCACAACTTTTGCAAACAAGATTATAAATCGTACAAATGTTGATGTTGTAAACAGACACGGAAAAAATGTTCAAATAGTAAAATACAATAATTTAGACCAAAAAATAAATTACATAAAAAGAAGTCTTGAAGAATTTAAAAATGAAAATTTTAAAACAGTTGGTATCTTAACAAAATCAATCAAATTAGCAAACGAGTTAAATGAAATATTAAAAGATAAAATAAAATACAATTACCTAACAATAGACACAACTCAATTTGAAGATGGAGTAATGCTTGCACCAACATTTTTAGTAAAAGGACTTGAATTTGATGCAGTTATTATTGTAGATGCAGACGATATAAATTTTAATACCGAAATAGATAAACAAGCACTTTATGTCGCTTGTACAAGAGCGATGCACGAACTTAGAATATTATATTGCAATAATCTAACAAAATTTATAAAAAGAGATAATTAATCTCTTCTCTCAGCGTGTAGACAAATAAATCAGACTGCCGAAAAACAAGTGAGGCGAGGCTCGCAAAATGCCCAAAAGCAGGAGTTTAGTTACCTAAATGACTTCGTCGAAATTTTCGCTTCTGTTGATTTGCTCTCGCAAATTTTAACTTATCGCTCCATTTCTCCTCTCCCCAAAAAATTCTTTGAACTTTTCGGGGTCCCCACATTGCATTTTGCAGTAAACAAAGCAAGAAAAATTTTGCAAAATTTTTCGGTCATGCAGTTTTTCGACAGTCTGAAATCACCACAAAGTGATGATTTATTTATACAAAACAATTTTGTTTTCTTTTAATGTTTTTTTAACATCAATAACTCTTTGATTTGTGCTTCCAACCCAATGTGCTTTTACATCTCTTTTATCTAGTTCAAATTTTCCGTCACAAAGAATATCTATATATTTAATTATTTCAAGGTCTTTTATATCTTCAAAATTATACCCAGTATAAAGCCAGATTGTTTTTTGTGGAAACTTTTGTCTTATTTCTTTTGCCAAACTTGTTATTGTATCAACATTACCACAGTATAATGGGTCGCCACCAGAAAATGTTATTCCACTAACATAGTCTTTTTTAAGTTCGTCAAAAATTTCATTTTTTGCATTTTCATCAAATGCTATTCCATCATTTGGGTCCCAAGTTATGGGATTATGACAACCTTTGCAGTGATGTGAGCAACCTGCTACCCAGAAAACAACTCTAAGACCTTCGCCGTTTAACATATCGTCTTTTGTTATGTTGTGATAATTCATATTACATACTCCGTCTATCTTTTATTTCTGCCATTTTTGCACTGTTTAATCGTGTGTCGCCCTTAACTCTACTGTATGCAAGATATCCATTCATACGGTCAATTTTTGTAAGGTTTCTACTTCCACATTTTGGACATACGTCCATATCGAGTTGGCTATAACCACAATCATCACAATATGAAAGCGAAAGGTTTACACCTTCATAAAAACCAAGGTCCATTGCTCTTTTTACAAGTGTTTTAAAGGCTTGTTTATTGTAGTCTATTGGATAACGAACATATTGAATTTTTCCACCATTGCATAAATTCCAAAATCTTCCTTCTTTGTCTTGTTTTTCAATAGGGGAAATTTCTTCTTTAACGTGGCAATGGAAACTATTTGAAACATACTCTTTATCGGAAACATTTGGTATAATTCCATAAAGTCTTCTAAATTGTTTTACTTGAAGGCCACACAAGTTTTCAGCAGGAGTTCCGTATATTGCATAAAGTTTGCCGTCTTGTTCTTTATATTCGTTTACTTTTTTGTTTATGTAATCGAGAACTTCAAGTGCAAATTGTCCGTCTTCTACCAAAGATTTTTTATTGTATAATTCTTGAAGTTCGTTTAGTGCAGTTATTCCAAAAGATGCTGTTGCTGTTTTTAACAGTGGTTCAATTTTATCGCTTGGTTTTAAGTGTCCACCCAAAAATCCACCTTCACAGTAGGCGAGTGGGTTGGTCGATGCTCTGAGTTGTCCAAGGTATTCGTATGTTCTAAGATGCAAATTTCTAATCATTTCAAGATAATAATCTAAAACTTCATAAAAATCTCTATTTTCTTTTCTTGCTTTTGCCAAAATCATAGGTAAATGCAACGATATTGCACCAACATTAAATCTTCCAACAAAAACAGGTTTATCATTTTCATCGGCAGGTTTCATACCACCACGTTCATACCAAGGGGACAAGAAAGCACGACAGCCCATTGGGCTAATGGCTTTTTTGTATTTTTTATAAATGCTTGGAACATAGCCTTCGCCAGTTAAACTCAACCAGTCAGGATACATTGTTTTTGAAGAACATTCAATTCCTGCTTCAAAAACATCGTGGCAAGGTCCGTTTTCTCCGTGTAGTTCTTCATCATACAAGAAAATAATTTTAGGAAATAAAACGGGTTTTTTGCACTCTTTTTTGCCTTGACCATTTTTTCTTACTTCTAAAAGTGTTTTTGTTGCCATTTTTCCAAATAGGTCAGTGCTAAGTCCACAAGTTGTTGCAATAAAAGGATAATCGCCACGAGAAGATGCAACGGTGTTAAATTTGTATTCCCAACCTTGAAAACCCTGTTTGAATTCATATTGAACATCTTTTAAGGCTTCATCTTTGCAAATTTCTTCGCTAAGTCCAAGATTTTTGTATTTGGCATATTTTAAATCATATGTTTTTTGTGCGTATTTTGAAAGAATTTTATCGCATTCTGGAATGGTAAAACCACCATATTGTTGACTTGCAGCAGATAAAACAATATCGCCTATAACATCAAAAGCAGTGTCAAGCGTTTTTGGTTCGTTATACCAAATATTGCCCATTTCAAAACCGCCTGTTAAAACTTCTTCAACATTAAACAAACAACAATTCATTGTATCTCGTCTTGCAGACATATCGTGTATGTATATATAGCCATCATTTATTGCTTGAATTTCGTTTTTATTTAAGAAGAATTTTTTGTAAAGTTCTTTGTTTAATTGGTTAAAAATAAGACTTCTTTTTGTTGAAACCAAACTACTATCAGAATTTGCATTTTCTTTATCGCCAATATACATAATTGATTGACTTTTTTTGTAAATATCATCAAGCATTGCAACAAAGTCTTGTTTATAATCTCTATAATCCTTGTAACTTTTTGCAACTTTTGGGAAATATGTTTCTAGTGCTTCTTCAACAATGCTATGCATAGTTTTTATTGGAACTGTATTTGTGTGTAAATTTTCAACATTGTTATTTACCCTTGAACATATTTTATCTAAGTCTTCTTGTGAAAATTTTACAAGCACTCTTTCAGCAGATTTACTAATGGCTTTTATGACCTTGTTAATGTCATAATCTTCCAAACTTCCATCTTTTTTTATAACTTGTACCATATATTGTCCTCCTTATCAACAATTACAATATATTGTGGTTTTGCGTATTTTTAGTACCTATATATTGCGATTATGGAATAAAGCATATCACAATAATATTTTTTTGTACAATAAAAAATGTCAAATTTAAAAAATAATTTTTTTACAAAAAACAATGGTTGTGATTTTAAAAACAATGTGGTTATAAAAACAAAACTACACAAAAAAACTTGTTAAAAAAATCATAAAATGATAGACTCAAATCAAGGAGAAAATTATGCTTAATGAACAAGAGAGATTAGAAATTTATGACAAGGCAACAAAGTTATGGGGACTTGTTGCTCAGTATGACCAATGTGTTGAAGAAATGGGCGAACTAATTGTTGCAATCAACAAATTTAAAATAAAAGTTTTGTATAAGGAATATAATGTATACAATAAAATAACTGAAAATTTAGTAGAAGAAATTGCTGATGTAAGTATATGTTTAGAGCAAATGCGACATTTTTTTAAAGATTATAACATTGATGAAGTTATTGAAAAGAAGATGCAAAAATTTTTGGGGCAGATACAAAAGATGGAGAAAAATAATAAATAAAATCATTTTGTTACAAATACTATTAAATATAATAATAATGCAAAAAAGAACACAAGCAAGTGTTCTTTTATTATGTTATTTATATTTTTTTTCAAAATATTTAATTAAAACTCTTTGAGTATTTTCATTTTTGCAATATGCAAGCCATCTTAGTTCTGCGATATTAACATTAAGTCCATTTTTATCAAGTTCACATACAACTTCAACTTTGTCACCATTGTTTAATCTTGTGTATATAGGGGATTTATTAGGAGAATCGTTTATAAATGCGTATTTGCAACTAAACCCAATATCGTTGTGAAGTTTAAAGGCGAAATCAAGAACTGTGCTGTTGGCAGGAATTTTTATTTTTTCTTTTGTTG
>CASFMG010000033.1 GCA_949295755.1 uncultured Christensenella sp.
CAAGCATTAAATACTTTCATTATTTTTTTAAGCAAAATTTTTGTTAATATTTTGCTATGTGTTGCCTTATAAAAATCTTTTTTAAATTGTGAATGAAGTGTTGCAACGCAAGGAATATGGTGCTTTTTTGCATATTTTACACCTATTTTCCCTATCGAAAATGGGGAGTGAATATGCACTATATCTAAATTTGATTGTTTTAGTGCACTCTTAAACTTTTTATCTAAATTTGGAACACCTAAATTGTAGTCATAGTGATAAAATTTTATTTTTTTACTTCTTACAACATTATACTCAAATTTTCCATTATATTTTTTATCGTTTGGTTTTGGACAAAATACAGTTATGTTGGCAATTTTGTTTAATCTTTTAGCATAGTTGTCTACAACCATTATAACCCCATCTATCATAGGGAAAAATGTATCTATAAATAATCCTATGTTTAATTTATCCATTAATTTTTCCTGTTATAAAGTCTTGTTTAAATTCCAATCATTTTTTATTATCTGTTTATTCGTATTTAAAATGCCATCCTTCATTTGGTTTATTTGCACAATTGCCAAATTTTTATTGGCCGATATTGAGATCGACAAATTTTGACCTAAAATTTGATGGACGTTTGTACCAAAACAATCAATTACACTTCTTTCCACTGTAATGCCAAATTCTTTTTCAATTTCTTCATATTCAAAATTAGAATTGTAATACAATTTGCCATTTTGTAAAATTTCAAATGCAAAATTTTCTATCAATAATTTTCTTAAATCTTCTAATTTATTGTCAAATTCTTTTAATTTTTTTTCATATTGCACTTGTTCAATTTTTTTGTTATTTAGCAAATCTTTATATTTTTCTCTCAATAGGTATGTTAAATTAACCACAATTTTTTCAATATAATTATTTTCAATTAAATTTGTTTTATCTTTAACCATAACTTTCTCCTTTTATAATTTATGAAATTCGCTTATTCAGTGTAACATATTATTTAAAAATTTACAAGTAATTATTATTTTTATATATACTGTTTTTGTGTCTTTATTATACGAATTTTCATATTATTATATGTTACGAAAAAAAGCACGCGTATTCGTAATTAAAGGTTATAACCATTTTCACATTCAAGGAGTAATTATGTGTGGCATAATTGGTTACATAGGCACAAATGAAAACACAGAAGAAATAATCATAAACAATTTAAAAAAATTAGAGTATCGTGGTTATGATTCTTCTGGAATTTGTCTTTTTGACAATGACAAATTTTATGTACATAAAAGTTTGGGCGAGATAAAAAATTTAAATAAAAACCTAAACTACGAGATAAAATCTCATTGTGGAATAGCACATACCAGATGGGCAACTCACGGAAAAGTTAGCATAAATAACACTCATCCACATTTAAGTTTTGATAAAGAATGGTGCATTGTGCACAATGGTATAATTGAAAACCACCTTGATTTAAAAAATGAACTACTTGAAAAAAACATAAAGTTATACGGTGATACGGATACCGAAGTTGTTCCAAATATACTGTCAATTCAAAAAGGAACAATTTTACAAGCAATTACAAAAACAATAAAAAAACTTGATGGCAGTTTTGCTTTTTGCATTTTAAACAAAAAATCAAAAGATACTTTATTTTTAGCAAGAAAAAACAGTCCTCTTTATGTTGCCAAAAACAAGGATGAAGTTTTAGCATCAAGCGACCCTGTTTGTTTTGGCGAAAAGTTTGAATACTATTATTCAATGCCAGAAAAAACTATATGCGTTGCAAAAAAAGACGAATTAACATTCTATGATTTTGAATTAAATATAATAAAAGTTAAAAAAACAAAAGTATCTGTTTTTGAAAAATCTGCAACAAAAGGCAATTACAACTATTTTGCTGAAAAGGAAATTGATGAAATTCCATATGTTATAAACAACATAATAAAGTCGTATAGTGCAACTAATTATTTTAAAAAAATAGATTGCAATTTTTTGCAAAGTGTAAACAATATAAAACTAATAGGATGTGGAACGGCATATCACGCTTGCCTTATGGGTGCAAAGTACATACAAGAAAAAACAAACATAGAGTGTTCGGCATATATAGCAAGTGAATTTAGATATTCCAATCCACATATTGATAAAAACACGATTTGTATTTTTTGCAGTCAAAGTGGCGAAACTGCTGATACACTTTTATGCTTACAACTTGCAAAACAGAAAAAAGCAAAAATAATTTCTCTTGTAAATGTTCCATATTCATCTATTGCAAAACAATCAAATATACTTTTGCCATTATGCGCTGGAATGGAAATAGCAGTTATATCGACAAAAGCCTATAATGCAATGCTTTTTGTTTTTTATATGCTAAGTTTACATATGCAAAGTGTGTTAAAACAAAAAAAGATAAAAGTTACTAAAAAACTAAAGCGACTATCAAAAGCAAATTTCTTTTTTAATGCAAACTACATAGACGATATATCAAATATAATCCTAAAAAGCGAAAAAGTTTTCTTTATTGGAAAGGGAGAAGATTATATATCGGCACTGGAAGCAGGACTAAAACTAAAAGAAATAACTTATATAAACTGCGTAAGTTTGCCATCGGGCGAACTAAAACACGGCACACTTTCTCTTGTTGACAATAAAAGTATTGTTTTTGTTATTGCAACAAAAAAAGAACTTCTATCAAAAAATCTTGCAAGTGCAAGTGAAATTAAATCTCGTGGTGGAAACATCATTTTGGTTACAAATTTATCCATTGACGAAACTAGTTTAAAAGATATAGATTTTGTATACTACTTTGACAAAACTGTTGAAGAATGTAGCAGTATGCTATGTATTGTTCCTTTTCAACTGCTCGCAGTTAAAACTTGTTTAAAACTTGGGTACAGTCCAGACAAACCACGAAATTTAGCAAAAAGTGTTACTGTTGAATAAATTTCCCTTTATAAATGCAGAGTATAAAACTCTGCATTTTTTTGTTTTGTTTTTTTTTGTGATTTGATATAATTTTTTTATGAGATTATACAAACAATTAAAAAAATATTCAAAAAAACACATAACGGCAATGCATATGCCAGGACACAAAAGACACAATTTTATAAAAAACAGCCTTCCATATGAAATAGATATAACCGAAATAGAAGGCTTTGATAATTTACATAGTGCAAAAACGATTTTAAAAGAGTGCTCACTAAAAGCAACAAAATTATATAAAACTGTTCAATCTTTTTATTTGATAAATGGAAGCACTTGTGGAATACTTTCTGCAATAAAATATTGTTGTGATATTGGCGACAAAATAATAATTGCAAAAAATTGTCATAAGTCGGTTTTTAATGCTGTGGAACTTTTAAATTTAAAGCACATATATATAAATTCCAAATTTGATAAAGAAACTTCTTTATTTTGCGATATTTCGCCAAATGACATACAAAAATGTTTAGAAAACAACAAAGATGCAAAATGCGTTTTAATCACTTCCCCAACATATGAAGGTGTCATATCCAATATAAAAGAAATAGCAAAAATTGTGCACAAGTTTAACATTCCACTAATAGTTGATGAAGCTCACGGGGCACACTTATTTCTTGAAAACAAATCGGCAATTAACTTTGGTGCTGATATTGTGATAAACAGTTTACACAAAACTCTTCCTTCTCTTACACAAACTGCCCTTATTCACATCTGCTCAAAAAAAATTGATTTAATAAAAATGCAAAAAATTTTAGCGACTTTTCAAAGTTCAAGTCCGTCGTATATTCTTATGTCATCTATTGATGAATGTGTAACTTTTTTAAGAAAAAATGGTATAAAATATTATGCAAAATTACAAAACAATTTAAACTTATTTAAAACAAAAGTACAAAAACTAAAACATTTATATATTTTAGGTTATAATTGTAGCACACCATTTTATGATTTTGATAAAACTAAAATTGTGATTTTTACAACCAACACTAATATTAGTGGCGAAACTCTTATGCAAAAATTAAGAGAAAATAAAATAGAATTAGAAATGTGTTATACAAATTATGCACTCGCAATGTCTACTATTTTTGACACAAAAAGAGATTTATCGCGTTTAGCAAATGTGCTTTTAAAAATAGATAAAACATTAACACACTCTCAAACTGATAATTTTGTTAAAAATTTGGACAGTATAAACAAATTGACAATTCACGATGCTAATATTTATCAAGGCGAAGATATAAATTTTAATGACAGCATAAACAAAATTTGCAAAGAGTTTGTCTATGTTTATCCACCCGGTATTCCAATTTTGGTACCCGGACAAATAATTACAAAAGAAATTTATGAATATATTTTAGCACTTAACAAAACCAATTTAAATCTTGTAAGTGATTGTAATAAACTTCCCCAATTTATTAAAATTTGCAAAAAACTTGACAAATAAACACAAAATTTATACACTATAAAAGTATATAAGGAGATTATTATGAAAAGAATACAAACATTAAACACAAGAAAATTAGTTGACCAAGATCTTTCAACTTGCGGTTGTGGAGAATGTCAAACATCTTGCCAATCTGCTTGCAAAACATCGTGTGGTGTTGCAAACCAAAAATGTGAAAATTGTGCAGACTAATTAAGGCACACAAAAAAAATTATGCCGAAAATTTATCTTTTCGGCATTTTTAATGTAACACCATATTTTGGCAATTTTATTTTAATTACTATGGAGAAAAAATGATACATCAATATAAGTTAAACGGATACAATATCGTAATAGATGTTTTTAGTGGAAGCGTACATTCTGTTGATGACCTTGCTTACGATATAATATCACTTTATGAAAACACACCAAAAGAACAAATAAAAGCAAAAATGCTTGAAAAATACAAAGATGATAAAACAATAACAAGTCAAGAAATTGATGATGTTTTTAGTGATATAGAAGAACTTAGAAAAAATAAACAACTCTTCACATCTGACACTTTTGAAGGTAAAGCTTTTGATTTTAAAAATAGAAACACAGTTATAAAAGCACTCTGTTTGCACGTTGCTCACACTTGCAACCTTAATTGTGAATACTGCTTTGCAAGTCAAGGCAAATATCACGGCGAACGTGCAATTATGAGTTTTGAAGTTGGAAAGCGAGCCATTGATTTTTTAATTGAACACAGCGGAACAAGACACAATTTGGAAGTTGATTTTTTTGGTGGTGAACCACTGCTAAATTTTGATGTTGTTAAAAAAATTGTTGCATACGCACGAAGTATTGAAAAAGAAAAGGGCAAAAATTTTAGATTTACACTAACCACAAACGGAATAAGTATAAATGACGATGTTATAGATTTTGCAAACAAAGAAATGCACAATGTTGTTTTAAGTCTGGACGGAAGAAAAGAAATTCACGACAATTTAAGAAAAACAATTTCTGGTAAAGGTTCGTATGACATTATTGTTCCAAAATTTTTAGACTTTGTTAAAAAGCGTGGCAATAAAAATTATTATGTTCGTGGAACATTTACTCACAACAACACCGATTTTACAAAAGATATTTTTCATATGGCAGACCTTGGGTTTAGCGAACTTAGTATGGAACCTGTTGTATGCAGTCCAAAAGATCCATATGCCCTAACTGAGGAAGACTTGCCAATTTTGTATGAACAGTACGAAATTTTAGCAAAAGAAATGCTAAAACGAGAAAAAGAAGGCAGACCTTTTACATTTTATCACTATATGCTCGATTTAAAAAATGGACCTTGTATCTATAAAAGAATAAGTGGTTGTGGAAGTGGTACAGAGTATATGGCAGTTACACCTTGGGGCGAACTTTTTCCTTGTCATCAATTTGTTGGCGACAGCAAATATAGTCTGGGTAACATATACGACGGCATAACAAATTTGGATATGGTAAACAAATTTAAAAATTGCAATGCATATGCAAGAAAGGATTGTGCTTCGTGTTGGGCAAAATTATATTGTAGTGGTGGTTGTGCTGCAAATGCTTATCACTCAACCGGAGATATTGCCGGCGTTTACGATTATGGTTGCAAACTTTTTAAGAAAAGAATTGAATGTGCAATAATGATGCAGGTCGCAAAAGAAAATAAGAAATAATAAACAAAAAAGATAACACAAATGTTATCTCAGCGTGTAGACAAATAAATCAGACTGCCGAAAAACAAGTGAGGCGAGGCTCGCAAAATGCCCAAAAGCAGGAGTTTAGTTACCTAAATGACTGTTTTTGGGCGTTTTGCAGTAAACAAAGCAAGAAAAATTTTGCAAAATTTTTCGGTCATGCAGTTTTTCGACAGTCTGAGATAACACAAATGTTATCTTTTTTTATGGGTTTAAACATATTAAAATAAAGGTTGTTAGCATAATTGCAAAACATATAAATGTTATAATTAAAGTGTATATTAGTTTTTTCATAGAAATAGATTATATATTAAACTTTTTTTTGTCAATTATTATCTAGCAAATATTTTTGCAACAACAATAGTCATATCGTCAAGAGCCGTTTGATGATTATTTTCAAGAGCCTTATCCATAAGAATATCTGCAACTTCTTGTGGATTTAGTGAATTTATGTTGTTTACAAAATCAGTCATTTCTTCATCGCTTGCAAAACTATCGGTTACGCCGTCAGTACATATCACAATCATATCGCCACTGTGGAGCATTGTTGTTTTTATTGTTGGCGAAGCATTTGATATTATTCCAAGAGGAAGTGCATTGCATTCTATCACGCTTATGGTGTCGCCGTGTTTTATAAAACCATTTGTTGCACCTAGTTTAACAAAATCTGCACTGCCGTTTTTTAAGTCTATTATTGCCATATCTAAACACGAAAACACATCAGTACTTCCAAGCGACAAAAATTTGTTTACACTTGAAAGTATAATATCGCTTTCAAATCCTGCTTTATAAAAATTTTCAACCAGTGATATCGCTGTTTGACTGGTTCGTTCTGCCTTTTCTCCACTACCCATTCCATCACAAAGCGCCATTAAAATTTTTCCATCTTCAATTCTTATAATTGAATAACTATCCCCGCTTTTTGTTGATGAAGATTTTGTATGTGCACTCGTTCCAAAAATAATGTCGTATTTGGGTGCAGTTTTTAAGTTTAAAATTTGCCAACCTGCGTGAGCACTTGATTCATCTGTTTCGACAAGCATTTTTGTTTTACAAACTTTTGAAACTATATTATTTATTTTGCTCTTTAAACTATCTTCTTTTCTAACTTCCAAAACACAAGAAACAACATTTTGATTATCGTGATAAACAATAGCATCACTACATATTATGTCGTTGTATACAAGTTCATCAATTATTTCTTTTTCTAAGCCATTGTCAAAAACAACATTTTTACCAACATCTTTTGCAAGGTCTTTTAATACATTGCTTACTCCATACAATTGCTCACTTATCAAAACTTTGCTTGCATCAATACTCCCCAAAAGTGAAGCATAACTTTTGTATTGTTCTATTAAATCGTTTATTGTGTAAACGAGTTGATTGACTTTAAAACATCTGCCTGTTAACACACTGGGAATGTCTAATAATGTTATTCTGCCCTTTTCAAAAGCAATATTCGATAATGTGGACATAATTGAATTTGTTTCATCTCCATAAATTTTGTGACATCTATTTTTTTCTGGACAAGAAGCACAAAGTTTACTCTTTATTTCAGTTACCAAAAGTGATTTTAACTCGTTTTCACTTTCTTTGCCTTTTATCATACTTCTAAATACTTTATCCATTTCTCCAAATACTTGCGAAAGTTTTAAAAGTCGTTTATGTATGTTGTCTCGATTTCTGTTTATTATTGTTTCTAAACTTCTATTAACAAAACTTGAATTATAGTTTTCTGTAAGTGCTTGATAATACGATTGTGGAATACATAGAGCAATAAGCCCGCTGATTAAACACGGCAAAAAGGTTATAAATGATGTTGTATAATAAAAGTTAAAATAATACACACACATAAGTTCGGTAACTATTAAACTTAAAATTGCAAAAATTCTATGTCTACCCCTAAAACACGAACACACAAGCCACCATATTATTATTGGTGCAACTAAATAAGGATTATTGTCGTAAAGTAAAGTCCCAGCAGAAAATACCATTGTGAGCAGTGCACTTTCTAGTATTGGTAAAATAAGAGTGGAAAAAATCACAACAAATGCTAAAAACAATTTCGCAAAATCAAAATCAAACAGTGTTATTGCTCTAAATCCGCAAGTTAAACTTGCAAAAAACGCACCAAGACATATTGTTTGAATAAGTGTAAACTTTCGTGTTATACCCCTAACAATTAAACTTTCAAAAACCTTCATACACGCAAACATATATAAAAGTCCAAACACAAGTTCAACACATACAATCCACCAAATAGTTCCACTATATATTTTTAAAAAAACGCTAACTGCTTGACTAAGTAGAGCATACAAAAGCATAAGCATTGGTTTTATTGGTTTTTTAAGTTTAAGATGAACACCATAAATTAGCATCATAACTAAACAAGTGGCAATAGCAGAATATAAATCGTATAAAACAAAATTGTTTAAATAACTTGATGCAATGTATAGTGGCGATAAAATTAAAATGTTTTGATTACACCAAATAAGAGCAAAATAAATACCAAAACCGAAAGGACTAATCACTCCATTTATTTGTGCTTTTTGTAATAAATAAAAAACTATAAAAAATAAAACATATTTGCAAAATAAAAATAGTTTATTTTCTTGACTTGATACTTTTTCCATAAATCACCTCGACTTTATAATAAAGGTGAATTATAAAAAAATGTTAAAAATAATTTATAATTTATATTACATTTTTGTCGTAAAATAAAACTAATTTAATATTCTATTTTTTTATACATTTTTTGCATAACAATATTTGAATAAAAAACAAAAAAAGCGAATTATAATCGCTTCAGTGTGTAGACAAATAAATCAGACTGCCTAAAAACAAGTGAGGCGAGGCTCATAAAATGCCCAAAAGCAGGAGTTTAGTTACCTAAATGACTTCGTCGAAATTATCGCTTATATTTATTTGCTCTCGCAAATTTTAACTTATCGCTCCATTTCTCCTCTCCCCAAAAAATTCTTTGAACTTTTCGGGGTCCCCACATTGCATTTTGCAGTAAACAAAGCAAGAAAAATTTTACAAAAATTTTCGTTCACGTAGTTTTTCGACAGTCTGAAGCGAATTATAATCGCTTTACTTTTTTAAAAATCTTAATTTATGTCTTATTCTCGAAAGTGCATTATCTATACTTTTATTTGTTAAATTTAATTTTTGTGCAATTTGTGTATAAGAATATCCTTGTAAATATAAAACTAACACATCTAGTTCAAACTTAGATAAACATTGTTTTATTTTTTGCTTTATAATTTGCAATTTTTCACTTTCAATTAGTTTTTCATCTGGAGACAAACTATTTGACGGAATAATTAAAGTTATTTCATCGTCATCTTCATTTTGTTTTTTTACACCACCCTGATTAGTTAATGAAATACTATTGTTTAATATTTGATTTTTCTTTCTGTTTGCTGTTTTTACTGCTGTTTGAACATTTCTTGTTATACAAGTTGTTGCAAAAGTTGAAAAACTGGCTTTGTTCGTTTTATCATAACCAATATATGCTTTATATAATCCAATCATTGCTTCTTGCAGTAAATCTTCATACTCTGCACCAACCAAAAAATAACTTCGTGCTATTTTACTTGCAAGCAGTTTATATTTATCCAGTAAAAAATCTAATGCCAACTCATTGCCATTTTTTGCTAAATCAATTAGTTCTTCATCTGTTAAATTTTCCATTTTTACCTTTGTTTTAAAATTTCATATACTGCAATAGAACAGGCAACACTCGCATTTAGACTGTTTATTTTTCCCTTTTGTGGAAGAGATATAATTTCATCACAATTTTCTTTAACAAGTCTACTTATTCCAAAACCTTCACTTCCCACAACAAGTGCTATGCTTCCACTTAAATTTGTTTTATATATGTCTTTTCCACCAAGTTCAAGTCCATACACCCAAACATTGTTATTTTTTAAATATTGTATTGTGTTATTTAAGTTTGTTACACTTGCAACCAACATATTGAGAGTTGCACCTGCACTTGTTTTTATAACAGTGTCGTTAACTTGGCAAGACCTATGTTTTGGAATAATAATCCCGTGAACACCAGCACATTCACAAGTCCTTATTATTGCTCCCATATTGTGAGGGTCTTCTATTCCGTCTAATATTATAATAAAAGGACTTTCGCCTTTCTCTTCTGCCTTTTTTAATATTTCTTCAACATCACAATAAACAAAATCTACCGTATCGCACAAAAAACCTTGATGTCTTTTTGTTATACTTTTTTTATCAAGCACTTCTTTTTTAACAAAATCTATTCTTATTTTTTTGTTTTTTGCAAGTGCAATAATTTGATTACTAACATTGTCTTTTAAATTGTTTTCAACATAGAGTTTATTTATTGTTGCCCCACTGTTTATGAGTTCTCTTACTGCATTTTTCCCTTCTACTATCATTTTATTTCCTTTCTTCTATTGATATTTGCAAAATTTCTTCTAATCGTTTTCTATCCCGATTCAAATATAAATATCCAACAAGTGCTTCAAAGCAGGTTGCTTTTTTATAATCAACCAAATTGGCGTTTTTTGATGTGTGATGATTTTTTGTGTTTCTTGTTCTTCTTACAATTTCTTTTTCTTTATCGGTTAGCATTGGTTCTAATTTATCAAGAACCTTACTTTGAGTTTTTGCCCTACACAAAAAATTACAAGATTTGTTATAGTCATTTAATTTTTGTACATCTTCGTTTATAACATTTTCCCTAACAAATAATGTATGTACGCTGTCTCCAACAAAGGCTAGCACTAGTGGATTTATTTGCTCTAATTTATTTTGTGTATTTTTTATTTTAATTTCCATATTTTTTAAAAACTTCATATCAAATTATTACTTAGAAAGTATATATTGTATAATTTATAATGTCAATCATCTAAATAAAGTATAAAAAGTTATAAACATAAATGTGAAAAAGTTATCCACATTTCCACATTTGCATATTTATTCATTTTGGTCTTTATTTATAAATTTTTATCGTATTTTGGTTAAAAGTGGATAAAATTTAACAAGTTATCCACATTTCCACATATTGTTATTTGTTTATAACTATTTTTAATATATTTTAATACTCTATTTTTTTTGCTATTGTGTATAACTTTGTTGATATATTAGGCATAACTTTTGTAAGTATGTTTTATTTGTTGTTTTTTTTCTTTGATATGTTATATTGAATATTTTTAAAATGTATAAACTATGCATAGATATTTGTTGAATTATGTTTATTTATAAAAATTTAAAGATTGCATTTGAAATTAAATATATTAAATATACTCCATATATACACAAAAAAACTATTCCTTGCCAACGATATGTTTTTCTTTTTGCAAGTATTGGAATAACTAAAATTAAAGTTAAAATTAAACACAATGGTAAACTAATAAATGCTGTTTCTTTTGATATTGGCATACCTTCATTATAGGCAATAAGTCTTGGTATTGCTAAAACCAATGTAAAGTTAAGTATATTTGCACCAATAATATTTCCAATGGCTAAATCTGGCACATTCTTTTTTATTGCCGTTAGCATTGTTGTCAGTTCTGGCAAACTTGTTCCTATTGCAATAATTGTTAGTCCAATAAACTGTTCATTAACACCTATTGCTTTTGCCAAAAATTCAACTTTGTCCACAAGTAGATATGCCCCTCCACCTAATGCACAAGCACCTAGCAAAAATAATATTATTACTAGCCACAAAGGTTTTTGATTTTCGTCCTCTTCTTTTTTGTTTGTTTTATAATAGAGTTTGGCATCAATATAGTTAAACACAAAAAAGAAAATTGTTACAACAAGCAAAACTATTGCTTGCCATACATATATTTGATAAAAAAAACCACATATTGTTATAAAAATACAAACAAAAATTAAAAGATAGTACTTTAACGCACCGCTTTTATTTAGTTTTGATTGCATAAATAAAAAGCCAATACCACAAATAAGACTTATATTACAAATTGCAGAGCCAACAGCATTTCCAACTGCCAAATCCGTTGTTTTGTCAACACTGGAAAAAATGGATATCAAAAGTTCACCAAGAGTTGTTGCTAAACTTACAAATGTTGCTCCAAAAGCGATTTCAGGAATGTGTAATCTTTTAGCGAGTGAAGATGATGATGAAACAAAAACATTCCCACCTTTAACAACAAGAAAAATTGCAATTGCTAATATTAACACCGATACTGCTATTTCCATAATTATATTTTTTACCTTTGATTACATTTTATTACTTTTTTTTACACTTTTTATTATTACAAAAACAACAAGACAACTAGCAACCATTCCCACACAAACAAGTGTTATAATAAAAATATTTTCGTTGTTGTTTTGTGGCAGTTGTGTTGGTTCTTCGTCTTGATTGGATTGCGTGTTATCTTGTGCTTGATAATTATATTCAATTTGATTACTTTGACCTACTTTGACATTATTTTCAAATATTTCTATATACATACTGCCTTTACCATCAATTTCTTTTGCTTTAACACAAAATCTATATTCTTGCGTTTCTTTTAAAAGTGTTAAATTGTTATTTATATTTTTATACAATTTAAAAACATAATTTGAAGTTCCACCTACTTTTATAATTGAAAAAAATATTTCTTGTTCATCATTGTTAATTTCTAATATATCAGTCTCTAGATTGAGTTTAAACACAGCAAAATTTTGTTTATGACAATTTGCAATAACTTCTTGTCCCATTTTTGTTGGATGTGGGTCAGAGCATTGCATAAGAGTGGAAAATAAATTTGAAAAATTCATATTTTCCCAATCTATACTTTCAAAAAGTTCTTTTGTGATTGTCATTTTTGACAAATCTGCATTTACATATGTTTTATATTCTTCTTTTGAAAATGTTTCAAACAATTTGTAAATATCGACCACTATAACATTATCACTTGCACTTTGTCTAATTATATCATTAACTTTTTCAAGATATTTTATAGTTGTTGAAAGAACTTCTTGAAAAGTTTGGTCTAGTGCCGACAAAAGAGATTTAACCACTAAATTATTTTGAGCATTTTGAGTATCAACATTTATATCATTAAAAGTTACATATTTGTATGGATTATAAATTGTCATTGCTATCACTTTTGTATCGTTCTTTTGAGTAAATGCCGGCAAAATGTAATTGTTGTAATCACTTTGAAAAGTTTCAACACTTTGTTGAAGTAAAGGTTCATATTCTGATATTTGCATTTCGCCTTTTAATAATTTTTCTAAGTTGGCAGAAGCAACAGAGAGTATATTGTTTGCGCCAATACAAAGTGTAAAAATATTTGTGCTCATAAAATCATCATAGTCTTGTGCCGTTTTATTTATATAAGGCAATATATCTTCCACAAGTTGACTAGATGTATCTCCAGAAACAGCATAACTCTTAATCTCCCCGCCAAAAGTTTCAAGATATTCTTGCATAAAAACATTTGGATAACTCTCTGTAGTGATTAAACTTGTTTTATTTACGTAATCATTATATCCATCAAGCCCATAACCCGCCGAAATAGAATCTCCATATGCTCTAACTTTTAGATTATTGTAATTTGAATATATTTGTGCCATTGCATTTTGTTCACAAAAAAAACTAGGCATAATAAATACATTAAAAACCATTAACAAAATTAAAATCATTAAACTTGTATATTTTTTCATAGTTTTATTATACCAACATTAACAAGATTTACAATACTAATTAGATGAATTTTTTAAGTTTTCTACAAATTTTTTTATTTTAATTGCCAAGTTTATGTCAATACCTTTAACAAGATTTAGTTCTTCAACACTTGCCTTTTGAATTTGTTCTAATGTTTTAAACTGATTTAAAAGTGCTTGTTTTTTTACTTTACCAAGACCCTTTATGTCGTCTAGTGGAGATTTTATTTCATTTTTGCTTCTTAGTTTTCTATGAAAGGTTATTGCAAATCTATGTGCTTCATCACGAATATTTTGAAGTATTCTAAGTTCGCTTGAACCCCTTTTAAGCATAACAGACTCACTTTTGTTAGGTACAAAAACTTCATCAAACTTTTCTGCAAGTGCAATTATATCTATTTTTAAATTAAAATCTTTTAAAACTTGATATGTGGAACTGAGTTGTCCTTTTCCCCCATCAATAACAATCAAATCGGGTTTTTGTGTAAAACTAACATCTTCGCCGTTTAGTTCTTTAAGTCGTCTTGTTAAAGTTTGTTTTAAACTCTCAAAGTCATTAGAACCTTTTTCGTAGTTTGCTATTTTAAACTTTCGATACATATTTTTTGCAACTTTGCCTGCAATAAACACAACCATAGATGCAACTTGGTTTGTTCCACTTATATGAGATATATCATAGCACTCAATTCTATTTGGAAGTTTAGATAAATTTAATTTGTCTTTTAGTTTTTCTAGTGCACCAACTGTTTTATCGTATTCAATATTTTCTTTGTATTCAACTTTTTCCAAATATTCTTTTGCGTTTAATGTTGCCATTTTTATCAAGTGGTTTTTTGTTCCCTTTTTGGGACAAGTTATTTTTGATTTTACTACTTCTTCGGTAATGTCATACACCTGAATATTGGTTAAAATTTCTTTTGGACATTCGTGCTTTTCATAGTATTGCACAATAAATTGACTCATTGTGTCCTCTTCGTCAATGCTTGCATCAATCACGCTTTGCGTTTTTACACCTAAAACCTTACCGTGTCTTATCGTAAGAACACAAATCGCTCCTACTATTCCATTGTTTACATAACTGATTACATCAATGGATTTATCTGTTGGAAGGTCGGCAACAACTTTTTGTTTTAAACTATTAACCATTTTTATCATATCTCTAATTTCCAGTGCTCGCTCAAAATTTTGGATACTGCTTGCAAGTTGCATTTTTTCGGTTAAAATTTTTTCTATTTCGTTGTCGTTACCCCTTAAGAAGTCCATTGCCTTGTATACAATTTTTTTATAGTCTTCTTTTGAA